>NZ_JAVSPW010000002.1:0-469772 GCF_037162595.1 Mesorhizobium sp. ISC11
TGGGTGTCATATCGCCTCTCCTCCTTATGGTGGATTCTAGACAACCCGCCCGTTGCCAGCCTTCGGTCCGTCACGCGCATTTCTTAGTGCCGACATAGATGCGGCCATTCAGCCCAGGATCGCATTTTGCGCCGGCCACTGCCTTCACCATCAAGGGCAAGGGCGATGGAGACGAGCGCGTCCGCTACCTCCCTTCGCGGGTGAAGGCTACCCCCTTTGACTCTCTTGCGGGGGATACTCACCTGCCGAAAGATTGGCCATCGGACAGCTTGCTGTATCCGCTCACCGGGAACTCGATCGGCATGCAGGTGTCTTTGCCGGGACTGCTAGTATGCGCGGCTATTTTGCTTGTTGCGTACTATTCAAGGGGAATGCTGATCATTGGCTTGATCGCTTCCCAGGCTTTCGGTGCGACGGCCGTGATGACCCTGAGCTTTCTGGGTGGCTCATCCCCCTTGATCTACACCTTATTCGCGGGCCTGCTCGTCACGGCCGTCGCCGCGAGACGGCGTATCTGGTTTGATCTTGGATTCGTGTTCGGAAGCATCGGGTCGATCTGGGTCCTTACAAGCCTTATGCTTTACGCAATCATCGGATCATGGCTGTTTCCGAGGTTCTTTGCGGGACAGACGACCGTATTCGTGCAGTCCAAGAACCGTGGAACAGTCGTAGAAGATTCATTGGCGCCCGTTTCAGCCAACATTTCGCAGACGGGCTACTTTATTCTTGGTGGCCTCGCCGCGATAGCACTTTGCGCCCTGCTGCTGCACTCCAACCGGATCGATCAAATCAGGCGCGGCTTCTTTTTGTGGTGCGGCCTGCACGCGGGAATGGGGCTGATCGATTTCATTGGCAAGACCGCGGGGGCGGGAGACTTTCTGGCCCCGATCAGAACCGCCAACTACGCGATTATATCGAACGCGGTCGAGGCAGGCTTTGTGCGGATCACCGGGCCTTTTTCGGAGGCCTCTTCGTTCGCCAGCGTTTCTCTCGCCTGCCTGGCATTCTGCTACAGCTACTGGAGAAAGACCAAATCACCGCTTGCGAAATGGCTGGCCGGAATCCTGCTCTTCTTGTCCATTCTGTCGACTTCATCGACGGCTTACGTCGGGCTGACACTGCTATGCATCCCCGTTGCGTTGTCCATGCTACAGTCGGTCATCAGGGGAAAAGTTGCGCGCGAAGAGATACTGATAATAGCTCTCATGGTGGTGGGCGGGACCGCCGTACTGGGCATTAGTCTTTACAAAGCCGAGGCGTTGGACCCGTTCGTCAGACTGATCAACAGCACCATCATTAACAAAGCGGATTCCGGGTCAGGCCATGAGCGCACTTATTGGAATGTAAAGAGCCTGCAGTCGTTTCTCGATACGAGCGGACTGGGCGTTGGTTTCGGCAGTTCAAGGGCATCGAGTTGGCCGATCGCTGTCCTGTCGCAGTTGGGTCTGTTTGGATCGCTGATGATAGTGGCCCTGCTCTATGTCGTGACCAGAGGCCTGGGCGCGGTTCGGGAACGGGTGGATGCAGAGACAGATGCAATCGTGACGAGCGTCAGGAATGCTGCCCTTGCAAGCATAATTGCAATGTCGGTGTCGGGTGGCAGCGCTGATCCAGGCATCCTCTTCTTCATCGCACTTGCAGTTGTTTGCGCCACGAGAGCCCGTGCTCGGCGCGGCGTAGCCGCCTTGGAACGAAGCGTTCCGGCGCCGGGCCACGCCACCGTCAACGTCCTGTAATCCAGTTCCGCCGAATTGGCTTCGCGGTGGCAAAGGTTCCTGGCGATGTGCCAGGCCCCCGTCCTGTGCAATATCGGCAGCGAAGTCGAATAAGGGACGGTCGTCGCGATCGAGCGTGCGACAGTACCGCGGCGGTCGCTTGCGAACGAGTAGAAGGGCTGCCGGCAATGTGCATTCGAAGCTTGCGTGGCTGTATCGAGGAGGTGCAGCAGCATCGTGCGGCCTTCTCCGCTTACGTGGTCTCGGGGTATAAAAGTGATCAGAAGCCGCTGCCGTAAGTCAAGTGCGGCCAGGACAGCTGCACAAAGCTTGCTGCATCCCGACGGAGCCAACTAGGTCCAGGGCTATCGGGAATTTGTCAAAAGACTTTTATGCTGCAATCGATATTTGCTTCCATAACGGGCCGACGACTTTCGTCAGAAACAGTCACCGAAAGGTTGCTTTGTAACCCGCCCTGAACTTCGTCCTGTGCCATGGCGACCAGCATTTTAACCGCGTCTACCCGGGCCTCGAGCGCACCAACGTAGTGGGTGCCCTCTGTATCGGGAGAATGGGATTTGCCGTCCCGGATATCGAAAAAAAACAGCGGCATTTTTGCGCCCGTGCTTAAAGCTGTGCGTTCGTCAGAGCAGAAGACTTGCTTCTTGCTCACGGCTGCTTAAGGCATTCCCCTGGGGGATTCTAGCAACCGCAGATGGTCAATGGGACGCGGCTGTGGAGAACTCGAATGGCGGCGATCACAAAATATTACAAGGTTTATTAACGCCAGGAAACGCTCCTTATGGGTGGTCCTGGAGGTCGCAATCCAGCCTACGTTGGAACGCGGCACGGTCGTCGATCAGATCGCGGCATCACGACATTCAGCGGTATTCGGATCTTTGCGGGCATCAGGGCTTGCAGGGCACCGCGGAAATAGCCCGACAACGATGCTCGCCGGCTTTCCATGTCGTGAAAGGGATCAACCAAACTGATAGATAGGCCGGAAGAACGGTTCCGGTAAGCTACCGCCTCGACAACCGCATTTGTGTCGTTCGGAGTGTCCTGTCTTGTCGCTGAATTTCGTTGACGAAGCCCGGCCCAACACGTTCGAGTTTGAAACCTCGGCGCTGATAAAGGCGTCCGGGTTTAGGGAATATGATGCGCGCTGGTGGTTTGGCCAGGTCGCGCCCGAACTTAACCTGATCGGCGTCCAGGCGCTCGGAATGGGGCTTGGCACGCTGATCCGCCGTGTCGGTGCCGGTCCCGATATCGTCACCGGGCATGATTTCCGCTCCTATTCGCTTGGCATCAAGCTGGCGCTGGTGTCCGGTTTGATGGCTGCAGGCGCTCGGGTGAGGGACATCGGACTGGCGTTGTCGCCGATGGCCTATTTCGCCCAGTTCGCACTGGACGTGCCTTCGGTCGCTATGGTCACCGCCTCGCATAACGAGAATGGCTGGACCGGGGTCAAGATGGGCGCGGCGCGGCCGCTGACTTTCGGGCCGGAAGAGATGAGCGCGCTGAAGCAGATTGTAATGGCCGGCGATTTCGACCTTGTCGGCGGCGGGTCTTATGATTTCGTTCCCAATTTTCGCGAAACGTATCTCGACGATCTGACCCGGGGCAAGCGCATCTCGAAAAAGCTCAAGGTCGTGGCCGCTTGCGGCAATGGCACCGCCGGCGCCTTTGCGCCTGAAGCGCTGGAACGGATCGGCTGTGAAGTGATCCCGCTCGATGTCGAACTCGACCACACCTTTCCGCGCTACAATCCCAATCCCGAGGATATGCAGATGCTGCATGCCATCAGGGACAAGGTGCTTGAGACTGGAGCCGATGTCGGCCTTGGCTTCGACGGTGACGGCGACCGCTGCGGCGTCGTCGACAATGAGGGCAATGAGATTTTTGCCGACAAGGTCGGTGTGATGCTGGCGCGCGATATCTCCAGCCAGCATCCGGGCTCGACCTTCGTCGTCGACGTCAAGTCGACCGGCCTGTTCAACACGGACAGCGTGCTGCGCGCCAACAGCGCCATCACCGACTACTGGAAGACCGGCCACTCCTACATCAAGCGCCGCGTCGCCGAGCTTGGCGCCGTCGCCGGTTTCGAAAAGTCGGGCCATTTCTTCTTCAATCCGCCGATCGGGCGCGGATATGACGATGGGCTGGTCACCGCCATCGCCATCTGCCAGATGCTGGATCGCAGCTCCGGCAGCTCGATGGCCGATCTCTACCGCGCGCTGCCGCTGACCTTTGGCACGCCCACCATGTCGCCGCACTGCGCGGACGATGTGAAGTATGGCGTCGTCGCGCGGGTGGTTGCCGACTTTCAGGCCATGAAGCGGGATGGAACGGTTTTTGCGGGCCAGAAGATCGCCGACCTCATCACCGTCAACGGCGTGCGCGTTGTCGCCGAAGACGGCACCTGGGGACTGGTGCGCGCCTCTTCGAACAAGCCGGAACTGGTCGTGGTCGTCGAAAGCCCGGTGTCGTCGCAGCGTCGACGGGAGATGTTCGAGGCTGTCGACACCGTGCTGCGCCGCAGCCCCGAGGTGGGCGCCTACAACCAGACATTCTGAGTATCCTTAGGCCGCCGGCTGACAGCCGCACGTCTGCCTGATCGATCACACCCCAACGCGCGCGCTGTTGGAGCTCGCGGCGTCAAAAGTACCGTTGTGGGTCACCTGCGCTTCGCCCAGTAATTGCAGGACCCATCCCGGCGTCCGAGTGAACCTTGGTGGCCGCTGGGATACGCATCATGATCGGAGACGCGCCGCTCGGCTGCAACAGGTGCAAACTTCCCCTGTCGGTGATGAGACCCAAGGATCAGTCGCTTGACCTGTCCTGGTTGTGGCGCGCTCTTCTCGTCAACAGGCGGATGCCATCTTCATCCATGATGAGCTGAGTGCGATACCCGTCGAATTTGATCTCGTGAATCCAGTCGCCCCGCTCGGGCGGGTGTCGACAAGCTCCGGCTCAATAGGTGGGATGAACTTCAAACGCATGAACTGCCTCGCAAGACTGCGATTCAATATAGCGTGCGCTAAAAAATGGTTCCGGACCATTTTAGACGAATTGAATGTTTGATAGCCATGGCGAATCCGACCTTGGACCACCAATCCCCGGCAAGCTGCACGGTGGCCAGCCAGCCCACGAGACGACAATTTCCATACCTGCCCGATTTGCGGTCAGCAGGTCGACATGCGCGACCTGCGCCGTCATTTGGCACGAACGGCCGAGGCACAGACCGCTGCTGCTGTTGGTTGATCAGGCGAGAATGCCGCTCGAACGGGGCGGCGTTTCGTTGCCCCGGACCCCTCCGACTGCCTCTTCTCAAAAGCTGTTCCATTGCGCGGAGCAAAGTCACGATTCAGAAGGGAGTCTCGCGTGGCATCGGTCGTGCGGCAACGCGAAATCCATCGACCTTCATTCAAATGTTCTGTTGACAAAAAACACGACCCGCCAGCACTAAACCAGGACGGGCCGTCTTGTTGATGCGATCACTCTTGGCCCAGAGGTCCTTCCGCGAAGAGATCGTTCACCTTGTAGGCGACCTCCGTGCGGTTGGTCGCCTTCAATTTCTTCATGATGTTTCGGATGTGAACCTTCACAGTGCTTTCGCGAAGGTTCAGTTCGTGGGCGATGATCTTGTTCGCCTTGCCGCGTCGCAGTGCCTGGGCGACCTCTGCCTGCCTGAGCGTGAACATGCCCGTCAAGGGCCGGGCGTCGCAGTTGCCTGATTTTATCAGGTGCCGCATGGAAAGGACACTACTGGCCGGAACGAAGATGCCTCCGGCTGCAGCCAAGTTGATCGCCTCGACACACACATCGATCCCGACCGAAGTCGGAATGTAGCCGCGTGCGCCGCATTCGAGAGCCGTCAGCACCTGTGCAAGATCTTCGGTGTCGGCCAGGATGACCACCGGAACGGTCTTGAACTCGGACGAAATATGCCTGATTTCTTCTGCAATGCCGTGATCGGTGACCTTCCGGCCCCCGAGGTTGAAGAGTATGGTTGAAAGGGGAGAAGCCGAACCCTTCCTTATGCGCCATTCCTCGATCGAACCCATGGCGACGACCACCATGCCCAATTCATGATCCTCAAGCGCCGAAGCGAGACACTCGCGGTCCAAGGCCCTCCCGTCCAGCATGAGAAGGTATTGCTTACCTGCTTCTTGGTGGAGATTTTCTGTGCCGCTGGACGGAACTCTTGATCGATTTGACGAACCGTAACTGTGCAGTCCTGCTGTAGAAACCATACCGATACTCACCCTTCCCCAACGAAGGTACCTGTGGCGCCCGATAAGTGCCCTTTCTTAGAATTGGAAGTTTTGGTACCCGACCCCTTTTCCACGCTCAAGGCTGATTGCGAACCTCAAGCAACGTGGCTGCTGACATCTAAAGCAGCCTCGGGAGTGTAGGAGCTATTTATTAGCATTCTCTAACATAAGTTAATTTTTTCGGTAAATTTTTACGTTGAGAAGACGGGACTCCAAACCGGTTTGACCCGCGCGAGCGGCCCGAACTAAGGCGCATGCCCGTGCCGCACCAGGCTATAGATATCCTCGGTTACCGCGCACTGTGTTGGTTGCACGCGCTCTTGCGATTAATTCGGCGGGTCTCATACGATAGGCGGTGGTTGGGTTTGCTCGCACCTCCTGACAACGCTGCATCATACCTCCAAAAGCTTCGTTGACGATGTATACACCACGCTGAACACTGGATTGCCGGCGTCTGCTCGAGCTTACGCTGCCTGTCTGCGAACAAATGCGGAGACAGGATAGGGGAGCCACCGCCGCCCAACACCCCATGGCTCCCCTATCGCTCCGCATGGCGACCCACTTCCGAAATTTGATTTTGAACGGCAAGCACGATCCGCCTGCAGGGCATGGCTGACGTCGGCAGATGAAGCGGTTCATCGTGAGCCTTCGCCAGACAACGTCCGGGTCTCAGGCGGTCCCCAGGGGGTTTGCTTCGCATAGCTGCTGAAAATCCAGAACCGTCCCGTCAGTCTGGATCTCGGCTTCGAATGCCTCGATCAGCCGTTTGGCGGCTTTGCTGGCAATGTGCGAATCGGGGTAAGTTGCCTCCACAACGCGCGCGCGCTCGTAGACTTCCCTGAATTGCCTGACCTGCTTGGGACCGAATACGCGATGTACAACCTGAGTGGTCATACCGCTTCTCCTCCTGGTGGCGGAACTTGAATTAACCTGCCCGTTGTCAAGCGCGCGCATGATTTCATCATCGGCACAGGATTACAACTGAAAGCCCAACAAGCCTGCGCCGGTATTGTAAGATACCAATTTCCTTGGTCGAGGCGTTCTTTAGTAGCGTTCGCTCGATTGCGAGTTAGCCGTTTGCAGGAGGCAGGTCGCATGGTGAAGATTGCCAGAACCGCTGACCAGCCTTCGTGACGCCTTGCTCGAAACAAAAAAGCCAGGAGGCTTTTGCCTACTCATCCCGATGCCGCCCAGGGACTACGCGAAGCTGGCGTCGTCATTGGCCATTCGGTGCTGATCGTGGTTGACATCGACCGGGAAGGAGATCTCAGCGGTTACGGCATCGCTCGCCCCCCTGTCGCAAGCAATCCTCATAATGATGGTGGTTGCTGGGCTACAGAGGGGGCCCGTATCCTTCAGAAAAGAGGGGCGAGCAACGATTTCGGGTCGGGGGCGCCGGTCACCCGTAGCACGAGGCCCATGGTTGCTACTCGATGCTCAGGCCTGCCACACGATTCATTTATGATCTTTCAAGGGGAACCAAGAGTGCTTGGGCAGAGCGATATCCAATCGGCTGGGGGCTCAACGAAGACCGGACGAAGCGACTGGCACTGTAGGTCGCGGATTTACGATTTTGGTAATCAATGGAGCCCATCAGAGGGAAGGGGAGGCGGTGTTGGTCATCGAACGACACTACATCGCACCGGGCAAGTCGATGTGTTGAAAGCTTCGGCCCGCCTGCGTCGGCGCCGAACAACGGAGGCTCGGTCGAAATGGGAAATAACCCATCCGCGCATCCCGTTGATACGCAATGCAATCATACCGTCAAAAGGGCTAACTTCGAAATGCGGTGGGGAGAACCCGCCACCTTAATCATAATGGAGGAGCCGACACTATCGACATGGCTGTGGTATTTTGTCTGCCGGGTCACGTAAAGGAGCGGTGAGTGGAACAGGTCACGACTTGCTGGGCCAGTCAGCTGGCGGAAGGACGCCTCAATGGTTTCGTGCCAATCCAACAACAGCGCTCAACGATGGCTGGACTTGAATCCGAGCGCGCCGAGAGGCATGCCAAGGCTTGTGGGTTGAGACGGCTTCGGTCCTACGCCCAGTGGCTCGTGCCAGATGATCTGGCCGTGTTCATTGAAGAGATCGATTGTTCCGCAGTCTTCGGGCGTGACGGCAAGTTGCTGGGGAAGAGGCATCCATGGTCTCGGACGGACTAAGGGCTAACGCCGCACGAGCGGCCGAATTTCTGGAGGTGCTGGGCAATGCGCGGCGGCTGCACATTTTGAGCTTGCTGCTCGACTATGAATTGCCGGATCGCAAAATTCGCGAACGGCTTAATATTAGCCGGACAGCCTCGTGGCACCACATAGCCAAGCTCCGGGAAGTTGGGCTCGTAAAAATCCGCCGGGACGGCCGGAATGTATATTTTTCCTCTGAAAATCGAGCGGTACGCGATCTGCTTTGCAAATGGAATGTTATGGTTGCTGTCCAGCAGTCTGGGCAAGCGGTTCCGCTCGGTGGCGGTGCCTTGGCGGTGACATGCCAGGATCTTGTGCACTCGGCCCCCGGTCTGGAAAACCGAGTTTGTCAAAGCGTCAGCGATTCCCGGAGGGACGAGTGATCATCCCCAGGAATCTCGATTAGACACCGTTGGATCGAGAAGATCACCCGCGCGATTGTTGCCACCCGCCGGTTTTCTCTGCGGCGTCAGCCCCCGGATCGCGAAACGGCTGACGCATACCCTGTGGATCGGCGAATGCCGCCGACTATGGTCGCGCTGACGACGCGCCCGATTGGACGTACTCCGACTTGCGCTATAAACACTCGGTATCCTGCTACTGCCTCAAGGCCGGCATAGAAATAAATCCTGCGGTCAGTCAGTTGCCAGCGGGTAGGTCAGGTGCGGTGCCACCCCTTAAAATATAGACAGGTTTCTTCGCGTGGAGCCCCATCCATGATCTTTGGGCCGTTGCACGTTGTAAAGTTCCTCAATAGAGACAAAGCCGATCAAATGGGAAACTCGAAATATGCAGAATGACGCTGAAGCACCGCAGGTCCAGTTGTTGCAGCTCACCGCCGACATAGTGGCGGCATATGTCCAGAAGAACGCCATTCCGGCGGCCGGTCTTCCCGAATTGATCGCCAGCGTCAATTCTGCCTTGTCGGGATTGGGTCGGCCGGTGGAAGCGACGCCGCCCGCGTTTGTTCCGGCAGTCAATCCAAAAAAGTCCGTGTTTCCCGATTACATCATCAGCCTGGAGGACGGACGCAAGTTCAAGTCTATGAAGCGCCACCTTGGGTTGCTGGGAATGACACCCGACGAGTACAGAGCCAGGTGGGGGCTCGCCAAGGACTATCCCATGGTTGCACCGAGCTACGCGGCCCAGCGGTCAGCCCTCGCGAAATCCAGCGGACTCGGCCGCAAGCCAACTGCAAAAACGCCGTTGAGGAAAACACCAGCGAATCGGAAAGCTAAGGCCTAACAACAAGTGTCTATCAAAGGCGGCGGGGCAAACTGGATCACTAGGCAAGCATCACAATATCGCTCGGCTCTAAAAATCGGCCTGGATAACAACATACCGTCCTCTGTTGAAAGTGACCGTGAGCCATCAGCAGCTCTGACGAATGCCTGGCAACCGATGGATGGTGAGACCACCGGACACTCATTGGGAGACCCCAGGGCGCAGCGTCCAATCTCATATGGTGCGGGGATGGCGGTAGGCTGCGGCGGCTGATCGGCCTCGCACCTGTTCAGAGGCAGGAAACTGCTCCATCCTTTTACCAGTTGCTCCGTTACGGCCGCAGCAATCTAGTGCGTGGTGCCTCCGCGCTCGGCATGTAGACAAGTTCTTCACCTGGAGACGCATTCATGATCGGCGGGCGTGTTGCCGTCTCTCTTGGTACTTTCGATTTGTGCAAACAATCCATAATTACGATAAGACGTTTCACTATCTCCGTTTCGAGGTCCAATGTCTGAAGTGGACTGGCTGAGCCATCTCCTGCAAATCATCACCGTGACCGGCCAGCTCGAGGTCCGCTGCGCCTATGGTGCACCGTGGCGCGTTGCCTGGAACAAGGCTGCCGCGAACGAAATTCCCTACCACGTCATAGTCAAGGGCCGGGCCATTCTCGAGGATCCGAAGACGAGAGCGGCGCGGGAGCTGCTGAGCGGAGATATTGTGCTGCTGCCTCACGGCGCGGCGCATGTACTGCACGACGGTAGCGGGCAAACACCAATTCCTACCCAGCAACGCCGGGGGTCAGCCGGATGGATGCTGAGCGAGAATGATGGCGAGGGCGAGCAACTGGATCTGCTGTGTGGGCGATTTTTTATCGCGCCACCCCATGATCGACTGATCCGCAACTACCTGCCCGCCAACCTGGTGACACGCGCTGTGGACAGCCATGGAGAAGACGGCATGGGGTCCGCATCCAACCAACTTGCCGGTCTTGTCGGGCTGATGCGGATGGAGTCCTCCGGTGACAGGGCGGGAGGGCGCGCCATTCTCAACGCGCTTTCCTCGGCGCTTTTCACACTGGTACTGCGCGCGGCGAGCCAATCCGGGAAAGCCCCCGAAGGCTTGTTGGCCCTGGCTGGCCATCCGCGGCTGGCACCAGCAATTGCGGCAATGTTCGCCGATGCGGCACGGCCTTGGAAACTGCCCGATCTGGCCGATTTGTGCGGGATGTCGCGCGCTACGTTCATGCGCCAGTTTCAGGACAAGCTGGGTCGCTCCGCCCTCGATTTTTTGACTGATCTGCGCATGAGCCTGGCCGCCAACGAGTTGAAGAAGCCAGCCATCAGCGCCGAGGCCGTGGCCGAGACCGTCGGGTATCAATCCGTTTCGGCATTCCGGCATGTCTTCGCCGAAAGGATGGGGATGACGCCGGGGGAGTGGCGGCGACTGGCGCACAAGGGCGAGTAACGCACACGGTCTGGGATCGCGAAGGCGCAGTTTGATCCTTTCGCGCATCATACTGAGCTGAATCAGTCTCGAAATAATCACTCGTCCTCGTAAATTGGGCTCCGCAATCACTTGATAAGGGAGCCATCCAATGAACTGCATCGCCACCACCGGACCCGCAACCCGCGTAGCCGCCGAGATCTTCGGGGAGAGCGGGAAGAGCGAAAACGCTTTCGCCACGAACGCCGTCATCGAAACGATCCTGAGCCGCAGTGCCGCAAAGTACTACGACCCTGCTGCCACCTTGAGCGACGACCAGATCCGCGACCTGGTGCGTATCGGCACGTCCGCGCCAACCTCCTTCCACCTGCAGAACTGGCGTTTCATCGCCGTACGCTCGCCGGAAGCCAAGGCCCGGCTGCGTCCGATCGCCTGGAATCAGCCCGCGATCACCGACGCGGCCGTGACCTTCATCATCATCGGCCAGCTGGCCGATGCCAGCACCGTTCCAGCCCGCCTGGCACCCGTAGTGAAAGCCGGCATCATGCCGGCGCACCTGGTGCCGGAGTGGGAAATCCCCGCTCGCGGTCTGTATGATGATCAGCCGCAGCGCCAGCGCGACGAAGCAGTGCGCTCCGCGACCTTTGGCGCCGCGGCGATCATCTACATGGCCCGGTCGCTGGGCCTGGGTTCGACGCCGATGATTGGTTTCGACGCTGAAGCCGTGCACCGCGAGTTCGGCCTGGCCGAAGACGAAGTGCCGGTCATGCTGTTGACCGTCGGACCGGAGCGAGCTGGCAACTGGCCGCAGAAGCCGCGCATGCCGGTGGCCGATGTGCTGGACTTCGCATAACGAAAATCCTGGAATCGCGGGCGCGCGAGAGCTCCGAGGAACCCAGGCAGGGACCTCAAGGTCGTCGTGGAGGACGCGAAGCCGACGCGTGAAAGCTCGAAAGAGCTGCCACGCCCGCTAATTACCCCAACACAAATGTCTGAGGAGACAATTCCCATGAAAGCGATCGTAGTGACGGACCAGGCTGCAGGAGAGGCCGGGATGAAGCTGGTACAGCGGCCCGAGCCGCGGGCGGCAATAAACGATGTTGTTGTGGAGGTTCATGCGGCGGGATTCGTCAACACCGAACTGGAGTGGCCTTCGACCTGGGCCGATCGAGCCTTCCGTGACCGGACGCCATCGATCCTCGGCCATGAGCTCGCAGGTGTGGTCACTGCGCTCGGCTACGGCACCACGGGACTGTCAATCGGTCAGCGCGTATTCGGCCTCGCCGACTGGCATCGCGACGGGACCCTCGCTGAGTATGTCGCCATGGAGGCACGCAATCTCGCGCCGCTGCCCGGCGACGTTGACTTCACGGTGGGTGCGAGCCTGCCGATCTCCGGCCTGACCGCGTGGCAGGGGCTGTTCCAGCATGGCCGCCTTCAGGCGGGGCAAAGCGTGCTCGCGCACGGCGCGGCCGGTGCCGTCGGTTCGATGGTGACGCAGCTTGCAAGGGAGGCCGGGGCCTATGTCATCGGCAGCGGACGCGCCGCCGACCGCCAGAAGGCGCTCGACTTCGGCGCGAATGAGTTCGTCGATCTCGACAACGACAAACTGGAGGAGGTTGGCGGCGTCGACCTGGTGTTCGACGTCATCGGCGGCGATATCCAGAAGCGGTCCGCGGCCCTGATCCGGGCCGGAGGAACGCTTGTGACAGTCGTTGGACCGACGGATATTCGACCTGCAGATGGCCTGGCGATTGACTTCGTCGTCGAGGCTGATCGCGGCCAGCTTTGGGAGATCGTTCAGCGGATCCGGGACGGACGACTGCGGACGAATATCGGCAAGGTCTCCAGCCTTGAAGATGCCGTCGCCACCTTCAATTCGACCGAGCGGCGTGCGGGAAAGACGGTCATCCGCGTTCGGCCGTGAGGACTCGGGGGAGAGAGGGCAGTTCCTCTCCTTGAAAGCCTAAGGTCCGCGGCAAATGCCGCAGCGTCAGATGTGATTGCATCTTGGGAGTTCGAGTTCGCTAGCCTCTGCCTGCAGCAATCCCGGTAGCTGGCGAGATTTTGATCCAATACTGCGTTGTTTGTTGAATCTGAAGCCTGGAGGCAAAGACCCAGGCTTGGCGGCGAGAGACGATTAAACATTGATCGATAGCTTTAGACCTTGCTTTGCCGTCGCGTGGTATATGCGCGTAGGCTAATGTCCGTCGGGAGTAGAAACATGCTGAGAATTGTTGGGCGGTTCGCGCGTTCCCATGACGGTTCGATGGCCCCGTTGTTTGTTTTCATGCTGGCGCCCATCATCACCGCCATCGGGTTCTCGGTCGACTATACCAGGGCGGTCCAGACCCGGTCCAACGAGCAGCAGGCGCTGGATGCCGCGGTCCTATCGATCACCGGTATGGACACAACCTCAACGTTGGCGCAGCGCCAGACTATGCTGCAGGATACCTTCATCGCCAACCATGGCCTGGGTACCCCGACACTGAACAGCTTTGTGGTTTCCGCCAATGGCACCGCCACCGCGCAGGCCATGGCAAGTTACTCCATGCCCACCGTGTTCATGCAGATCGCCAGGATCAACACGGTGCCGGTCGCCGTTGGGTCGGCGGCGAGCAAGACGCCGGCCCTGGTGCAGACTACCTTCAAGGTTTCCAAGGTGTCGGGCTGGTGGAACAAGACGATGACGCTCTACGGCACGACATTTGGAGCGACGGTGGCCAAGCCGCTGATGTCGATCGAGTATACCTATAACGGCTTCGGTGATCCGAAAGGCTACGGCACAACGAATGTGTACACAATCACCAACAACGGCGGGGCCGACATCAAGACGCTTGTCCAGTCGCAAGTTTGCACCACCGCCAGCGTGAGCACCTTCACGGGTCTGACTGCAGACGCGATACTCCAGACCAGCGGCACCAAGAAATATTCAACCACTTGCCTCAACACCATGTACCCAGCCAACAGCGCCGGCGCGTCGATCGACGTCAGCCAGATGGCTGGCCTCTCCCTGCAGATGTACGTGCCATCGGGCAACCCGAAGTACCTAAAGTCGGATGATCCGACCACCTCCAACCGACTCTACAGCGGCGTGGACGCGAACAACCTGACCGAGACCCCGACTGGGCAGAAGGTCGACATCTTCACCATCGTGCCTTGTGGTGTAACCAGCTATCAAGCCTGGGAGGACGGCGGCACAACCGTGCCGACGCCGTCTTCAAATGCCGACTTCTTCTACAGCGTCACCGGCAAGTGCGACTTCAACAAGCGCCCCTCGATAACGGCCCTGACACAGTAGGAGGTGCATCTCTTGCCTTTGGAAAGCGGCACGTGCTGCGCGTGTGACAAGACTTGATACCGGGATCACGCTCATCGGGCAAAGTCTGCCGCGTCCGATCATCCTGGCCCGATAGCATATCAGCGGCTGGTGCATCCGGAAGGCGAGGTGGCGGCGGCGCGCGGCGCCGGAGTGGCGGAAGCGGTGTTCACGACGGCAGCGATCGAGGATGGCGTGGCGGTGAGCCAGTCTCCAGTCTGGTTCCTGCTCTATCGGCAAAGCAATCGCGGTTTTAATGGCACGGCACTTGGCCAAGCGATCTGTGTAGCGGTCGACATGCCGAAGCCAGGCGATCGCCGTAGGCAGTTCCGGGCAGGATTCAAAATTCCCGACGGCCTCGCAACGCCATACTTCAAGGACCGGAACACCGGCGTGCTCAAAGTTGGCACTGCGCAGCGTCGGCCATGCCGACCTGGGCGGATATTGCCCGGCTGCGTTCGCTTCAACCCTGCCGCTTATCCTGAAGAGCATCCTCGATCCTGAGGATGCTGAGCAGGCGATCGGAACGGGTGTCGATGCCATCGCGGTCTCGAACCACGGTGCGCGTAACCTCGACACCCTCCCGGCAACCATCGACTCCCTGCCCGCCATCGCGGACCGGCGGCCGGACGGATTCCCATCATCCTTGCTGGAAGCGTGAGCCGTCGCGCCGACGTTGAAGATGCTTGCCCTGGTGCAACCGCAGTCATGATTGGCCGCCCCTATGTCTACGCCCTGGCAACCGATGGTGCCGAGGGCGCAACCTGCTTCGCCGAGACTTGGAGATGGCAATGGCGCTGACAGGCCGGGCGCGCATCGGCGAGATCGACCGGCTGGTAATCTGGTGAAGCCCGAAACTATTTTTCAGCAAGTTCAGCATTGCACTTTTCGCTTCACCTCCGTCGCGCCCTTTGTCCGGCCGAGCGCCGACTACCTGGATGTCCGATTAGATTTACAGCTGGCGGTCTGCTGTCGGCCACAATCGTGCCTTCGCATTTTGACTACTGGCGTCGAACTTGCCGTGAGGATGACTCGGACGGAGGACAGGAGCGCGATGCAACTGACTGCCTTTACCGGCTTCGTAGCCGTTTACCGGCCGTTATAGCACAATCGATGCCGGACCGAAGTGCACGGACAATGGCACCGTCGTGTACAATGTCGCACAATGGTATAGAAAGGCGGTGGTTCGCGAGCCGAACGAAACTGCGAACCATGGTGTTGCCGGTCGCTACTTCTGGTGCTGAGTTGCGCCAACTTCCCGCCGCCAAGGCGGGTTTTTTGTTTCTGCCCTTCGTTACGATCAAGGCTCCGATCAGGCAGGCTTCGAGACGATGATGGCCAGCGATGCCAATCTGCCTTCGCTCAGGCTACGGATGTAGTTCTTGCGTCGCTGCACGAATTCGGTGCCGAGCACGATTTCATTGACCTGACGTTGCACAGGCGAAGGAATGATGCCGGAACTGGCCCTTTGCATCGCCAGTTCGACATGTTCGCCGGTCTCGTCGATGACTTCGTCAATATGGAAGCCCGCGTCGGCGAACAGGGTCTTCAGGGTATCCCGGTCAACAAGGTGGCTGGTTTCCGGCGCAACCGCCCAGGGCAAGGGATAATTCGGCTCGCCGGCAGCCAGCACGGCTTCGGTCCAGATCAGTTTGCCGCCCGGCTTCAGAACGCGAAAAGCCTGCCCGATGACGGCGGCCTTGTCGGCGATGTTCATCCCGACATAGAAGCAGATTGCCGCGTTGAATGTGTTGTCGGCGAAGGGCAGTTTCGCCGCGTCGGCTTCGTGGAAGCGAACCTTGTCGCCAAGGCCGCTGAGCATGGTCAGTCGGCCGGATGCCTCGACAAAGACTGGTGTGAGGTCGACACCGTCGACCTGGCAGCCATAGGTGGCGGCCAGGAAGCGCGCCGGGCCGCCAATGCCGCTGCCGACATCAAGGATCCGGTCGGTGGGCGAGGGGGCAAGACGACCTCCATGGTCTCGCGTGGCGATGAGCTCGCGGCCGTGAAGCTGGTCGAACGGATAGAGCTGCGCGGCATTGATTTTATCGGGCTTCGCATCGGAAATCGCGGCCAATATACGCTCGACGATGCCGTCGCTGCCGTAATGCGTGGTGACGTTGCTCATTGCTGTCCTCCTCGAACAGCCAGCTTCCCATCAATAGGTTGTCTCCGCAACGCGCGCTGATTCAGGAGTGTGATTCATGACCCGCTACGCCACCGTCATCACCGATGCTGACGGCCGGGAAATCGTCAGCGCCATCGGCGAATTCGCAGGCACTGCGCCGCACCCACACCTGGGGCGTGGCGAGCAGGTCGCATCCGGCGTAGAAATCGGCATGGTGCAGGATGGGGCCGGGCCGATAGCAAGTTGCGCGGCTACAATCTCGTCGAGCTCAAAATCGGTAACCTGGTTTTAGGGCTGGAACCCCAGACTAGCTTATAGCGCAAGGTCGGCACTCTGTCAGGCGGCGCCGGACTCCTGGCCGCGCTCAGAGCGGGCAAAGTCGCGGGCTGCGGCAGTGCCTGCGGGAAAGCCGCTGCGATCGCTGTAGTCGCGCGGCTTGGTCCCCCTGCGAGAGTGGCGCGCGGTGACGCCTTTCGCACCGATGATGTCGAGCAAAGCGATTCCGGCGACCACGGCAAGCGCAATGCCCACGTTGTCGCGCTTTGGATTGTCATGCCGATAAGCTGACAGCAACGTCGCGATGTCCAGGCCGTCGCCAGCCACCCGGCTCCAAAGCCCAGCCTGCTTGTCCACGGAAAGCGAGAGTATGCCGCTGCTTATCTCCCGCGCCCCATAGGCTCGGATGAGATCTTGCTTGCCGCTCATGCCGAGCGCACCGGCAATCCGCTCGGCACCAACCAGTTCGACGACGCCCAGCGCGATGCTGAACCAGCCGAGCTTGCGGGCAAGGCCATCGAAGGCACCGGCCACACTCGGCCCGGCCTGCAGCACTTTGGGATCGCCAGGCGATCGGGTGATGTTGGTGAGTTTAGCGACCACGTTCATGACGATTCCCTACGGTTTCAAAACTACCTTGATGCAGCTGTCCTGCTTGTCGCGGAACACCTTGTACATCTCGGGTCCCTGCTCGAGCCCGACGGTGTGGGTGATGACGAAGGAAGGGTCGATCTGGCCGTCCACGATGCGGCGCAGCAGATCCTCGGTCCAACGGGTGACATGGGTCTGCCCCATGCGGAAGGTGAGGCCCTTGTTCATCGCCTGTCCCATCGGAATCTTGTCGACCAGCCCGCTGTAGACGCCGGGGATCGAGATCACGCCGGCCGGCCGGCAGACATAGATCATCTCGCGCAACACATGCGGTCGATCATTTTCCATCAGCATCAACTGCTTTGCGCGATCGTAGACGGTGTCGGGCTGGGCCAGCGAGACATGGCTTTCCATGCCGACGCAATCGATGCACTTCTCCGGGCCATTTGCGCCGGTGAGTTCCTGCAGCCGTTCGACGACACTTTCCTCGGCGAAATTAATGGTGATGGCACCGCCGGCCGCCCCCATGGAAAGCCGTTCCGGCAGGCAATCGATCGCCACCACCTGTTTGGCGCCGAGCAGCAGGGCGCTGCGTATTGCCATCTGCCCGACTGGGCCGCAGCCCCACACCGCAACCGTATCCGTAGGCTCTATGTCGCACTGTGCCGCGGCCTGCCATCCGGTGGGAAAAATATCGCCGAGGAAGAGAACCTGCTCGTCGGTAAGGTTGTCAGGCACCTTTAGGTGCGTGGCGTCGGCGAACGGCACCCGCAGGTATTCCGCCTGTCCCCCGGGATAGCCGCCCGTCAAATGGGTGTAGCCAAACAGACCAGCGGTGGTGTGCCCGAACACCTTGTCGCCGAGGTTCTTCTTGCGGTTCGTACGTTCGCAAACCGAAAAGTTCTGTCTCTTGCACTGGTCGCACTCACCGCAGATTATGGTGAACGGTACGACAATGCGGTCTCCCTTCTTCAGAGCGCCGTTGACGCCCCTGCCGACCTCCACGACCTCTCCCATCATCTCGTGGCCCATAATGTCGCCTGGCAGCATGGCTGGCACGTAGTTGTGGTAAAGGTGAAGGTCGGAGCCGCAGATGGCACAACTCGTCACCTTGATAATCGCGTCCCGTTCATCCTCAATTTCTGGATCGGAGACCTGATCGCAGCGTATGTCTTCCTTACCGTGCCAGACCAACGCACGCATAGCCCGCTCCTCTGTTGGCAAGGTCGATCGGGACCCGCGCTTGGCAAGCGGGCCATGCTATTCATCGACCGTGCCCGCCGCCTGTCGAACCGCAATGGCCGACCTATGTTCCGGGAGCTTGAGAGAATATTTGGGCCATTCCAAACGGCGCCTTCGCCTGACCGCGACTCGCTTGCCGCTCCGTCTGAAGTCGGCTCCTCAGTCTTGATGCAGCTACGGCATGTCTTCGTTGTTTGTGCCATGCACGTTGGAGCCGTGCAGGAGGGACTGGATTTCGTCTAGATCGATGTTGCCGTCACCATTCTCATCGATGCTATTGAACATCCTGCCGACCGCGCTTTGAACCTCGGCCTCGGACAGTGACCTGTCGCCATCCGTGTCCAACAGGCCGAACATAAGTCGCATGCCGGCACCGCGCATCATTTGGTGACCACGGTGTCGAGCCATTCTGTGTCCTCTGCCCCAGTCGCCACGATTTCGCCAATGGTCGCCATGCCGGCTAGCTTCATCGGGGCGGTCAGCATGCCCGTTGCGGTCGCCCTGGTCGTTGCGGCTATCTTCGTCACGGAAAGCTTCTTCAGAACCGCGATCCTGGTGCATCCTCTCCCGGACAGCTTGCTCAACCATCTCATGGCATGCCTCCATCGAACCATCGGCCGTGTTTGTTTGGGTCAAACTGGGGCTCGGTCAGATTGTTCCCTCAAGGGGATGAGGTCACGGCGAAGTTACAGGCCATGTGCCCGTGGGCGCAGGGCGACCACAACCAGAATGGTGGAGATGGTGTTTGCATTCATGTCGTCGTAGCCGCCTTCTGGAATGGCGGAACGTGCCAAGGTGTTGCAGCGCTGTGGTGAAGCTTGCTTCGCTGCCGCGGCCTGCAGGGCGAGAGATCGCGCATCTCGATGCATCCACACGACTGGAAGCCAGAACAGGCCGGTAATGAGGTAAAGCAGGATCGAAAAGCGCAATCCACCTCTCGGTCGGCGAATAGGCGGAATGCCAGGCGAGGGCATGAGCCACCACCGCGGTTGCAGTGAACACGAATTCAGCGATCACGGCGATGCGTGCGACCGCTACGATGGTCGCGGAATTTGCGGTCTGATGGGCGAGCAGCATGAAGAAGGCGATGCCGGCCGGACGGCGAGTTGTTCGCAGACCGCCTCGGACGGTTCAGTGCAAGGATCAATCCCCCTGCGCCGCTCATGGACGCAGCGCCAGCTCAGGGACCTGATCGGCGGGATCCGCGATGGTCATGGACCCGATTCCCGGCGGAAGTGCGGCATGTGGGCTGGATCGTTTGACAAGCGATCGGAATGTCAGGAAATCAGAGCGAGGCGGCGCGGCACAACCGGCGGCCAGCGCCTTGGCGAAGGTGACGCATGTCGACCTGCTGACCGCACGTCGGACAGATGTAGGAATATCCTTTTTGGGCTCGCCGCTGTAGAGCTTGCCGGGAATTGATCCACCAAGATCAGATAGCTCGTCATATCCATCGACTTGTCTCAAATGTTACCGAACTGTTCTGCGCATATTCCCGTCCGCTCGGTCAAAGTCTAACGATCAGGGAAGCACATTGGAAAGCACATGCGGTAACGGTTGATTCAACCATTGCTGGTATGTTGGTGTGGGTGGCGACTCCGACAGTTGGGCGGGCGCTTCAGTGCCGGAGCCGCCTGCGCAGTCCGGTTGGGGTTTGACCGCGCCGTCCTATAATGGGACAGCGCGGTCAACGATTCGTTAAAATGCTCCGGAGCTAATTAAACGTGTGCTAAATTGAATCGCAGTGTTGCGAGTCAGCTCATGCGTTTGAAGGAGGCTATCGCGCAGGAAGGACGAGGCGGTGTTAGCCGTCAGTCATTCTATCTCACGCGCTGACGACCTCTGGCGCCTTCCAAGTCATCACTTGTGACATCAGCCGTTGAATCGAAGCCGGTCCAACCGCCTGCTTCGTATTCGTTTCGCCGGAACCACCGATAGCTTCGCCCGTTGCTAAGCTGCCCCGTGACACACGGAATCATCGATCACTGCTTGATGTATGGCTAGCGACGGTGACTCACCAGAGACATGAACTCAGAAAAGAACCAACGAAGCTGGACCGCGTTTAACGTGTTGACTGGGCAGCCAGCAGACCCGTGGGCGCTACGGCTAAGCTATGCCCGGACTCTTGTTCGCCTTTTGACCGCTGTCGAGTTGAAGCGAAAGGTCACATGCGGCGAAAGATTGAATAAAGAAGCCGGGGTACCGCTTCAGCGGTGCCGACGGGAACCGTCATTATCCAAAGCAGTCCCAGTGCAGCCGCCCATGGCGCGCTCCAGTAGACCGCGAAAAGCCACATCGACGGAAGAAAGATCGGCAGCCATTCGATCGAGTTTGAATTAGCGCGGATTGTCCGCTCAAGCAGCGGATCCCCAGTCATGGTCGGGGCGAGAACGCCCGTCCTCTTGTGGGTTCTGGCGACTGTCAGCGCTATGCCAAAAATCATTAGGCTGCAAAGCAGCGTCACAATAGCCACCGAGAAATACCGTTCCATGCCTGCCTCCTCTCGTCGCGGAACAGGCAGGCAAGCAAAGGTTGTCGCCAGTGGCAAGCTGCATGTGCGTCATCCTGACAACCAATCGCCAGGATTTTGCGGCCGGCTTGAGCCGCGAGCTCATGTCTCTCCTATGGCGACAGGGTCTTTGCCGAAGGACGCTTAGAGCCGCTTATGCTAAGCTGCTTTCACTGCTATATCTGAAATGCAGGCAGGACGTCCGCAACCCCGGAAAGCCAAGGGATGGATTGGGATCGAGAACGCGACGATCGCGATCACCGTCGAAGGCATTGATCGCGCCGATTCCAATGTGCGCCGTGTCGGACTTCCGGCTTTTAGACCATGCGACAGCTCCCTGACTCGAGAGGCGAACCCACTACGGCGCACTAGACGCGGAAAGGGAGAATGCTGGTTCAGTGGGGGGCCTTTGGGCCCAACGGACCGCACCGGCCACTACGGAAGAGATTTGGACAGTCCGCGGTGCTCAAGCCATAGTTCGATGTGTTCATGGCGCGAGGGGCGCCTGCTATCTTGACATGGTACGCGGTCACAGCGTGGACCTCCTGAATGGCGAGGACCCGAAATATGGATGGCCGAGGCAATTCGCTCGTGTAGCAACGCGTCCGGGGCAACCGAGCCACAGTTGTTCTTAAGCATTTTAATAAAATATCAGCGTTGTCCTATATCCGCAGGACACTATACCGCCGGATCATACCGGTTATTGTGCAACTCGGTGGCGCCTTAGCGCGTACTAATATGAGCGGCAGGCGAAGCTTGCTGCACATCGTAAGGCAACCACAGGAGAGTGTCATGGCTAGTATCTTCGCGAGAACTGCCAAAACATTGGCGAGTGGCGTGATCATTTCAGTTTTGTGCATGCCGGCAAATGCCGCCGGAATTGGCGCCGGTGCGGGCGCATCCGTTGGGGGTAGCGGCGGCATCAATGCCGGTGCTGGTGCCTCTATCGGCGGCTCGGGCGGCGTGGACGCCGGAGCGGGTGCGTCTATCGGGGGTTCGAGCGGCGGCAATGCTGGCGCAGGCGCCTCAGTCGGTGGCTCCAGCGGCGTCAATGCCGGTCTGGGCGCCTCCGTCGGCGGCTCTAGTGGCATCAATGCTGGGGCAGGTGCGACGGTTGGTGGCACTAACGGCGTGACGGCAGGTGTTGGCGCAACTTTGGGCGGCACGAGCGGCATTGGTGTTGGTGCTGGACTGGGCGTTGGCAATGGTGTCAATGCCGGTGTTGGCGTTGAAACAAGCCCCTCCAACCCTTCCAATCCGAGCAATCCTTCTAATCCCAGCAATCGTAGACTGGTCAACGTCGTAGCTGACCTGTCGGATACGCAACTCGCACGGATGAAGAAACGTTGTGTGGACGTGCTCGGCAGTCAGGGGACCTACGATCGCGACTTACGCCAGCTTTGCCTGCTGATCTCCCGCCGCTAAAAAGAACAGCCGGGACGGAAGTGCGAACCAGCCGCAAGGCGGTGTGACACTCTCCTGCCTTTGGCCAGTCAGAAAGCCCGTTTCCGCAAGTGACGGGCTTTTTGCCGCCATTAGTTTAAATTGACGCTGCATCATTTCTTCCAATTATTTGGCGCCAATGTGAAGAAAACGGGAACGACGTGCTAATATCGAGTGTGCTCCAAATTATTTGATTTGCCGTGAGCGCTGGAGAAATACCATTCCAATGGCGTAAAAAACATTGGAAAGTGGCCGAAATATCATTGGCGCTAATGTGGAGATTTAAACTAAACTTTAAGATGAAAACCCGACTTTGATTTCTGTCGGGATATCTTACCATGTGAATTGAAGATCAGTATATTGCCACGAAGGTATAATACATGTGATGATTGGATCGTCATTTCCGGCAATACTTCCTAACTGAATTGCGGATACCATTAGCAACAGCAAATATACCTTTACGCGTTGAGCTCAGCGGTCTCTGAGATGTTAGTTGAATCTTAACGGAATTTGTGCCAAATGCATTTTGGGTCGGGAGCTTTCGACGGTTATCGCCATTGGCGAGCAGCCGAAAGATAAGGAGCACACTGAATGCGTGCCTGCCTCGCGGCCTTTTTGGCTCTCATTTCCGCGGCATCCCTGACCGACCCAGCCCTTGCGGCGGTCGCGACAGGCAACATGACGGTTCGCATTACCATTACCGCCGAATGCAAGGTTCAGACCGCCAGCGATCTGGATTTCGGCTCAAAAGGCGTAATCGACGCCAATGCCGATCAAACCAGTACCATCGGCGTGCAGTGCACTTCCGGTCAGACCTACAATGTGGGTCTGAGCGCAGGCGCGGGTGCTGGTGCGACCGTAGCAGTTCGCAAAATGACCGGCCCTGGTGCCGCTACGGTTAACTACATGCTGTACAGGGACACTGGGCGCACCCAGCCGTGGGGGATCACAGTCGGCACCGATACGGTTGCAGGAACCGGAAACGGCAACGTGCAAAACCTGACTGTCTATGGGCGAGTCCCGCCGCAAACAACGCCGGCCGCAGGCGTCTACACGGATACCGTCGCGATCACCGTGACATATTGAACTTCCCAAACGGAGGATACGACATGCGACCCATGCAGTCATGCATAGGGGCGGCAGCGCTCCTTTTGCTGTGCGTCAGCCTTTCGGCAGCCGCTTCCCTTAGAGTGGCCCCAACCAGCCTGGAGTTGATTGCGCCCGACAGCGCGGCAGTTTTGAATCTGCACAATGATGCCAAGCGGCCGATAAACGTGCAGATACGCGTATTCCGTTGGCGCCAGGCTGACGGCGTAGAGCAGTTGGAGCCGACCACCGACGTGGTTGCCAGCCCGCCATCGACCCAGGTCGGGCCGAATGCCGACTATTCCGTTCGCGTGCTCCGCGTCAGCAAGGCGCGAGTGAAGACCGAGGAAAGCTATCGCCTGCTTGTAGACGAGCTGCCCGACCCATCGCGCAGGAAGGCTGGGACCGTGACGCTGGTGCTGCGCTATTCCGTGCCGGTCTTTTTTCGCAATCCCGACTCCAAGGCACCTGACGTGTCCTTCAGCATGTCGCGGAAGGGCCGCAGCCTTGTTCTGACGGCGCGTAACAATGGTGAAAGCCGGCTGAGGTTATCCAACATCGATCTGACGCAAGGCGGCAAGAAGGTCGCCAGTCGCAGCGGACTTGTCGGCTACATTCTTGGCGGAGCCACCATGCAATGGCCGATCGGCAGCAGCAAATCGCTGGCCGCAAGCTCTGTGGTGCTGAAGGCACAGAGCGATTTTGGACCATTTGATGCTCCGGTTGCGATCAAAGGGCGGTAGAATCGCGGTCGTCGCTGCAGGCACCTTTCTAACTTTCCTGCCGGCGAACGCGCAGGCTCCGCAGACTCAAATTGCGGAACCCGCCCCGGACCAAACAGGACGTCGCGACCTTTATCTCGAGGTGTTCATCAATGACGTTTCGACGGAGCTGATAGGGACCTTCACGCAGTTCCCCGACGGGCGCCTGGCGGCGACGCCGGACGAATTGAAGCAGGTCGGCCTGAAGCCCGTAGATAGCGCAAACGCGGACGGGCTGGTCAGGCTGGACCAACTGCCCGATGTTGCCTTTCGTATTGATGAGCCGACGCAGCGCCTCTTTGTCACGACCACGAACGAGGGGCGCGCCGCCCGCGTCGTCGATGTTCAGGCCGCTGAGAAGGGAGATCGTATTCAGGCGCAGTCGGGTTATGGCGGCGTATTCAACTACTCTCTCTTCGCAAGTTCCAACTCCCTGGTTGAGAACAGGGTTGACCTGTTTCAGGGAATTTCAGGAGCCTTTGATGCGCGCGTGTTCAGCCCCTACGGCACGCTCAACCAATCCTTCATTGCCGGCTATTCCGATGGCGAGTTCGGTGGCTTCACACGGCTTAATACGACGTGGAGCTATTCAGACCCTGAACGGATGATGACCTACAGGGCGGGGGACTTCATTTCCGGCGGGCTGGCCTGGACGCGGCCGGTCTATCTCGGTGGCATACAAGCACAGCGCAACTTCGCGCTCCGGTCGGACCTGGTCACGCTGCCGCTGCCGTCCTTCGGCGGAACCGCTGCGGTTCCTTCCACCCTCGAAGTCTATGCCCAGAACGTCCGCACCTATACCGGAGAGATTCCCGCCGGTCCTTTTCAGGTCACCAATTTGCCAGTCTTTGCCGGAGCCGGTGAAGCGCAGGTCGTGTTGAGGGATAGCCTCGGTCGCGAGACCACAACGAGGCTCCCCTTCTATACCTCCAGCGACATGCTGGGACAGGGCTTGCTCGATTTCTCGGCGGAGATCGGGTTTCCACGGCGTAACTTCGGCACCGAGTCCAACGATTACGCCAACGGGGTGTTTGGGGTCGCCACCGCACGCTACGGTCTCACCAATTGGCTGACGCTTGAGGGCCATGCCGAGGGCGGCGAAGGATTGATCAACGGTGGTGTAGGCGCCGCCTTTCCGCTTGGACCATATGGCGCAGCCTCAGTCGCCGTCGCCGGCAGCCATCAGGACGGTCGCACGGGTTCGCTTGTCAACGCGTCTCTGGAAATGAGCTACGAAGGGTGGTCGATCTACGGTCGCATCCAACGCGCCTTCGGCGACTATGATGACATCGCCGCGGTGACGGCAGAGCCGACGTTGTCAGAGCCCGGTGACGTGCCGATCTTCAGCACGGGCGTGCCTCGCGCAATAGACCAGCTCACGCTCAGCATCCCGGCGCCGATAGATTTTTCCAGCCTCAATCTCTCCTACACGCATCTTGAAAGTGCCGAAGGCCAGAAGAGCCAGATCGTTGGCCTTTCCTACAGCCAACAGATATTCAAGCGAAGCAGCCTCTATGCCACTGCCTTTACCGACCTTGAGGATAGCGGCAGCTTTGGAGTCTTCGCCGGCCTATCGGTTCCGTTCGGTGACGATATCACCGCCTCCACGGGAAT
Source organism: Mesorhizobium sp. ISC11 (assembly GCF_037162595.1). Lineage (NCBI taxonomy): Bacteria > Pseudomonadati > Pseudomonadota > Alphaproteobacteria > Hyphomicrobiales > Phyllobacteriaceae > Mesorhizobium > Mesorhizobium sp. ISC11. The sequence continues at coordinate 25,814 of NZ_JAVSPW010000002.1, forward strand.
AGAGCAGGGACCGGACGGCCTGAATGTCGTCGCCGACATCGCCAAGTCGCAGCGGTTGGAAGACGGCAGCATTGGCTGGCGAGCACGAACCTCGGAAGGCGACACGCCCAACCGGTCGGCCGCAGCAAGCTATCGCGCGCGCTTCGCCCGCTTCGAGGCTGGCGTCCAACAATACGGGAAGGACGTGCGGGCAACTGCGCAAATGGATGGCGCGATTGCCGTGGCAGGCGGCGGGGTCTTTGCCACAAATCGCATAGACGATGCTTTCGCCGTGGTCGAAGTCGGCGCTCCTGATGTCGACGTCCAGTTCCAGAACAGGCCGGTGGGAAAGACCAATCGGCAAGGGCGCATCCTGGTCCCCGGGCTTAACTCCTACGAACCGAACACGGTCTCCATCGATCCAAAGAATCTGCCAGTGAATGCGGACGTTCCGGCAACCAAGGAAGTCGTGATGCCAGCCGATCGCAGCGGGGTCGTGGTGAAGTTCGGCGTTTCGGAAGCGCCCGAAGCAGCGGTCGTCACTCTGGTCGACAGCACAGGGACCCCTTTGGAAGCCGGCCTGAAGGGGCGCATGGAGGCTGGCTCCGAAGAGTTTGTCATCGGCTACGATGGTGAGGCGTACATTCGAGGCTTAAGCGCACAGAACACGGTCGTGATCGATCGTCTGGATGGCACCTCCTGCAAGGCCGATTTTTTCTACACGCCCGCACCCGGTCAGCAAGTCGCAATCAAGGACGTGGCATGCAGGTAAACATGGGAGAACGAATGCTCCGTCTTGTCATCTTCATGGCCTTTGCCATGTTTCCGTTGTCCGCTTTGGCGCAAAGCTGCAGCTTCAGCGTCTCGAACATGAATTTCGGGTTGGTTGACACCCTCTCGGGCAGTCAGACCAACACGACCGCGACCATCAACATGAATTGCAGCGGCATTGTCGGTCAGCGCATCCTGATCTGTGCGCATCTTGCGGCCGGCACAGGCGGCGCGTCGTCGGCGACGGCCCGCCAGATGTTTAGCGGAGCCAACGCACTCAACTATCAGCTCTATTCCGACTCGGCACGCAGCGTGGTTTGGGGTTCTTATGCCTGGGCCTACGCTTCCCGCCCTCCGGCACTGGCATTGACCCCAAATGTATTGGGCTCAGCCACTGGAACGGCGACTATCTATGGCGCCGTGGCCGGAGGGCAGGGAACCGTTCCACCTGGAACCTACCTTTCGACATTCTCCGGTGCGCAGGTCGAATTTCGCTATCGCTATACCTCCGGCAGCAGTTGCAGTACCGCCTCCGGTACGGTGGCGGCTGATCCGACTTTCACCATCAATGCGACGGTCGCCGCCAACTGCCTTGTATCGACGCAGAACATCGATTTTGGATCAAAGGGGGTACTTGACGGCAATGTTGATGCCACCGGCCAGGTGTCAGTCACCTGCACACCAGCAGCGGCCTACACGGTCTCGCTGAATGGCGGCACGACAGGATCGCCGCCGACAACTCGCAAGATGTCGAAAGGCGTGGAAACAGTGACCTATGGCCTCTACAAGAATGCTGATCGAACTCAGCCTTGGGGCGACGCTTCCGTGCCCGGCAGCACAGTGCCGGGAACTGGAACTGGGGTCCCGCAAGTCTTCACGGTTTATGGTCGCGTCCCGCCGCAGGCCACTCCTTCCGCAGGCGTATACACCGACACGGTTGTCGTCACTGTGACCTATTGAGCGATGAAGGCCTTTCCGACAAGACCTTGGTCCGAATTGACATTTAGCTGACCCGCTCGAATGATCCGGCCAATGCAGGGGCAGGGATCATGCTGGTAACAAGCATCGCGAACGGCACCTTCGAGCCGGAGGAACTGTCTCTTCTCCAGGGGCTGTTCGATATGCTTTGTGAGCTGCGCGGCATTAACCGCGAAAGCCCCGAAGCTACGACGGCTGCCGAAAGCCTGATTGCACGTTACAAAGCCGGCCTTCGCGGCGATGAACTTTTTCTATCGGTCGCGCCGGAGTAGCTGCAGCTCCAACTCTCTTCAGGCAATCCATCGGGAACCATTAAGGTCACAAAGGGGTTGGGCTCGGTCTAACCGTGCGGGCCAACCATGCAAGAGCTTTCTCCCGAGCAACAGCAGGCTACATCGCGTCTCATTCGGTCGTGGATTACTTCAGAGACGCTGCGCCATCAAATCCGCCAACTGCTGGGAGGTCCAGCAGATTGGGATGTGACCGAGCAGCATCGGTCCATGCTTGACGAGCTGGATCGGAAGCTGAACGAATGACCCATGGCACAGCAGCGGTACGACTTAAGGCAAGAGCCAGGTAGAAGCTGGACGGTGTTCGACGTGTTCACCGGCCTGACGGCTGATGCGTGGGGCGCGCCGGCTGAAGGTCTGGACATGGGACATGCCGACGATCTGGTTGGCCTGCGAACGGCATTGACCTGAAGCGTAGGGTCGCCCGAGGTGACTTCTAACCGTTGCTTCAACCTTCCCGCCGACCGCATCGACAGATGGTGATTTGGCAGGCTCGCCTATCGTGCTCTCTACCCGCTGCAGGATCGTATCGAGGGGCTCCGCGACCAGGATCTCGGCGAGCGGTCGATAGACGAATCCCAGGGACTCGGCGCGAGCAGACAGCTGAAGGCCCTTGCGATCCTCGGATTTGACTTCGCCGCGTCGGGAGTAACCCGTCCTTTCAGCGTGCGCAGCCCAATGGTAACTCCTGGGCGTCTTGCTCCCAGCGCTACAGCTCGAACCGCAGTTGACGTTGATCCGGCGGCAACACATCGCCTAGCGACGAAGCGTGACGCCATTCGGATGAGTTTCATGCCGCCCGTTCGCCAGTCGCTTCAATTGCCAAAGGGGGTGCGGTTCTATGTCAAAAGGGTAGGTCGGCACGATCAGTTTACCAAGCAAGGGTGACGGTGACCGTGCCGACCGGCACTGGTCATAAGGAGGGACCCAAACAACCAGATCTACAAACTACGCGCAAAACGGTAATCCCGCAACTAAGCCCCATGGCCTAGGCTGCCCGTCAGGGCCATTGCGCGATAGCACCATAGGCACCAGAGTTGGGTATATATTAGCTTGTGCTTGCGGCGGCCCACCCCCGCCCGCCCGGCCGGCGCCTAACGTCCCAACAAACCCGCCACAGGCGCCGGCCACCCCTCCAATCGCTTACCGAGATGTGTGGATTGTGGGGGATGCGCACCATGTGTCGGCGATGACCAGTCGATGCCCGTCCGCGTGAACGTCTGCGCCCGCCGTCCTCTCGAGTCAACCTGGGGAGAATTCGACCATGGAACACAGTTTGGCTGAAATAGCGGCGCGGCTCTCCCGCGATCGCCTGGGTCGCGGCGGCCCTTGCATGATATGGACCGTCTAGCTCCGATAGTTGGGCTTCGCCATTTGCTCGGCTACAATTAGAACCACTATGGCTCAAAGCCCCTCCAGCATCATCGGTTCGCCGGCTCAAGGATCAGGTAAGTTCCGGCTCCACCTCAGTGATCATCCCTGACGCCAAGGGAAGCCCGCTTTGAACTGCACATTTTACGTCGCGGACCCCATGTCGGTCTGGTCGCCATGTTAGCCGACGCTAAATCAGAGCGATGCGACACTTCTTGCTGGGCCTTACAGTCTGTCTCTATTGCACCACATTGCTTCGTGCCGAAGCATGGCAGCCCTTTGGCGTCCGGCAGCTTGGCTTTACATTCGATATTCCTCCAGGTTTCGTCCTCACCCAGCACTCGGATCAAGGCGCGGCTTTTCAGGGGCCGAGAGAAGCGTCCCTAGTCATTTGGGGCGCACGATTGGGCAAAGCCAGTTTTCGCGCCGAGATCGAGCACCGCATGATAGAGGACAAAAAGTCCGGTTGGCGACTGACCTATCGGCGCATAACATCCAGATGGGCAAGCTACTCGGGTGTCAAGAATGGCGAGATCCGCTATGTCCGCGCAATCACGGTCTGCGGCGACCGCGCCGCGCTTTTCACAATTGATTACAGGAAATCGGAAAAGAAGCCATATGAGCCTGTTGTCGTGCGCATGGTCCGGTCCCTGAAGGCACAGGGCTGCTAAACTGGGGGTGGGTGGGCAACGCAGATTGCTGCGCCCTGAATTGCTGCCCGGGAAGACGACGCGGACAGCATCATCCCGACCGCTTCCTGCAACGGAGGGGCGATCATTTCCATTACTATCGCCGTGTGCCCAGAGAGGTCAGGGACCTCGACGAGCGCTGCGTGCTCGTGCGCCGCGCCCTCGACAACACAGACCGGATAAAGGCGCGCACCGCCCGAGATCTCCATGAGGCTGCTGACAATGCTTTGTGGGCTTCGTTGATGCTGGTGAAAATCCACATCAAGCGCGTCGAGTCCCTGGGATTCGTCCATCGACCTCTCGCAGAGATATTGGTCGCCGAGCTCCTCGGCACGATCCTGCGGACTAGCCGAGAGCACGATAGGCGAGCCTGCCAAATCATCATCTGTTGACGCGGTCGGCGGCCGCCGAGAACAATACACACTGTCTATTCACTGCGCCGCTCGTTCGAAGACCGCATGAAGAACGGTAGGCTCGGCGAGGAGCTTCGGCGCATGTTGATGGGCTACCCGATCTACCGGCCGAAATATGGCGAGGACGGCGACATGAAGATGTGGCAACAGGAACTATGAAGATCGTGTGGCCGCTCGATCCTGGGATCGTATGACCCGCTGACGCACTGCGGCAAGACGTTCTTCCTTCGCCCGGTTGTCCTGCAAGGCGCGTTCCAAGTGGTCGTATAACGGGAGCCATGCCTCACCATGCTCACCTCGTGCCACAATGATTTCGGCGACGCGGTCGAGTACTCGCTCAATCCGCTGTGCCGTGACTGGTCGAGGCGTGGGCGAGTATCGCTTCACGGCTTCGCCCGTCCGCAAGGCCATGAATGCACCATGCCTTATGTGTAGCGGACTTTTTGGTGCAGTGAAGGCCTGTGTTCGGCTTGGGCTGCAATCGGCGGCTGCGGCTTGCAAATGTGAAAGGCTCTTTGCTCATCGGGGTTGGCAGCGGGAGGGCGATCGTCCGGACCCCCCGAATACGATAGCGCGAGTTGCCGGCGCAGCCCGTCCGTCATCTGGTCAACCGAGCCTCTCCTCCTCGTGAGCGCGTGGCAGATTGTTTGCTGCGGCGGCGTGATTGCCGCCGCAGAGAGTTTTAACGGTTAGTTCGTGTGCACTGCCAATCTTCGGCCCTGTCATCCAAGACGGCGCCAAAAGCAAACGCCTTGTGCGCGGCCTCGACCGACTTGCGACCATCATACGCCGAGTAGCATGTATCACAGGCCGCTCCGTGGAGAAGGCCGCGCCTTTCGACCGGCCATTCTTCCAGAAATTCTATGGCATCCATGACGCAACCGATCTTTTTGAGAACGAAACTGTCATCTCGCACGAAAGCTGTTTGAACGTAGCGCTCTCCATCTTGACCTCCCTTCAAGCCCTAAAGCGGCGCTTGTGTCTCTTCGGGTGACGCAGGATGATTCCTCGGCAAACATGCCGGTCTGCGTGACGCCTTCGGCACAGAGAGGATATTGGAAATGCCTCTTTTCAGTTCAAGAGAGAATTGGCCGGCCGAGCCCAGCAGCCTCTTGGCAATTGGCACCTCATCCCGCTGCCAGCGCGTCTGTCCGCGAGGCCCTCGGCCCACCAACCTGCACGTCGGCGATCTTGCCGTCGCGTAGCAAGGCCTCTAACCGGCTATTTGGATTTGCGTCACGAGCTGCGTAGCTGGAAGAGCATCAGCGCAGCGAAGGCGGCGTTGTGTTTTCCTTTACTCATGTCCATTGCGGCCACTCCACACAGCGCGGGATATAGGTCGTCAAACGGAGCGCATCAATTCTGGCACGTCAACGCCTTTCATCGCCGCCGGCATCGTCTCGCGAAAAAAAGAGCGGGCCCGGAAGAGTCGGACCCGCCAGCGGCTATGATCAGGCTGCAGAGAGCGGTCGGTCATTCGCGAGCCAAAGGCTGGCTGCTGCCAGGGCAGCAACCACAGCGCCAGCGATGGCGTGCGACCACATTGCTGCCGCCAGGCCGGCAAAGCCAAGCACCCAAGGTGCGGCCACAATCCACAGGCCGACGACAAGGTTCGCCCATTCCTCATATTTGTGGAACGCCACCAACGCGCGCGCTGCGATCAGAACGGTGATTACGCCCGCGATGAAGGCGTGCCAGACGGCAACAGCATCGGCAGCATAGCCAAGGAGCCAAGGCGAGAGCGCCAGCGCGATGCCGGCAAGGATGTTTACGACATCGAGCGCCGGCCTGCTGCTGTCGGTCTTCAACATCGTCATTCTCCTTTCCTGCGTTTCAGTACGTCAATGTACCGCCCTTGAGTCGAGGGCGGGTGCGGCAGCGGGCCTGTTCGGCCCGATGCCGCAAAGCTTCTTGGGTCCGGATTTGAAACGGACGCAGTCCTTCGGCGAGATCGGCTCAGTCAGGAGGAAGGGTTCGATCTCCCGAGGTTCGAACGCATTGCCGGCGATCTCACTCAATGCGAGATGCGGCCGGCTCTTCGGCCTGGCCGCCAGCCGGGGCGCTGCGCCGCGCGCCAGTGCGCGCGCCCGCCCTGCTGCCGCGACCGCAAGCGCGAAGGGGTTCGGGATGGTCCGTTGGGCGTCGAAGACGATCAGTGGGTCCATTCTTGCCTCCAATCATGCGGCTATCCGGGATCGTACCGGGCTGAGCCGAGTCTGGAATCTCTGGGTACTGCCTTCCAAGGCCAGCAGAGCGAGCTCAACCTCGTCCAATCGCGTCGGACGTGCATTTTCCGGCATGCCTTCAGCGGTGGCCAGGTCGATCAGGTACTCGTTCCAGGCCCAGTTCTTGAGCACGGCACGTTTCTCGTCGGGTGCGAGTACCGGGTCATCCACCACCTCCATCGGAGAGGCATAGAATGTCTCGGGCTCGGAAAGCGCCGTCTGTATGTGCGCTGCCTGTGCACCAGCGCCATAGTTGTGGCTTGCCTGGAGCCATGCCAATTGTAGCCGTTGCCAAACCACGTCGGAAAAGGCGTGCCTCTCCTCCGATGCTTGCCTGTTGCTGACCTTGGCCTGAGAGCCAGAAGATGGAGCCTGCACCACGTAGCTGAGGCCTTGGCGCTCCGCATAACGGATCGCCGCCCCCAGCGTCGGAAAATCCAGTTGAACCTGGGTCGGGGTGTCCCGGCCGCCCGTATAGCCCATCAGCGGCTCGATGAACGGGGCTGTGCGAGGTTCGAAGATCAATCGCCAGTCCTTGCGGGGCTTTGCCGAGGTCGTGGCCGAGCGGCATGGCTGGTAGATCCGTGCCGTCACGCCGTCCGGAAACACTGACCGCCCCATTGACAAAGCCGGTTCGTCGACACGAGGCCGATTGTCATTGTCCGGCCGGCCGGAAGTCCTTGTTGGGTTTCTGATGTCGCTGCTTTGAACTGTCTCCATTGTCTGTCCCTCCCATCATGAAGGGTGGTACGAGCAGCGGCCGTGACGGCCGCTGCTCATACTGCCGTGCGTCAGTTCTTGCCGTTGATTGCGATCCGCTTGGCCTTCGCCTGCGCCCGCTCGGTCTTGGGCAAGGTCACGGTCAGCACCCCGTTCTTGAAGGCGGCGTTGACCTTGTCTTCCTCGACCTCGTAGCCGAGCGGAATGAGGCGCTCGAAGCGACCGTAGAAGCGCTCGGAGAACTGCCGGTCTTTGTCCTCGGTCTCGGAACGCTTCTCGCCTTTAAGCTTGAGCGCCCCGTTGTCCAGCAGGACTTCTATGTCGCTCTCGTCCAGGCCGGGTATTTCCGCCGTGACGCGGACTTCCTTGTCCGTGTCGGAAATTTCGACGCTGGGCCAAGTGGCGGCAAAAGAGGGACTGAAGGCCGGCAGTCTGGCGCCGAAGCTGCGGAAGGCGTCATCGAACAGCCGGTTTACCTCCCGGTGGAGGGAGACGAAGGGGTCTCGATCTCCATCAGGGAAGAGACTGGGCGCCGAGTTTCCGTTGCCCCGGCCCCATGGGATCAAGTCACGTACGCTCATTGTCTTTCTCCTTTCGTAGGTCTGTGAGCCGGGCCGGACGCCCGGCTCAAGCGATGCCTTCATCGTGGATTGCTCAGGCCGCCAGCTTCTCGGTCTCGACCTTGGGGGCTTCGATCTTCGGCATGGGAGCCCCGCTGGAGATCTCGACCTTGCGCGGTTTCATCTCCTCGGGAACCTCGCGCTTGAGATCGATGCTCAGCAGCCCGTTCTCAAGGCTGGCGCCAGCAACTTTGACATGATCGGCCAGTTCGAACCGACGCTCGAAAGCGCGCCCGTTGATGCCGCGGTAGAGATACTGGCCGTTCTCATCGCCGGATTGCGACCCGCTCACGACCAGCATGTTGGGCTGGTGAGTGATGGTCAGCTGGTCCTGCGAGAAACCGGCGACCGCCATCGTGATGCGATAGTCATCATCATCAACCTTGGCGATATCGTAGGGCGGCCAGTTGTCGAACGAGGCCACACGGCTCGCATTTTCAAGCATGTCGACCATGCGGTCGAAGCCGATGCTGGACCGGTACAGGGGGGTAAAATCGAGGTTCATAACCACATCCTCCTTTGAGCAACATGGATCATAGGAGGCGCCAAGAGCCTTGCCGCCTCCTGGTCTTGCCGGCCCCATCAGGCGACCGGCGACCATCAATTTAGAATCGCGACTTGCACCTTCAAGAGGTATTAGGAAAATTTTCAGCGGCAATCCGGGCGAAACGCACCCATGCCACCCCCCGCCGGCGGGGTCACTCGCCGACGGGTCAATGGTTCACGAACAATCAGGTCGCGCTTAAATCCGATCGATGAATGGCACGAACCCGGCCACCATCGCGCTGTCACTGCCATCAGGACCGGCAAGCTCGTCCGATTGATCCAATTGTTGCAATGCATCCATGATCGCATCGAAGCTGACTGGTTCACCCGCCCCCGGCAGCATGCGAAGCGCTGGCACGGATTCTACCGCGCAGGCATCCGACGCCCATGACGAAAGGATGGCGCGCTTCTCCTGACCGTCCAGGGCAACGTCGGCCAAGACGTCGTGGGGATGTTTGAAATGCCGTGCCGGATGCAGCAATCGGTCCAGAAAAACATCGGGGGCCACGGGTTCAATCGAGGCAAAATGGGTCGAAATGGCTGCTTCCATTGATGGTCCTCCGCTTCAGACAATCTCCTGCGTGTTTGAGTTTGGCGGCTCTCGCGATTCCCGCCAGACGAAATTTTGGGACGTCTCAAGCAAGTTTCAATGGCTTGGCACGGGTCACATTTCCCGTGGTCAACGCCTTAGAACCATTTTATCCAGCCGGTGAAACAATCGGCGAGAATCTCAGTTCTGACGTCGGGCGAAAATCAAGGACCCGATCCGGCAGGAGAACCAGTCATGTCTTACCTCTCTAGGAACTTGTGCATTGGCTTGATCACAGGAGCCCTGATGCTCTCGACTGGCGGCCTTGCTCCGGCCACCGCACAGGAAATTCCGAACGACTTCAGCGCAATCGTGCGTCAGAAGCTGCCCGCGGTTGTCGCCATCACGACCAGGCAGATCATCCAGGATCAAACGACGCTCAACGACTTTCTCAATCCCTTCGACGGAGGAGGGCGTATCCAGCCCCAGGTGCGGGAAGCACTCGGCTCCGGCTTTGTGATCAGTCCCGAAGGCTACATCGTCACCAATAACCATGTCGTCGCCGACGCAACTGAGATTCACGTCGTGTTCTCCGACAAGGAGACGGCGCCCGCCCGGGTGGTGGGCCGCGATCCGGCAACCGACATCGCGGTATTGAAAGTCGAGCCTCGGCCCAACATGACGGCGACGGCCTGGGGGGATTCTGACGCGATGCAACCAGGGGCCTGGACCATCGCCATCGGCAGTCCCTTCGGTCTCGGGGGCACGGTCACTGTCGGCGTCCTTTCTGCCCGCTCTCGCGATATCCAGGCCGGTCCTTACGACGATTTCCTGCAGACTGACGCCTCGATCAACAGAGGTAACTCGGGAGGTCCTTTGTTCAACGCGCGCGGCGAAGTCATCGGAGTCAACACGGCAATCGTGTCGCCGTCAGGCGGTAGCATAGGCATTGGATTCGCGGTGCCCTCGCGCACAGCTCGGACTGTCGTCGACCAACTGATCAGCACTGGCCGCATCGAGCGCGGCTTCATCGGCGTGCGTCTTCAGGAGATCACGCCTTCCATCGCCGAGGCGCTCGGAATGCCGGGCGCCAAGGGCGCGCTGGTTGCCTCGGTCGAGGCTGGCAGCCCGGCGCAGAAAGCGGGAATCCAGGCCGGCGACGTGATAACCCGGTTCAACGACAAGGACATCCAAGGCGTCCATGACCTGACGCTGGCGGCAGCAAGCCAGAAGCCGGGATCGAAAGTGACCGTAACAACGAACCGGGGCGGCACAAACCAGGAATTGTCGCTGACTGTCGATCGACGCAGGGACCAGGAGGAACAGACCGGTGCCATTCCAAGCCTGGGTACTGAGGACCAGCGCCTTGGTATGTCGCTGAGCGCCATTCCGGACGAAGCGCGCCAGCAACTCGGCCTACAGGCCGACACCACGGGCGTGTTCGTCCAGGATGTCGCTCCCAACAGTCTTGCGGCCGAAAGCGGCATCCGGCCCGGCGACGTCATCGTGTCGGCCAACAACCGAAACATGACCCAGCCGTCTGACGTCCGCGAGGAATGGGCGAAATCCCGTCAGCAGAAAAAGCCAGTGCTGTTCCGTATCGACCGGCAGGGACAATCGCTTTTCGTTGCTGTGGCAAACTCCTGACTGACAGGCCAGAGACGGCGTCGCGATCTGTGCTGCTGGGCTGGCCCCCTACCGGAGCGCACCAGAGTTGTGAAGCCGATGAGCGGTATGTTTGAAGTGGCGGTCCGGCTCAACATGCGGCTGCGGGAACTGCTCTGCGGCTTTGCGCGCACGGTCGGCGACTCCGGTCGGCGAGGCGAAAGTCCTTACGTTTCGGCGCATCCGGCGACCACACAGGTGGACAAACAAAAGCCTGCGATCCGCTCCTGAGCGCGTGTGCTTTTATCGATGCAAGGAACTTCGCGCACAGGTTTAGACTAGCGATCTCTGGCGTGTGAACGCAAGAGAAGTCGGCGATCTCCGAAATCGGCTGTGTGATCAATGCTGTAGCGTTGTCCAGTGGCCAGCTGAGCCGCACGAGGCCTGTGATGCCTGCTATTCGGCGTACGATGGTCGGAAGTCTGGAGCCCACGCGCAAGACCCATGACTGAACTGAAACGGGCACAAAGGTCGGCTTCACCGAGAAAGTGTCTGCAACGCTGCCGTGGATGACAAGACCGAATGCACATGGCCAGCATGTCAACTTACCCCGAAGATTTGATTTATAGCTGCGATTTGCGAACACTCGGCCCCAAGCCATCTGATCCTCGATGGCGTAGCCGAATTAACCTTTGTAATTGCGGTGGCGCTGCACCGCGGCTATCCACGCGCCGCCGCCGGGCTCGGCGAAATGTCCCGAGAGCTTCTGAAGTTGAGCACGTGAAGGAATGGGGGTGATGCCGATTCTCATCATTATCGACCTTTCGAGTATTGCCTGCAGACCAACAGGATGGATTTGGCCATGAAAGGAAGCCGACCGGGTATTTCGTTGTTGGATTTCGACATACTCTCCCGGGCTCTTACGTCAGCCATCAGGGAGAGCCCGGAATCCGATTCGACGGTCCAGGCCCGCGAGCTTGTGTGCCTATACACCGGCAAAAAGTCAGCCGACCAAAATTTGATCGCGGCCTTGCTTCATGCCAGTCGCGCCCAGCTGGACGTGGAATCATCCAAGGCCAATCGGCCCGGCAAGAATTGACTGAGTGCCTGCATCTGCTCGATGTGACCTCTCGCCGGGTTGTCTCCTCGACGGAGCTACGTCCGAGACGAAGCCCAAGGGCCCGACCGACTGAGACGCAGAGCATAATTCGCGCCGGCGACAGGACGAATATCCTGACCGCGACACGATAGCCAGCAGGTCACCGAATGGACTTTTGGACGTCAAGGCAGCGGGGGTTTTTTCTGCAGGCTTGGAACCTCTTTCTGAAATCGAAGTTGGGTTCGCAGCCTGGCTCCCCGGGCCAGGTCTCAAAGCAAGGCCCGCCGCTGTTTGTGTCCTCAGTGGCGGGCCCACTTCGTTCCGCTCAACGCTACATTGCGATTGACTAAAGCAACGAACATCCAATGAACGCAATCTCACATGGCATCGGTCCATGGCCAGGTCGGCACGATCATTTTTTGGGTGATGGTGACCACGCCGACCAGTTGGTCACAAGGAGTGACCAAATGACGAGCCTATAGCTACGGCACAACGGCAATCCAGCAACAAGGGCCGATGTGTCTAGGCTGCCCGTAGCCTCCGCGATTTGTCGCGTCAGGCGTCATGGTCTTTCCTCCCGATCGCCGCAGCGTCGCATGCGACGAGCCGGTGAGATTGGCCGAAGACCTGACGCCGGAAACGCGCGAGCGCGCCAAAACTACTGGGTCATGCGCGGTGATGGTGGGATTGCTATTTTTAACTATGCCGATTTGCGGCTCTTGGCCTTTGGCCGGTCTTTGCCGATGCCTTCCTTGGCGAGGCTCTTTCGAAGAACCGAGGCCAGGTCGACCACGTTCTCCTGGGGCTTTGGCGCCGGTTTCGGGGGCTTTTTGCCCTTGCGCTTGGCGTCGATCATGGCAATCAACGCATCCTCGTAAGTATCCTCGAATTTCGAAGGATCGAACTTTGTCACCTTCTTGTCGATGAGAAGCCCCGCGATTTCGAGCAGATCCAAATCGTATTTTGGGCTTTTCACATCGTCGAAGACGGTGTCTTCCGACGTCATCTCATTGTGGGCGCGCAACTCGGTCAGCAGCATTCCTTTTTCAAGCGGCTGTATCAACACTTCGCGCCCGCGCTGATAGAGCACGACGCAGGATCGCGCCGCAACGCGCTTCTTGGCCATCGCATCGCGCAGGACAGAAAAGGCCTCCAACGAGGCGCCGTCAGCCGGGATTAGGTAGTATGGCTTCTCCAGGTAACGTGTGTCGATCTCGGCAACCGGAACAAAGGAATCGACATCAAGCGTATGCTGCGACGTCAGTTTCAGTTTCTTGATCTCGTCCGGCTCGACTTGTATGAACTCGCCCTTGTCCGCCTCGTAGCCTTTGATCTGATCCGCGACTTCGACAACATCGCCGGTCCCTTCGTCGACATAGGCGCTCTTGACGGGCAAGCCGTTCTTGCGGTTCAGAATCTTGAAGTGGATCTTGGATGCCTCGCTTGTGGCACCAACTATCTTCACCCCGCACGACACGGAACCGACCCTCAGAAAGCCCTTCCAGACCGCGCGCGGCGCCACCATGCCGTTTCTCCTAGACGTGCCGATGTCGGCACAACGTCAGCCACACGGTTCTGTTCCGCAACGTGGGCACTCATTGCCTGCAGCCCAAGAATTATTCCTCCCGGTAGTCCAGCAGCTTCGCATGGCGAAGCTTCTCCTCGCCCTTCAGGAACCGCACGCGACCGACCAGACCAGGCTTGAGCCATTCGGCCTTTTCTTTCTTTAGACCGATGGGCACTGGTCCGCCGACTTTCCCTTGCACGCGATCCCATAGTCGCTGGCGCTTGTCGGCTTTAAAGGCAACGAAGGCGCCGCCGGCGTAGCGGCCCTTGTCGGCCATGAGCACCATTGCCGGCTTCCCAGCCTCGCGCTGCACGCCAATAATGTCCATTTCCTTTTCGGCATAGCACTTGATCTTGCGCCAGTTCATCGTCGGTCCGCTGCGATAGACGCTGGCCTTGCGCTTCGAGACCATGCCCTCCAACCCCGCCCTGTCGACCAGGTGATAAACCGCGTCTCCGGTGCCGGGCATGGCTTTGCTGACCTGAATGCGACCGACGGCTGGAATCAGTTCCTGCAGGATCTCGCGGCGGTCTTCCACCGGCATGTTGCGCAAATCATGCCCGTTCAGGTGCAGGAGGTCGAATGCCACCAAATACAGATCGCGCGAAGGCTTACGACGGGTGACGGCTGACTGCAGGGCCTGGAAGTCGGACAGGCCGGCCTCGTTGACCGTGATTGTCTCGCCATCGATGATGAAACTTTCCGCCTCGATCGCCTCCGCCTCTCCGGCAAGTTCGATATAGCGGCCTGTCCAGTCGTATCCGTTCTTGGTGAACAGCCGGATCCCGTTTTCATCCTTGATGATTTGGGTCCGATACCCGTCGAATTTGATCTCATGGAGCCATTCGTCGCCCTGCGGTGGCGTTTCGACCAGCTCGGGTTCCATGGGCTTGATGAACTTCAGACGCATGCGCTGACTCGCATAGTGCGATTCAATTAGCGCTAGCTAAAATGGTTCCGGAACATTTTAGACGAATTGAATGTTTGATGGTTATGACGAAGCTATCCGACCTTGGACCGCCGATTCCCGGCACGCAGCACGGCGGCGAGCCTGCCGACGAGCGCGACAATTTCATGACCTGTCCGGTCTGCGGCCAGCAGTTCGACATGCGCGATTTCCGCCAGGTCGCTTGGCACAATCTGCCTCAGCATGAACCGCTGGAACCGGAGCTTGCCACTGGCCGGAACGCGAACTGGTTGCGGATCCGATCATTGAAATAGCGGCCCTTGGCAAAGGCAGATTTGAAATCGGCGACGATCTCCGGCGGTACATCCAGAAAGTCGTACTGCCTGCCACTCGCTACAAACCACACTGAGAGAACCCTGGTTTCCGGGTCGTATTCGAACTTGCGTATTGAGGTCGACGGCATGGTGCACCAGGTCATTGCCGGTGAGCGACCCGCGAGATGGCCCGCCCAGTGAGGAAGCAGAGAGCGGGCCGACCACGGCTGTACGTCCATGGCCATCATCGCCTCCACGGAAGGACGGTGACAGCATTCCAACTCCCATTGGATTTCGGCGTTCCACACATAAACAAAAAGGCCCGCCACCTCTCGGCAGCGGGCAGTGGGTCGCTAGGATCACCCAGCGGTACCTAAAGTACACCCAGCCTCGCCAAAAGGGAAATGTTAGATATCTCTAATGGATGAGTCGGACCCTGGGGCTGACCGTGGGGTATCAAATCCGAGAATATACAGCGGGCCAGGTGATAGCGGAATACCGAGCTGAGGCCCCGACATCCTATTGCGCCGCCGCACAGGCAACGAAAATGCCCGTGACGCTACACCGATCCGGAAACTACTTTCTTGAGGTGACCGATGCGAGCACGGAGGGTGTTCGCCTACCAATACGCCGATTTGCTCTACTGAGTGGCTTTGAGCAGCGGCTGCTGCTTCACCTCCGGGCCAAACCGGCCGCTCCCATTCATAGCCGCAGCGGGCTGTCCTAGGGATAGTTGGACTGGACGGTGTGTTGATTCACCCCTGCTGGATGGCTGAGGTGCAAAACCATGCAAACCACAATGCGCGGATACGCGACAGAAAGCCGTTGCATCGTCGACTTTATTCAAGCCGGAATTCAACCGCATGCTTGTCGTCCTCGCGAATGAGGCCACTGTCCATGGCGGCTTCGAACGCCTTGCTGAAATACTGATCATCGGAGGCCTCGTGATCCTGCTGCGCAAGATCGATCGGCAGCGCTCCGATCACGCGGCCCGTTGTCTTCTCGGTAACCGTGACGGTCCTCTGCATCATGGTTTGTTGACCGTGTCGTCGACTGCGTTGGCCGTTGCCTTGACGTCCCGGCCGACGCCTCGGACGGTGTTGGCGCAGGCCGCAAGGGCAAAGGCACAGGCAAGAATGACAATCGGTGTGATGCGTAGCAGTTTCATGGACGGTGATTATCAAGTCCGCTTTGCCGTAGCGCACCTGTAACCGCCATCACCTTGTTGTGGGCGGCCGCTTCATCTGCGTTGTCAAAGGGCGTTGCGATGGTCGTCCCACCAGAGCCAGTATCACAGCCAGGAACGGAAGGCCGATCAGCGGTGGTGCGTAGACAACGTACGCTGGGCGGGCATTCTTCATCGCCCATGTAGCACCATTTGTCGGTCAGGACCTAATCCACCTTAAAATGCCGATGCGCCTCTATTCTTCACATCGCCGACTTCCTGCACCACCGTGGCAAGCGATTCCTTCTATAGGAAACAGCCATGATTTTCCGTACCCCGACGGCAACACGACAACCTCGTTTGAGCGATAGCTAAGCGGCGGCAACTAGGTTGTGGCGCTGGCCAGGATAACGGAGGGTTGAGGGCAAGAGCGGTGACGAACGCCACGCGTCGCGATCCGGTGCGAACCAGCGGGCGAAGAACTTCGGTCGCGTTGGACGGCAAACTGGCACTCCAGATTGAGGGCTGTCCTGTCGAATTTGACCAAGACTTAGCCAGCCTTCCCAAATCCGGGAACGATGTTAGGGGGAGAGCGCTACATCGCAGGGGCCGACTATTGGGCGCGTCTTTTGCTACCGCCGGCATGCAGCGTGAGCAGTCGTGATCGATCGCAGCGGCACTCCGCGACGAGCCGCTGCCACTGTTTGCGGCGGCCTCCGGCAGCGAGCAGCGGACAGTATCGGAGATCCAGGAGCCCGTTGTCGCGCTGCGTGCGATGACCGCCGGCGGGCGAAGTGGTCGAGGACTACGGGCATGTTGGACTGACCCTGCGCGACCATCCTGTTTCGTTCCTGCGCGCCGACCTGGGGCGCAAGCGCATCGTCTCGTGTCGTGAGGCCATGCAGGCGCGCGACGGCCAATGGCGGGAGGCAGCAGGCCTCGTGCTGGTCCGCCAACGACCTGGCTCGGCCAAGGGCGTCATGTTCATTACGATCGAGGATGAGACCGGCATCGCCAATCTAGTGGTGTGGGTCAAGGTCTTCGAAAAATATCGCAGGGTCGTGCTCGGCGCCGGCATGATCGGCGTCTATGGGCGCATTCAGCGGGAGGGCGAGGTGGTTCATCTTGTCGCTCATCGTTTGAGCGATCTTTCCGCCGATCTGGCCAGCGTTGGCGATCGAGATGCTGCGTTCCCTTTGCCGCATGGGCGCGGCGATGAGTTCCATCACGGCAGCCCAACGCCAGACCCGCGCGGCATGCCGAAAGGACCGGGGCCGAGGAACATCATCGATCCCTATCTGCACATCGACCAGATCAAGGTGAAGACGCGGGATTTCAAATAGGGCGGTGCAAGAACGAGTCTGCCGAACAATGGCTGGGTTCGTCGATACGCATGAGCGATCGCTCAATCGGTGCTTCTGTCATTTTTCAGAGAAAGGCCTTGAACGCTGCTGCGAGAGCGGTAGGATTTTCTTCGGCGACATGGTGCCCGCTCTTGATTCCGTAGCCCCCACGTCGTCGGCCCGGTGCTTCCAGATGGCAACCGGATCGCCATAGATCTGCTCCAAGTCGTCGTCGAGCGACCAAAGGCAGAGCATCGGACAGTGCACCTTCCTGCCGTCATCTCGGTCTTCGCGGTCGTGGCGATGGTCGATCCTGATACCTGCGCGGTAGTCTTCGACCATGCCATGGACGATGGCGGGATCGTGGATGAATGAAACCAATTCGTCATAGGCATCGTGTCCCATCTCATCTGGCCGCAAGGCGCTGTACCATGCCATCGGGTCTGCAAGGATGGCCCGTTCCGGCTTCTCGGGTTGAGCAAAGAAGAACCAGTGGTACCAATCGCGGGCAAAGTTCCAGTCGGCCCGTTCCAGATGCTCGATAACTGGCAATCCATCCACGGCAATCAGTTTCGCACCAGGTTGGGATGGTCCATCGCCATTCTGAAAGCGACCAGACTTCCACGATCATTGCCCGGCGACGAAGAAACTATGGTGGCCCAAGCTTGCTGACAGCAAGTCCGCGACCTGGCCCCAAGTCATATGGGTGCGAGGATGGCCATGGATCAGAAGCAGAGGCGGCCCAGATCCGCCATGCCGAAGCCTTATCGGCTCGCCCTCGGTTTCCAACATTTCAAGCACGAAGTTGTCGAACATCTGCCATCCTCAAAAATGGGCGGTTGTCGGTTTGAAGAACTCCTTGAGCATGGATTGGTTCGGGACGTGCCAATCGCGACTGCAGATCGTTTCGGCTCCCGGTTAGCTTTCGCTCAGGGCTCATTCTGGACGCGAATGGCTAGACGGATTTAACGGAGCAGGCCCTCGTCGTCGAACGCGTTCCAGCCCTTCAACTTGGGCCGGGGAGCGTCATCTCTGGGGTCATTCCCGGCACCGCGAACCTTCTCGCTACCCTTTCCCGCCCGCGTCAGGGCAGCCTTGCCGGCGCCACGTCGCCTGTTCTCTGTAACTTGCTGCGCGTCCTCTTCACGCCAAAGGCTTGGCAGATCACGATCAAGGATGTCCTCGATGTGCCTGGGATCGAACACGTGGAAGGTGACGGCCTTGGATCGACCGCGCATCTTCACGGTGCGGGTCCCAATGCTTTGCAGCCGTCCGTCTTTCAGCCACTTGTGACGCTCACGCGAAGAGATCGCAAGGATGTCTTCGGCCTCGCGCGGCAGGACCGGGAGTACTGCGATGGTTTCCAGTGTCTTGGCGATCTTGTTCGAGGCGGCCTCGAACTCTTCGGCATCGTCTTCGCGCATCCGCAATGTCATGCGACCAGTCTCGGCTTTGACGTACTTCCTCACCGCCCAAGGCAGGCGGGCACGTATTTCACGCTCGATACCTTTCGTGCGCACCGACGAGCCAAGCGTCGCTGATGGCGGAAGGGGCCACTCGGTAATCAGTGACAACGAGGTGCTGACGCTTTGGCGAGAGCCGCGATCTCGAGGGGCCACAATTGCCGCAGCCAAGCCGCCAAGAATCTTTCGTGTTTGCGCAAAACGCACCGGCATCTGAGCTAGTCGCTTCCTTGTCGCACGGTTTCTACCGCCAGCGACCCGGCCGGCAGGGCCTTCAACAGCTCCACCTCGGGTTTCGTGAGGTGGATCCATGCCGCCCAATTATCCGGGCGCAGAACCACAATCTGGCGATTGTGGATGGGCGCCACGTCCAGGCCGGGTTCCGTCGTCAGCATAGCGAATGTCGGGGGCTTGTTGCCGTCGCCATCGCGCCACAGGCCGGCGATCGCCATGAACGAGGCGCCGTTGAGCGTGAAGCGATGCTTAGCCTTTGGAGACTTCTTTCCCGTGAATTCGAAGAAAGCCGACGCCGGAATAAGGCAGCGCTTGCTGTTGGAGAAGTTCCGTCCTTCCGAGCGGAAGTTGAAGATCGGCCCGCCTTTGGGCCCGGAGGGCGGAAAGGCAAAGGTCATGCGCGTGAGTTCGCTCGTGTCGCCGGCGGCGCGCATGATCGGGGCGAGATCACTGATGCGGATGTCATCCGCCTGCGGCAGATCCAGTTCGGTTTGATAAGTGGGAATGTCGAGCGCCAGCAATTGCATCATCCTGCAATATTCGGCCCAGGCGATATGCTGCTCATAGTCGTTGCACATGGCTGCCCACGCTTTCAGTCAGTTGATGACTTATAACAGATAACGCGGCTTGGCTGCGGCGCCACCATCCGGAGATTTTCCGCTATGCCCGAAATCTCGCGATCTGCTTGAGCATCGCGCAGTTGCCGTGATGACATCGCCGTGGCTCACAATGATGCGCTCAAGGTTTGGTTCATCAGACCATCTGCGGAAAGCCGTGCCCAGCAGGTACCGCCGCCAGGTATGGCTCGCTATGTCTGGACCTTTCCGACACCGCAGTACTGACCGAGATTCTGGCAGAGTTGGCCCGTTCTGGTGCTGGCTCCCGTCTCGATCTGATATGCAAGGTCTGCGATGCCAAGGGCAACGAATCCAGCAATTCAGGGTAGCGTTACGGGTCCTGAGAACCGCGACGTGATGCTTCACCGGCCAACCTGCCATTGAAAAATCCGCCACTGAGGGAGCAGTAACGGGCCTTCCGGTGTTATGCTCGGCCAGGGAAACCGAGCGCAATCCAAACTTCATTTTCGGAGCCATGTTGCAGTGGGTCCGCCCCTGCTGGCGGGCAGAGGCGGACCCGGCCAAGGCTTGGGACCCAGGCCCGGCAGCGGGGGACGCTGCCGCCGTTTCCAACCTGCCTCGACATATCAGGTTCCACTAATGCACAAAAAGCCCGCCACCTTTGAGCAGCGGGCCTTCCAAAGCTGCAATTCTCTTGATTACTCGATAATCCCGGAGACCCCGGATGAGTTGGGCGAAGCCGTCACCGACGACAGCCGCTCACGTTTCGTGAATGCCGGCTTCTGATAGCTGTTCTTCATCGATCTTACCCTTTGCCAATCCGCAATGTGCCACTCTTTGCCGTCGGCCAGGCGTGGCAACCGGCCGACAAAAAGCCCGCCATCTTTCGGAAGCGGGCTAGGATGCCTCACTGCTGGATGGGACGACTGCTCGCACCAGCGGCATCGGTCCAGGCGAGGCATCCGGCAATGACAGGCGTTGTGCCGACGACCAGGGCGCCGCGCGCGTGCAGGGTCATCAACCCGCGCCATGAGACTCTATCGACGGCCCAGATGGTGCCGCTGGCGTCGACCCACTTGAGGTCGGCGTCGGCCGCTTGAACCGCCTGCATCATCGCGGCCGGTTGCATCCCAGCTCGAAAGACGATGACGGAAGTGGCGGCACCGTTGAAGAGCGGGCCAGCACCCGCAGCCAGTCCTGCAAGCAGGACGATGCTGGTCAGAGCCGCCGAGGCACCTGCCGGTCCACCGCGGTTGGGCAGCACCAGCACCAACAGCAGCGGCACGATTCCGAAGATGACCAGCCACCCAATATCCCAGGCGAGCGGCATGTCGCTGTTCATCTTGATCCGATGCAGGCCGAGCAGCCAATGGAACACAATGGCGTCCACCAGATGCCAGACGCCGAACCCGATGAAGGCCAGCCGAAGGATCTCGGTCGTCGTTACGGCCCGCCTGCCTGCTGCCCTCGCCGCCACCAGCAGCACCGTGCCGGCAACGGTGAACACGTACATGAACAAGTGGAAGAGGCCGTCGGCCATGATCTGGAAGCGCAGGTCGGAACCCGCCGGGTCGGCGAGGCCCGAGAGAAGATGATGCCATTGCAGAATCTGGTGCAGGACGATGCCGTCGAAGAAACCGCCCAGCGCGAAGCCGAGCAGAAGCCAGCCGACTCTCGTTCTCGGATCGAGTTTCGCGGTGATGGTGTCCATATCAGGACGACTCCGCCGAAACCGGAGAGCCAAGTCTGGTTAGCAGCTCCAGGTGCATCGCCCTGTCCGGCGTCGGGTCGTGGAGATCATGACGGGCCTCGATCCAGAAGGCGGTAATCAGCCCGCCGACCACTGTCGTCAGAACCAAAGTCCCAGCAATGATTGCCAGCATGGATGTCGACCCTTCAACCGCGGGCACGCCGCGCCCGACCCGAACCTTGGCTTCTGCCGTATGTTCCCTCGCGTCGGGCGTTCTGGGGAGGAACAATCAACTTACATCATGGTTCGGATGCCCTGTTGGGGGATGGCTGAAGCGGAGAACATTCATGAGTGAATATTCGGCGGCGGCTCCGAGCAGCCGCGACGACCACAAGCGCGGGGCATCACCCGCTGGCTGTTTTCGACAAACCACAAGGATATCGGAACCCTCTACCTGATCTTCGCCTTCATCGCGGGGGTCATCGGCATGCTCTTGTCGGTGGGCATGCGAATTGAACTGCAGCAACCCGGGATCCAGGTTTTCCCCGGGTTGGGATCGATGATCTACGGCTACCAAGGCGACGCGGCCATAGATGCCGGCAAGCAACTTTATAACGTGTTCACCACGGCGCACGCGCTGATCATGATCTTCTTCACCGTCATGCCCGCACTGATCGGTGGTTTCGCCAACTGGATGGTTCCGATCATGATCGGCGCCCCGGACATGGCGTTCCCACGCATGAATAACATCTCGTTCTGGCTGCTGCCGCCGGCATTGATGCTGCTTTTATTGTCGATCTTCATGCCCAGCGTCCCCGGCGGATACGGTCCCGGGACCGGCTGGTTCCTCTACCCGCCCCTGTCGACGTCCGGCCATCCCGGTCCTGCCGTCGATCTGGTCATTCTTTCTCTGCACATCGCGGGAGCCTCCTCGATACTAGGCGCCATCAATTTCATCACCACGATCTTCAATATGCGCGCGCCAGGGATGACGTTGCATAAAATGCCTCTGTTCGTGTGGTCGATCCTCATCACCGGATTCCTGCTGCTGCTGGCCCTGCCTGTCCTGGCAGGGGCCATCCCAATGCTCCTGACCGATAGAAATTTCGGCACCACATTCTTCGCGCCGGACGGCGGCGGCGATCCTATCCTGTACCAGCATCTCTTCTGGTTTTTCGGCCATCCGGAAGTCTACATCATGATCTTGCCGGCCTTCGGCATCGTCAGCCAGGTGATCTCCACATTTTCGCGAAAGCCGATCTTCGGCTATCTGGGGATGGTCTACGCGATCGTCGCGATCGGAGCGATCGGCTTCGTCGTCTGGGCCCACCATATGTACACCAGCGGAATAGGGCTGGACACGCAGCGCTATTTCACCTTCGCCACGATGGTGATCGCGGTGCCGACTGGGATCAAGGTGTTCTCCTGGATCGCGACCATGTGGGGTGGTTCCCTTAGCCTGCGCGCCCCGATGCTGTGGGCGCTCGGCTTCATATTCCTGTTCACTGTCGGAGGCGTGACCGGCGTACAGCTTGCAAATGCCAGCCTGGACCGCCAATTGCACGACACCTACTATGTCGTCGCACACTTCCACTACATTCTCTCGTTGGGTGCGATCTTCGGCATCTTCGCGGGCTGGTATTACTGGTTTCCGAAGATGACTGGATATTTGTACAATCCGCTTTTGGCTGCAATCCATTTCTGGACGACCTTCGTCGGTGTGAATCTCGTCTTCTTCCCCCACCACTTTCTCGGAATGGCCGGCATGCCACGTCGCTATATCGACTATCCCGACGCTTTTGCCGGTTGGAACATGGTCTCCTCCTTTGGATCGTATCTGTCGGCCGCGAGTGTCCTGATTTTCCTTGCCGGCATCGTGGAGGCTTTCCACCGGCGACGGGCCGCCGGCATGAACCCCTGGGGGCCGGGAGCCACCACATTGGAATGGGAGTTGACCTCTCCACCGCCTTTCCATCAATGGGACAGGCTGCCGAAAATCAAATGAATCCGGCTGGCGAGCGCGACCGGCGGCGGGATCGGCGCTGAGTTGGAAGGCGCGCGCCGCGCTGGCCGTGAATTGACCTATCGGAAGCTGATCACGAGCACGGCGAAAAAGCTGGCGAGGGCTACTGCCCAGCAAAACAACCAGTTGGCGATCAGCAGGACAGATTTCAGCACCGTGGCGTGGCAATAATCTTCGATGATCGATTGCATGCCCAGCCGCATGTGGACGCAGTTCACCAGAATGAAGGCGATGAGGGCGGGTGCGACATAGATCGATCCGACTACGCGGATGACGACATCTCGAGGCTCTCCGCTCAGCCTTATGACGACCGCGACGATGTAGATGACGAGGATCAACAGTGCAGCAGATGTCAGTCGTTCCAGCATGAACGTTTCGGTTCCGTGTTTAGCCGACCCAAGGCCGCGCACTCGAGCTAGCGGAGTTCTGATCGAGCGTCGGTCAGCCATCTTGCTTCCCCAAACTCACCTGGTTCCGTTGCCCGTAACTCAAGCTGTTGCTGTCCAATGCTCGGGCTCGCGTCACGGACGGATAGTGCGCAAGCACGTTCTCCAGTTTGGCGAGGCGAGCTTTTTGGGCGGTTAGCTCGTATCCTGAACGCCATCCAATCTTCCCGGGTCTGCCAGCTTTCCACAACTCCTTTTCAAGGAGCGAGATGCTGAGGCGGACGGCGTCGATCTCTTTGACCAGCGCGGCCTTCACCAATTTCCGACTCTGCATGGCTTTAGTTCCGGTGGGCAAGGGTGGCGCCAAACACAGTGCATTTGGAAATGTTCCCCGGTGGGCGTCCGGCGTTGAAAATATAAATGCTTCGATGCTGCCCTCAAAGCGGTCGCCACAAGCCCACCCGGCACTCGGCACCTGGGATCTCTGTCCCCACCCTGGTCGGGTCTCGCCTCCAATGGGCCGCGGCTTGCCGGGCTATGCTTAGGAACAAGCAGGCGCATGCTTGGCCCGCCCCTTGCGGCAGGTAAGATGACCAGAATCTGTTATTTGGCCAACATATGTTAAACATGCTTTTTGTTTCTCGATCGCGCAAAAATATTTGCGTTTCATCGTCGGGAACGTATCGATCCTCAAGAAGTTTGCGGGGCTAGTCAGGAGAACGGGCTATGTCGGGCAACGAAATTCACCAAGACGCCTCGCGTTTTCGCACCAGAATCCGTGTCGTGGACGCTCGCGTGTTCCGCGGACCTCATCTCTACAGCATGAGTCCAATGGTCCGGATCCAGATTGACCTCGGGGCCCTTGAGGCGTTCCCGACAGACAAGCTGCCCGGGTTTACCGAGGACATCGTTCGCCTGTTGCCCGGCCT
This sequence comes from Mesorhizobium sp. ISC11, assembly GCF_037162595.1. Lineage (NCBI taxonomy): Bacteria > Pseudomonadati > Pseudomonadota > Alphaproteobacteria > Hyphomicrobiales > Phyllobacteriaceae > Mesorhizobium > Mesorhizobium sp. ISC11. The sequence continues at coordinate 50,248 of NZ_JAVSPW010000002.1, forward strand.
TGCGGCCCATGGCTGCAGCTATGGCGTCGCCGGCGGGTTCGTCCGCCGTATGCAGGAAGGAACCTGGCTCGGCCACGTCGTGGAGCACGTCGCCCTGGAACTGCAGAACATGCTGGGCCACCGGGTGACACGAGGAAAGACACGTTCGGTCAAAGGCAGTCCGGGCACTTACAACGTCATGTTCGCCTACAATGATGAGGTTGTGGGGCTGCTCGCCGGACGAGTTGCGCTCGAGTTGGTGGATGGTCTCCTGCCGGCCAATCTGCATGGCCTCGAGGGGCTCGACGAGATTGCCGAAATGGACGGGCCATTCGATTTCGCAGTGAGGCTGCAGCAGCTCAAGGCTCGCGCCGCCGAGCGTGCCTTGGGCCCCACGACCGCCTCTCTGGTGCGCGAGGCCGGGAGACGGGGGATTCCCGCGGCGCGGCTCGATGACAGCAGCCTGGTGCTGCTCGGCCAAGGCAAGCATCAGAAGCGAATCCGCGCCAGCTGCACCGACCTCACTTCCGAGATCGCGACCGAAATCGCCTCCGACAAGGACCTGACAAAATTTCTGCTGCAGCAGGCCGGGCTAACGGTCCCCAGCGGGGAACTGGTGCGATCGGCGCAGGACGCGGTCGCGGCAGCGGCACGGCTCGGGTACCCTGTGGTCACCAAACCACTGGACGGCAATCATGGAAACGGCGTCAACATCGGCCTCGCAACCGAGGACGAAGTCCGCTGGGGCTTCGAACAGGCGCGAGAACACAGTCGCAGCGTTATCGTCGAGCAGCACTTCGTCGGCTCGGACCACAGGATCCTGGTGATCGGAGGAAAGGTGGTGGCGCTTGCCGAGAGGGTCCCGGCACATGTCGTCGGCGATGGCCGGAGTTCTGTCGCCGAACTCGTCGAGGAGACGAACCACGACCCGCGACGGGGAGAGGGCCATTCTTCGGTGCTGACCCGCATCGAGATCGACGAATGTGTCGAGCATTTCCTGTCAAAGTCGCAGCTCACGCTTTCGAGCGTTCCAGCGCCGGGTCAAATGGTGCTCCTGCGACCCACCGCTAATCTGTCGACCGGCGGGACGGCAATTGACCGGACGGATGAAATCCATCCGGAAAACGCACTGATCGCAAGGCGGGCGGCACAGATCGTCGGTCTCGACATTGCGGGGATCGACTTCGTCTGCCCTGACATTTCCCGGCCGGTCAGCGAGACCGGCGGCGGCATCATAGAGGTGAATGCCGGTCCCGGGTTTCGCATGCATCTCGAACCGTCCTCAGGCCGCGCCCGCAATGTCGCACGGCCGGTGCTCGATCTTCTCTTCAGGGGTGGCAAGGACGGCCGCATTCCAATCTTCGCGATCACAGGGACAAACGGCAAGTCGACCACCGCCAGAATGCTCTCGCACATTCTTCAGGCGAATGGTGCAACGGTCGGGCTCACCTCGACCACCGGCGTCTACCTGAACGGCGAGCGGATCATGACAGGCGATTGCTCGGGTCCGCAAAGCGCCAGGATCGTGCTTCGCGAGCCAGGTGTCGATGTCGCCGTGCTGGAATGTGCACGCGGCGGCATCCTGCGCGAAGGCCTTGCATTCGACGCATGCGACATTGGCGCGGTGCTGAACGTCCATGGCGATCATCTGGGGCTGAGAGGCATCGACACTATCGACGACCTGGCGGAAGTGAAGTCGGTGGTCGTCGAGTCTGTCCGCCGCGGCGGGTGGAGCATCCTCAACGCCGACGACATTCACACCTCCGCGATGTCGCGCGAAGCAGGGGGCAGGATCTGCTACTTCTCGCTGGTGAACAGGAGCGACTGGCCCGATTTCCTGTGCAGCCACGTGGCGGAAGGCGGCCGCGCCGTGACGCGGGAGCGCAGCAGGGACGGTTGGGACATCGTCATCCACGAGGATGGGGAGTCGATGTTCCTGATGGACGTCGACGAAATTCCCGCGACCTTCGAGGGGGCCGCTGAATTCAATGTTGCCAACAGCTTGGCGGCCGTTGCGATGGCACATTGCCACGACATACCTGCGGCAACTATCCGCGCTGCATTGGCCGAGTTCACCACCTCGTTCGAGCATTCTCCCGGTCGCCTCAACGTCTTCGACGGGCATGGTTTCCGCACGATCGTTGACTACGCGCACAATCCCGACGGGTTGAAGGCGCTGGGAAAGCTCGTTTCCCATATGAAGCGCGGGTATCAGCGCACGATCGGCCTTGTCGCAATACCGGGCGACCGCCGCGATTGCGACATACGCGAGATGGGCGCGGTGGCTTCGCGAATATTCGACGTCATCGTCTTCAAGGAGGATGAACATGAACTGCGCGGCCGAGCCCCCGGAACGATCGCCGGCTTGCTGCGGGAAGGCGCCTTGAACGCCGGCTGCGCTCCAGGGCGCATACAAGCCGTCTGTCCCGAAAAAGAGGCCGTCGACGTGTGTCTCCAGCTTGCTCGGGAGAAAGACCTTGTCGTGCTCACCGTCGACGACGTTGAGGCGGTCTGGAGCCACGTGACCGGGTTTGAGGGCGCGGCACCTTCTCGGCGAGGGCCCGATCAGACCCGTGTTCGCCATCTGAGGGCTGGCTGATGTGGTCGCTCATCCTGCACGGCGGTGCCAAGGAGATCGATCCAGAAGAGGAGGAGGCGCATCGCAACGGGTGCATCAAGGCGCTTGAGGCCGGTCGCGCCGTCCTGGCCGGCGGCGGAACTGCAGTCGACGCGGTAGAAGCCGCCGGTCGTGTCCTCGAGACGGACCCGACGTTCAATGCAGGATATGGCAGTGCCCTAAATTCGGACGGCGAGGTCGAAATGTGCGCAGGCGTCATGGAGGGCAGGGACTTCAATGTGGGCGCCGTCGCTGTGATCAAGGGCGTGCGCCATCCCATCAGTGTCGCCAAGGCCATGCTGCATGAGGAGCCAATCCTGCTGGCGTCGGACGGCGCCAGGCGTTTCGCGGCCGATAAACAACTGGAGCTTTGCGATCCGGCTGATTTGGTCACGCCGCAGCAACGCGATTTGGCCAGCAAGTCGGAGGCGAAGGATACAATCGGCGTCGTTGCCCTTGACCAGTATGGGGATCTCGCCGTGGGCACTTCGACCGGGGGACTGGACGGCAGCGCTCCGGGCCGTGTGGGCGATTCTCCGCAACCCGGTTGCGGCTACTACGCCGACAACCAGCTGGGCGCCGTGGCCTTTTCGGGAGACGGCGAGCATATCGCGCGAAAGGCTCTCGCCGCTCGCGTCATGCAGGAGCTTTCCGCGCGGCGCGCACTTTCCTCTGGACAGACAGCTATGGCGGGCGTTGAGGAGGTGCTGGAGCCCTCCCTCATGGAGGTTGAGGCGATCGGCGGTGAAGCGGGAGCCATCGTGCTTACCCCAACCGGGAAGTCCGGGTGGGCGCACAACAGCCGGGAGTTCGCAGTCGCGTTCATGACCAGCGAGGACAACCATCCGCATGTCTTCGTGCGCAAGAGAGACGAGGGCAGATGACCGACAGGAAGAAAAGGCGCCCCTCCAATGGCAAAGCCGGAACGCTTGTCATTATCGGTGGCCACGAGGACCATGACGGCGATCGCGTCATATTGAAGGAGGTCGCAAGTCTCGTTCCGAACGGGCGCCTGGTCCTTGCGACCATCGCTTCGCATGAGCCGGATGGCTATCTCGAGAAGTATCAGAAGTCCTTCGGCGAGTTGGGCATCAAGGAAGTCGTCGAGCTCTACGTCAACGACCGTCTCGAGGCGGCGCATGAAAAAAAAATAAGCGCGCTCGCAAACGTGAGCGCTGTGTTCTTCTCCGGTGGCGACCAGCTCCGCATCACCAGCCAGATCGGCGACACCCCCATCGACGAGCGGGTGCACGAAATCTATGAAGCCGGAGGCATAATTGCCGGCACCTCCGCGGGCGCGTCGGTCATGAGCGATACCATGATGGTGAAGGGGCCGAACGCTGCGTCCTTTCGGATCGGCCATATTCGCATGGCGCCGGGGTTGGGCCTGCTGCCGAATGTCATCATCGACCAGCACTTTGCGGAGCGGGGCCGCATCGGGCGGCTCATCGGAGCGGTGTCGCAGAACCCACGGGTCCTGGGCATCGGCATCGATGAAGACACGGCGATCGTGGTGAATGGCGAGATGTTCAAGGTCATCGGCAGCGGCGCTGTCTATCTGGTCGATGCAGCCGGCGTCACGCATTCCAACATCGCGGAAGGTGAACCTGATGCCGCCCTTTCCATCCATGATCTGAGGGTTCACGTGCTGAGCTCCGGCGATGCCTTCGATCTCGCGATGCGACGCCCGGTCGGGGTTCCGTGAGGCTTCGATACCCTAATGGCAAAGATGCGGCGGGACAGGCTGACCGAATTGGCGACGTCGATGCCGATGCACAACCGCGACGCGCTCAACGGTGGGCCACCGTGCAGACCCAGCGCAGGAGTCAGTATGTTTTCAAACCGGATAAAACTCGCCACACTGTTTGCGGCTGCCGCCCTGTCGCTGGCGGCATACAATAACGCACGCGCCAGGAAGGCCTTGGCTCCCCGTTCGAGGGGACGCACTCTGAGGATCGATGGGGTGGACCTGAGTATCATCGAGAAAGGCAGCGGGCCTCCTTTGCTCCTGTTGCATGGCAATGGCTCGGTTGCGGAGGATTTTGCGGTCAGCGGCGTGCTCGACCTGGCGAGTGCCAACCATCGGGTCCTCGCCTTCGACCGGCCAGGTTTCGGCGGAAGCTCGCGACCGGCTCGAAAGCGCTGGTCGGCGTGCGAGCAGGCCGATCTCTTCCACGAGGCCGCCGCCAAAATAGGCATTCACAAGTACCTCGTGCTCGGACATTCCTGGGGCGCGTGGATCGCGCTGGAGATGGCCCGCAGGCACGCTCCCTCGGTCGCCGGCCTGGTCCTCGTCTCTGGATATTACTATCCCTCACCGAGGCTGGATCTCGCTCTTGCAGCACTACCGGCCGTACCGCTGATGGGCTCGGCATTTCTTCACACCTTGCTGCCGCTCGCAGTAAGGCTCGGCTGGCCGTCGGCCATGCGAAGGATATTCCGGCCCGGGCCGATCTCGAACGTTTTTTCCGTGAGCACAAAGGAGGTCGCCAGCCGCCCCTCTCAGTTGCGCTCAGTCTGTGTGGAGACAGCCCTGATGCTCGGCGCGGCGCTGTTTACGAAGCCTAGCTATCGGGACATCGACGTGCCGACCGGAATCGTGGCTGGAGCAGGGGACAGGCTGTTCGACGCTCGGCGTGAAGCGGAACGCTTGCATGCCGAAATTTCAGGGTCACTGATGGAAATAATCCCGAATTCCGGGCACATGGCCCACCACAGTGACCCGCAGGCGGTGCTCGGAATGATCGACAAGGTCACCTGTATGCCTCGTCCACCAAAAGAGGGTGGCAGCAGCGACGCGCTCTCGCCAGCTGCGCGCTGACCATCATCGATCAGGGCAGCCTGCGCCTTGTCGTATTGGCAGGGCAGGGTACTTGCGCCGAGCCGGTTCGCCGGGCGTCGCCCATTGCCCCCAGGCTGAGAGCCTACAGAAGATTCCGATTGCGCCCGACACCAAGCGGCCGAACTGCCTCCTGAAGGCACGGGTCACGCCGGCGATGGATCCGCAGCAGAGATCGCCGAACGAAAGGACTGCGGGAAACGCGTCGACGGTGGTCAAACGGCGCGTATCTCGACTGCGGCCGGACGGCGACCTCGCTGCACCGCTCGGCAACACGATCGAGGCCCCGCGGCATGCGGGAGCGCCGTGCTCGGTGACGACAAGCTCGGGCTGCAATGCCGCAAGTTGCCACCGAAGTCGCCGACGATGCATTTCGAAGCCGTGCACGGGCGACGTGGATAGACGTGTCGTCGGCAATCAAAGTCCCGTCAGCCTCCCGCCACAGAGGTGCTCCGGCGATGGCCGGGAACCTGTGCACCCGGTATGTACGAACGGAACGAGGCAGTCTGCGGCTGGCTCCATCGCCGCCCATTTGTTAGGCGCAACGATGTTGCAGACCGTGACGAGGGAGACGACGTCCGGTGCTACAAGGCGAACCAGTCGATCGAAGGTCGCGAAATCATCAGCCAGAAGATGGCGAGCACTGCCGCGAAGGCAGGAAAGCCAAAGGCGAACCAAAGCCGAAACAAGGTGTCATAGCGCTGTGGTGGAGGTTGCTTCTCTGCCGCGGCCTGCATAGCGAGATTGCGCATCTCGATCTGCATCCACACGACTGGAAGCCAGAACAGGCCGGTGATGAGGTAGAGCAGGATCGAAAGCACAATCCACCCCTCGGTCAGCAGATAGCCGGAATGCCAGGCGAGGAATGCACCGGTGACAGGTTGGGCGACGACGGCGGTTGCAGTGAAGATGAAATCGGCGATCACGACGATGCGTGCGACCGCCGCGATGGTCGCGGAATTTCCGGTCCGGTGGGCGAGCAGCATGAAGAAGGCGATGCCGGCGCCGGTGCCCAGCAGCACGGCTGCGCCGACGACATGCAGGAACTTGAGCATGAAGTAGGTCATCAGCGTTCCTCCAGGACCGCCAGCGCGACAAAATGCAGAACCAGGATCGGCAGGATCTTCAGGAATGGGCCGAGCGGCTCGTTCCACAGTTCTGGTCGCAGCATGGTCCCCGCGATCGCATAGAAAAGAGCCACCGCAATCGCCCCGAACAGCCCCAGCCGACTGGTCGGTCGCCAGGCGATCAACGCGCCGACCGCCATGTCGGCCAGCGCTCCGGCGATGACCGCCGGTTCCGCCAGCGGACCGATGGCCGTGCCGACCAGCAAGTCGACCCCGCGGCGCCAGCCGGTGGTCAGGGAAATGATGCCGGTCATGATCCAGAAGAAGGGCAGGACAGTAAAGATCGCCGGCTTGACGAAATAGAGACGGGCGAACCATCGCTCCTGCACCGTCGCGGGATTGAGCTTTAGCGCCGCTTCGAGGCTGGATGGTTGGATCCCTGTCGCTGTGATCCACGCCTGCGGGTCGCCGACAGCGCCCCGCACGATTTCCTTGGCCGCATTGCTGCGCATCGGCGGGCGCCAGCCGAGCAGAGCCGCCGCATCGCCGACCCGGTACAGGCCGGCCGCGACGCTACCGGGCAGAGTGAACTCTCCAGCCGGTCTCGACCCGAGCCAGCGGCGGTAGAGGCCGACCACCTTGCTCATCGGCAGCGCTTCAGGTCCGGCAAGGTCAAGCGCAAGGTGCGATGCGCTATCGGGCCGGAGAAAATGCAGGACAGTGGCGATCACGTCATCCAACTGTACGACCTGAAGCCGACCCGTGCTGGGCATCACCGGCAACAGTGGCAATGCGGCCAGTCCGCGAAACAGCGCACTGGCGCCGAACGCCGGCCGGCCCAGCACGACCGACGGGCGCAGGATGACCCAGTCCAAATCGCGCGCCATCAACGCCTGGTCGCCAGCCAGCTTGGTGGCCGAGAAGGCGGACGGCTGCAGCCGATCGACCCCGATTGCCGAGAAGTGAATGACTTTTCTCACCCCCGCCTGCTCACAGGCGGCAAAGAGTGCCGATGCGCCACCCGCATGCACACCGCCAGTGCTTTCTTGCGCGCTGTCCTGCAGCACGCCGGCGCAGTTGACGACCGCGTCGATGCCTATCAGATGCGGGCTCCAGTCCTGCGTCTGCAGCGCCTTTGCCATGTCGAGCAAGACAGGCGGCAAGCCTCTGAAGGGAGCGGCGCCGGCACGATGCAGCACGCGAACGATTTCATATCCATCGGTGGCCAGGCGCGCACAAAGAGAAGCTCCGATCAGACCCGACGCGCCGGTGACGAGGACCCTCACCTGGCACCTGAAAACTGCAGTGACAGTCGCGCCTCATCCTGTCTGCACGCGGAGCCGGACGAAACAGCGGTGTCGCTGCGATCGGGCCGCACGATCGAGCGATTCCGCGCGCCTCGCCGAGGGCAGATGGAAGCGAGCGTCGCGGCGCTGCTGGCGCGTCCGGCCAGAGCTCCGACAGTTTCGAGCAACGATATCGAGCGGAAGCTCGGGTTGATTGTTCCTTTGGTTTCTACCATGGGCGCTGATCCCAAGCTGCCACGGATGTTCCTGCAACCATTCATGGGCAAGGCGAGTTGTTCGCGCAGGAATGACCGCCTCGGACGGTTCAGTGCAACGACCGTATCCACTATTTGCTCATGCACGCAGCGCCAGCCAACCTGATCGACGGTGTCGATGGACTCGATCTCCCTCCCGCCCAACGCGTTCAGCTAGATCTAGGCGGCATCTTGCAGCGCCCTTTCATTTACGCTGGTTTCTCCAAGCTGCGTCAACGCGTCGTCCGTTGCCTTCTCTTCGTCGAGCGTCTGCTGCAGCAGCGGAACCGCGTCATTCAAGCCGAGCAGCCTTGCCCAGGTTACCAATGTCCTATAACGGGCGATCTCATAATGCTCGACGGCCTGGGCAGCGGCAACAAGCCCGGCGTCGAGGGCCGGCGCCGCCTGGAACTCCTCCAGTATCTCCCCGCCCTCCTCAATGATGCCGTCGATCGCGGGACAGGTCTTGCCCTGCGCGCGCTTGCCGAAAATCTCGAACACCTGCTGCAGCCGCTCAACCTGACCCTCAGTCTCGTCGCGGTGCTTCTCGAACGCGGCGGTCAACTCTTGCGATTCGGCACCCCTGGCCATTTTCTTGAGGGCACTTAAGATCTTACGCTCCGCGTAGTATATGTCCTTCAAGGCTTCGTAAAATAGATCTTCCAGGCCCTTTGTGCTGCTCTGGGCGCTTTTCTTCGTCGCCATCTCCATGTCCCACTTCGAGTTCAATGCTTCGCGGCATATGCAGCTCTAACAACCAAGGCCATCGGTTGTTCCTCGCCCTCAAAGACATGGTGGGAACACGAGCAAGGACCGTGATCTCGCTCCGTTCTGGTCGGCACAACCGGCGCCATGTCGCCTCTGCGCCTGGCTAGCCTCGCGGCCGCTTGTCAAGCCGCCTGCCGCGCCTTAACCGGCGTTCTCGCCTATCGAAGTCGATTGCTGGTCACGCTTTCGCCGATCAATGTTGATAAGACGGCGGTCGGGGGCCGCGGCGCCGGAACGACCTCTTCAGCGTTTTGTGGGCAAGCTGCTGTGAGACCAGATCGCGCGCTTTTCGGCACATATTGCAAGCCACAATGGTCGCTCGGCTGCCTCTGCCGGTCTAAACGGGACCCGGCCCGCGGCATGCCCGGATGGTTGAAGCGGATTGTTTAAAAGGTGTGTCGGGGTGAACTAGATCATGCGCCGCCATCGGTTGCGACGATCGAGCGACGATTGCTCCTACCGGCCGCCCGACCGCCGTTTCGCTTCTTCATCGATCCTGCGACCTGAGAATCTTGAGTGCCTCGTCCTTGGTGAGGCCGCACTTTCGGGCAAAGTAGTTCGCTTCGATGGCCCTTTCGCGATCCGTCCGAGACGCGGTGTTCTGCTTGGCCTTCTTGCCCATCGATGCTATCGCCTCGATTATATCGCCTGCTGGTGATCAAGCGCCTACGCCGTGGGAGGGCTCACGCGGGGATCGGGTCACCAATCTTGCAGCTCCGCTGCCTGGCTCGAACTGTGGTTTGGCGCGATTGTTCCGAGATCGCAAAACTTCGCAAGAGATGCCTGGCGCCGGACTTTGCTGTGGCCATTCGGGATCTGTCATCCCATCGCTGTGACCTGCAGACGAATGCAGAGCCTCAGCAGTTTTTTCGCCGCTTTCATCGTGGGTTAGTCCCGACAACATGTTCGTTCCAGTACCCGGAGGAAAACGTGCGCGACCAGTCTTTCTCCCATCTGGAGGCGCTCATTGATGTGCGTCCCGACACGAATTTCACCCCTAGCGCGCCATGGCCTCGCGGATCGGCCACTGCGTCACTCGATGCAATATGGAACAATCCTCGCAGGCGGATGTTGGGCAACCCAACCCCCTGGAGGATTGCCAATGTTCATGCACAACAAGCGCCTGCAATACACCGTCCGCGTTTCGGAGCCTAATCCCCGCCTGGCCTGCATGATCATGGAACAATTCGGTGGCGCCGATGGTGAGCTTGCCGCGGCGATGCGCTATTTCACGCAAGGCCTCGGCGAGGATGATCTTGGCCGTCGCGACATGTTGCTCGACATAGCCACTGAAGAACTCAGCCACCTTGAGGTGGTGGGATCGATCGTCACCATGCTGAACAAGGGGCTCAAGGCACAACTTGCCGAAGGCCAGATGAAAGAAGCGGACCTTTATATGATGATCGGCGCCAGCGGTACGACAGCCAAGGAATCCATCCTGTTTGGCGGTGCTCCCGCGCTGTGCGACTCAGCCGGCGTTCCCTGGACCGCGGCCTATGTCGACTCACGCGGTGAACCTACCGTGGATTTGCGGTCGAACATCGCCGCTGAAGCGCGCGCCAAGATCGTTTACGAACGCCTCATCAACATCACCGATGATCCGGGCATCAAGGACGCGCTCGGCTTCCTGATGACACGCGAGATCGCTCATCAAAAGTCGTTTGAGAAAGCACTCTACGCCATCGAAAACAATTTCCCGTCAGGCAAGCTCCCGGGCATCGAGAGGTACGCCAGCATGTACGTCAACACCTCTCAAGGTGACGGCGATACCAATGGTCCATGGAATTCCGGCGAAGAGTGGGATCGGATCGATGACCTTGAAGAGGTGATGCCCGTCGACGGCGGAGACGGCTTGGCAACCGTCAAAATGGGCGCCAGAGACATGAAGGTGGTGGCCAAGATGGCCGACCGTACTCTTTCTGATCCGGCGTCCGATCCGATCACGGGCGCTGATCTAGGTGCCGGTCCGGGAGCTGGCCGAACCAAGAACGCGGATTTTGGCGGCGCGGCAAGCATTCAGGAGGCCCCGGCCGTGGCCGAGGCTGCTGTCAAACGCGCACGTAAGCGTTAGTTTGGAGCTGACGTCATTGCGGGCAACTATGTTCGGGGTCAGGAAGCTAACGACGAAAGCAGGGGCATCCGACTGGCAGCAGCGGACTGGCCGGAGTGCTCGCTATTTGCTGAGTGGGTGAAGCACATATGGCCACCGCCGCACCACGATCAGAGTCGGAACATGCGGGGCAGTCGGAGAAGGTCCGTGCCTACGGTTGCGAGAACCGGTGCATTGTCGCAATCGGAGCCTCGGCGGGGGGCCTCGACGCGCTGAAGAGACTTGTCCGGGATATTTCGCCGGACATTCCGGCGGCCCTCCTCATCGTACAGCACGTCGGTCTCACGAGTTACCTCGGCGACATTCTCGGTCGCGCTGCCAACATGCCCGTAGCGAATGCCGCCAGCGGCACGAAGGTTAAAAACGGGCACATCTTCGTTGCACCGCCCGGAGCTCACCTGCTTTTACATGATGATCACATGCTGCTGCGGCGCGGGCCGCGGGAGAATTTGGCGCGCCCTGCCATCGATCCCCTTTTTCGATCAGCGGCCTGCAGCTTTGGCGGCAGCGTGATTGGTGTCGTGCTCACGGGCAGCCTCTCCGACGGGACCGCCGGCTTGCGCGCCATCAAGATTTGCGGAGGGGTCAGCGTGGTTCAAGATCCCGACGACGCTGCAGTACCCGATATGCCGCTGAGCGCCTTGCAGAATGTGGAAGTCGACCATTGCGTCGCCCTGTCCGAAATGGCTGGCCTGTTGCGCAGGCTTGCGTCCGAACTCGCAGGGCCGACACCAGAAATCCCGCCTGTCATCCGCCTTGAGGCTGCGATTGCTGCTCAGGAGCACAGCACAATGGAACAGACAGAACGCCAGCTTGGCATCCCCTCGACATTTGTCTGCCCCGAATGTCACGGACCGCTTTGGGAGATCGAAGACGGGCCGATTACCCGTTACCGTTGTCACACTGGACATGCATTCGGAGCGGACGTTTTGATGCAGGCCCAGGCGGACGATGCGGAACAGGCCCTTTGGAGCCTTCTAAGAGCGCACCAGCAGCGGGCCGAGTTGGCGAAACGGACGGCGCAACGAGAAGCCGCTCGGGAAAGACATAGCTTGGCCAGCCAAATGGCTACGCGGGCCGCGGAACACGAAGCCGACGCGAAACTTATTGAAGAAATTATCCATCGTCGAAGGCCGTGACAAAACACACGCCCCGACAACCATGACCTTATTTCGGTCCGGGGCTCACAGTACGGGGTTGGCGACTTGCCGGAAACCATGATCCCCACAGAGACAGCGAGGGTGGTCAACACGAGTCATTCTTCAAACATCCTTCAATGCCGGCGGCAAACAACGATATTAGGTCACATTAGCGTCAGGCGGACGACGTCATTTCTACCTCGACGGCAGAAGGCGCCAATCGCATTTTCAGGCGTCTTGCAGTTCGAAAGCAATGATGGCAGCCTCAGCGACCGCATGCCGCTGGCGTTGGTGCGCAGCCATAATGAATAGCTAGGGCCGCGTCCTCATCCGTCGGGCGGCTCACGCACCAACTCGAACGTGACCTTCACGGAGAATAGGAGCTTGCTGGTGTGATCGCGGACATCGATGGCAACCTCTCTGAAAGTGCCGTCCGGCATCCGGTCTTTGGCTATTTCAAGCAACGCTCTTGCTGCCTCATCTTCAGCGGCTTCCCGGCTCGCAATTTCGGTTCCTTCAGGATCGGGAAAGACTTCGCCATCGTCGGTTAAATCAAAGAAGAAGCGGGCCATGCGACCCTAATTCCGAGCCCCCAAAAAGGTTTCCTTGTAGCGCTACTTGCTGGTGATCCAATCCACCAGGCCGGTTTCCATCTGCTCGCACCCGGTGAATTCATGTACCAGGCTCGTGGCCAGATCACGCCATTGATACTCAGGCACACCCGTTTGCCTGACCAACTCTCGGAATGCCGATCGGAGAATGTCGGCGTCAAAGGCGGAGACGGCGAAGCTTGCCACGCCCGGATCTTCCCACCCTCGCGCCATGTCATCGTGGTGACGTTGGCGAAGGCGTTTGAGCAGTTCGCGCGATGTCTCGATTGCGCGCCTTGAACGATCCACGTCTTGGCGAAACTTGGCAGTTCCGATCATGGAATTATGCCGAACAAGATAGCCGGTTGCGATTACGCCTTGTGCAACTTCTAAATGCGTTCGAACCATCGCGGCCTCCCTTCCAGCGAAAGGAATTGTTTACCCTGTTGTCCAGCATAACCCCAACGGATTCGCTGTACGTTTTCAACCAATCGGCTATTCGGCGATTGTCGGCCAATTGCTGGGTTTTAGCTCCGGTGAGCGGCACTTCACCTCAAAGTGCCGCGGCGGCCGGCGCAGAGGTGCGCGAACGTTGGCGCCGACCAACAGAATCTGAGCGGTCATGCCTCGCGCTGGTGGAGTATATCGGCCCTTCGGGAACCACAGTGACGCCAAACGCAACGACCCGGAGAAGTCGGTGCGCACAGTCATTCATTTACAATATTAGCGCAGGCTGAAACTCGGACATGCAGGGTAGCTCGTACATGCCCTTAGCCCCGGTGAAGACCCAGCGCCGGCGCTTTTCTGTTTAGCTGCTGGGTAGGCCTGTCCGCACTCCTGCTTGACTGCGCGACTGCGAGAACAACGCCTCGCGGGTTCCCAATCCTTGCAAGTTAGATCCGGGAGCTAAAGTGCGGCATAGGCTGGTAGGGCAGGCGACCAAAGCGATCTTTCGAAGAACGAAGTCGTCCTCTCGCACGAATCGGCTGCCTGAACGTACACTTTCCATAGAAAACTCCCTTCTGACCGCCGAGCAGGTTGCCGCTTCGCAAGTACTCTCAGAGAAAAATATTGGAGGATCTTATCCCAGCTTAACGCATCAAGGAACTCAAAGGGGGTGGTCTCTAAGGCGACCCTACGCGACATTAGCGGCTGCTATTGCGTTCGCCAATTCTTCTTCAGTAAACGGCTTGCTGAGAATTTTGATGTCGCGAGTCCCCGGGAGTTCGGCGTAGCCCGTTGCTATAATGACGGGTACGTTCGGCCACTGGACTTTGATCGTATTCGATAGCTGCAGGCCCGTCATCTTCGGCATAGCATGATCCGTTATGACGAGGTCGAACGGCTGCTCCTCCAGCAACCTGAGGGCTGCCGCCGCAGAATGCGCCTCCGCGACAGTATGGCCGAGATCCTCGAGCATTGCCGCGGTATTCAAAAGGACCAGCGCATCGTCATCCACTGCCAGAATCCGCAGCGACGCCGTCTCAATGGCTTCCTCGGCAAGAACATCCGGCCCGCGCGCGACTTCCGAGCTCGCGGTGGCCACCGGCAGCCACAGTTCCGCCGTCGTTCCTGCTCCCTTGCGGCTCCTAAGCGTCAGGCGCCCGCCCATTTGTTCTGTCATCCCATGGACCATAGACAGACCGAGACCCGTGCCTTTGCCTACGCCTTTTGTGGTGAAGAACGGTTCTGTCGCCCGAGCTAGTGTTTCTTCGTCCATTCCTTCGCCAGCGTCTGCTACCGAGAGGCAGACGTAGGGGCCCGGGGCCAAGCCAGCCTCTTTGCTTTCGCCGACCTGTTCCATCCGAGTGGAGATGACGATCGTTCCGCCGCCAGGCATCGCGTCCCTGGCATTGACGCACAGATTGAGCAATGCGAGTTCGATTTGACTTTCATCAACCATCACACGATCAAGCGAGAGCGGAAATTTCGTCTCTATGATCGCCCTTGAGCCCAGCGATCGTTCCAAGAGATCCTTCATTCCGTGTATGAGCCCTATCAAATCGACAGGCTTTGGATCGAGTTGCTGCCGCCGGGCAAAGGCCAGCATGCGCTGCGTCAAGGACGCTCCCCGTCGCGCGCCGAGCACCGCGTTGTCGAGAAGACGCAGCAATTGTGGATCGTCGGGAAGCCGTTTGCGGAGCAGCTCAAGACTACCCAGAATCGCCATCAGCAAATTGTTGAAATCGTGAGCGACGCCGCCCGTCAGTTTGCCGATCGCATCCATTTTTTGGGAGTGGAAAAGGGCCTCACGTGCCTGATCCAGGGACTCCTGCGCCTTCTTCCGCTCCGTAATGTCGCGTGTGATCTTCGCGAACCCCAGGAGTTCGCCATCCTCGTGCCGAATGGCGTCGATGACCACGTGGGACCAGAACGCAGTGCCGTCTTTGCGTATACGCCAGCCTTCGCGCTCAACTCGCCCTTCACGGGCGGCGATCTCCAGGGCACTTTGCGGACTGCCTCGCTCGCGATCCTCGGGCGTGTAGAATTGCGAAAAGTGCTTGCCGATTATTTCGTCGGCCGAGTAACCTTTGATGCGTTCTGCACCCGAGTTCCAGCTCGTGATTACGCCTTCAGGATCAAGCATGTAGATCGCGTAGTCCGTCACGCCCTGAACCAGACGCTGGAACTGCTCCTGATTTTTCCGGATTTCCTCCTCCGCTTTCTTGCGCTCGGTAAGATCACGGGTGACTTTGGCGAAGCCGGTTAGTTTGCCGCTTGGATCGAGTATAGGATCAACCACAACGTGAGCCCAGAAAGGAGTCCCGTCGCGACGAACCCTCCAGCCCTCGGTCTCAAATTTGCCATCGCGGGCTGCTGTCTCCAGAGTCCGCGATGGAAGACCAGCTTCGCGATCCTCCTCCGTGTAGAAGCACGAGAAATGCTGACCGATGATCTCGCTCGCGGAATAGCCTTTGAACCGCTCGGCCCCCGCGTTCCAACTCGTCACGGTTCCCGAACGGTCCAACATATAGATCGCATAATCAGTAACGGCCTCGACGAGAACGCGGTAGCGATCCTCATCGGCTTTATCGACGGTCCCTTGAATCATACCCCATCCGTTCATTTGTTAACTCTGTGAAACTGCTGGCGTCTTGGATGGTTCCACAGACGATGGGAAGGCGTGCGCGCTGTGGCACAGGCCGTGACTGCCGTGGCCTGCAACGAGCTACTTGCCTGACGGGGGCGCGGCCGTTACAGAAATTGGAATTTCAGATACCGGGCCGGGCCGCCGATCGCTCCACCCAGTTCTACTTCGAACCTGTGATACTGGCGGCTTGCGATTCCTGTTTGGAGACGATGGCGGAATGACCGAGCGAAAGAAGCAGCCCGTTGTAAGTTCCGGCATTGCCGGCTTGGACGAAATTCTTCGCGGTGGATTGCCCGCTTCAAATTTCTACATCGTGCAAGGCGATCCAGGCGCAGGCAAGACGACCGCGGCGTTGCAATTCCTGCGCGCTGGTGTGGCAGCCGGTGAACGCTGCATCTATGTCAGCCTTTCGCAAACCGCCGCCGAACTGCAAGCGATTGCGTCCTCACACGGCTGGACGCTTGATGGCATCCGCGTTGAGGAATTGTCCGCTTCGGAGACCTTGAGCGGAGCGGCCGATCAGACGATTTTCCAGACTGCGGACCTTCGATTGGATGAGACGCGCAAGGCGATTGAACGCGCGATTGAAGAACACAAGCCACACAGGCTTGTTTATGACTCGCTGCTCGAGATCCGGCTGATTACCGGCGACACACCGAGGTTCCGGCGCGAGCTGATTGGTTTCAAGGCCTTCCTGGCCAAGCGGGGCATTGTGGCAGTGTTGCTCGACACCCAGACCAGCGGAGGCGATCACAATGGCGAGGAAATCGAGGGCATTGCCCACGGCGTGATCCGGCTTGATAAATCTCTCGAGGATTACGGCGGCGTGCGCCGGCGTGTTGAAGTCAGCAAAATGCGCGGCGTGCCGTTTGCAGACGGTTATCACGATATGGCCATTCGCGAGGGTGAAGGCGTTGTGGTGTTTCCGAGGATTGTGCCCGGGTCGCCTGCCGAAGTGACCAAGCCGCAACTGATCAAATCAGGGGTAGCCGCTCTCGACGAGATGTTCGGCGGCGGCCAGGAATCGGGAACCATAACGCTCGTGATTGGTCAGTCGGGGACAGGCAAGTCGACGATGTCGTCGCTTTACGCCACTGCCGCGCTTCAACGGAGCGAGAGCGTGGCCCTGTTCCTGTTTGAGGAGCGGCTGGAGACTTTCTTTCGCCGGTCCGAAGGCCTTGGGATGGATCTTCGGCAGTTCTACAAGGACGGCCAACTCGTCATCTACGATTTTAGTCCGAACGAAATCTCGCCCGGAGAGTTCGGCCAGATTGTGCAGCAAGTCGTCAGTCGCAACAATACCCGGGTAGTCGTGATTGACAGCTTCACCGGCTATCTGAATTCTCTTCCCCACCGGGAAAAGGCGGTGCTGGACATCCAGTCTCTCCTGAAACATCTCGCTCGCGCTGACGTGCTAACCATGCTCATTGTCGCCCAGCATGGTTTGCTCGGGCAGAATGTTGGGATCGACGTGGACGTCAGTTTTCTCGGCGACACCGTGCTTCTGCTGCGCATGTCCGAGCATGAAGGCCGCCTTAGGCGCAATATCACGGTTGTCAAGAAACGCCACGGTCCCCACGATCTCGATGTCCGGGAACTTTTCATCGCGAGTTCCGGCGTTTCCGTGGTTGCCTACAATCCTCTGCCCGAGACGTGAGCGACGTCGAGCGAAACGGGCTGGGAACACTGGATTGGGTGCTCATTTTGGCGCCTTACCGCAAGGATGCTGGTTACACCGCCTCCCTGCTGCAGGAACGTGGTTTACGGGCTCGAGCGGCGAGCCCCGAGGACTTAGAGGGATTGCTTGCACTGTCTCCTGGAGTGCTGGTTGTCACCCACGAAGCCTTGAATCCTCAGGCGATCGCAACAGTTGAAGGTTTCCTTCAGGCGCAGCCCAATTGGTCGGAAATTCCAATCGTTGTTTTGTTGGACCGTGGGGCACAACAGTCACGCATCCAAGCGGCGCTGAGTGCTGCCTGGCCACGTTCGCGCCAGATATACTATCAGCGTCCAGTGGCTGCGCTCGAACTGATAAGCGGAATCCAGTCGGCACTCCTCACCAGAATTCGCCAGCGCGACGTGCGTGACTATCTTGAGCGGGAGACGGAACTCCGCCTTGAGCTAAATCATCGAGTGAAAAACATCCTGGCGACCGTCATATCCATCTTCGATATGACCAGGCGCGGTGCGATCTCGGCAGAAGGGCTTGCAGAAGACTTCAAAGGGCGATTGAGAGCCTTGTCGGATGTTCATTCTGCAGTTTTTGCTGCCGGTGGCGAGACCGTGGCCTTGACGGATGTCGCAAAATCGGTCCTCGCGCCATACCTTTCCAAGAAACAAGCTGCCATCACGATCGACGGACCCGAGGTGCTGCTGTCGCGCGATGCCGGCACAACTCTTGCCCTCTCACTTCATGAACTAGCGACAAACGCCATCAAATATGGCGGCTTGTCCCGTCCCGAAGGCAGAATACGCCTGGAATGGAATATAGCGTCGAGCTCGGAACCAGTGCTGGCGTTGAGATGGACCGAAGCAGGAGGACCAACGGTAGTCGAGCCCTCGCGAGTGGGATATGGGACACGCTATATGCGCGCTGCCTTGACGAGCCTGTTCGGACAGCCTCCGGATCTCGACTTTGCGCCGGAGGGGCTGCGTTTCTCGATTTGCGGCCTAATCTCCCGCCTTGCACCCGATGAACGGCTAGGCTGATCGCGGCAGCGCCCTGTGGACCGTCTGGAAATCACATAATCGCATTGTCAGGCGGGCGCCCGCCTTGATCCGTCGTCGAAGAGATCCTGAAGTTTCTGGTTCGGCATCGGTCAGGAAAGTAAAAAGCCTTGTAGCTGGTCGCAGCCAGCTTGCGCGGGCATTCCGTCGGACGCTGGGAGAGCGTGCTTTCCGTAAACTCCAAACCGAGCCGCCGCGGATCCATTTGCGTTTCCTACAAGATGCCGACACTTTCGTGGCAAAGCTCGGATTGTTCAGTTGCAATCCGATACGTTCACTGCCAGGTCTCGATCGGCCAATGCACCCGGTCTAGGCCAGCGTGCGAGGGCTTCGACGCCCGTCATACTGTTGGTGTCGGCGGCGTAAAGCGACTGATAATGCACCCGGATTTGGCCAGGCGTTTGCAGCTCCTCGCGCAGGTCCAGTTCGAGACCCTTACGCTTGGCCAGCGTCTGATCCCTCTCATGCCGCTGCAACCTTCAACTCGAAATAGCGACGTTCGGGAAAGAAGATCCGCTTTCGGCAGTCAGGACAATGCCCCTGTGTCAAATTCGATTGCCCGCCCAACTCGGGTTTCCTGTGTGAAATGGCCACGGCAGGATTGCCGGCTGCTCCCGCGCGCCCATAGTCGCATCATGAATGCGCAGTACGTTGAACTCGTCTTGTTTGAACAGTCGCTGTCAAATCTAGGCTGCATGAATCGCCCGTTTTCCGAACGGGTGGAAGACGCGGCAGAAAAGACTGCCGGCTCGGTACTGTTCGACGTCCGTGTCGATGGCGACCGGCGATTTCAAAGAATTGCGGCGATCGGATACGGTGCGGACGGCACCGTTGCAATCGCTATGGGCAATGACGGACACCTTGTTTCGGCGCCCATCGATGGAGGCGAGGCCTTGGTTACCGAAATAGCGGCCTGGTGCTCGCTGAGCATGGCCGAGCAGTCATCTATCAGCTACAACGATGCCCCTACCAGACTCCTGGGATATCTGCGAAAGGCCGGCATCCTCGATTGAAACGGCCGCGCAGGCGGCAAGCAGTTGCCGTCGATTGGCGCGGCCGTAATCAGGGCGCGCCGAGTTAAGGTGGCTATCAAAATCTTTTTTCGCAAATAAGCGGCAAGGAGTGCTCATCGGCCGATTGCCGACCATGTCGGCGGCAATGCCTCTTCGCAGAAACTAGCTAGACAGGTGGTTCAGCCAGCAACGGCCATCTTCTGAAATTCCGAGAGAATCTCCGGGAAATTCTGCGCGAGATATCGAACGACACGCGCGTTCTCCAGCAACCGGCCGACATACCCCCTGGCCACCACCAGATCCAGGTGGTCGGATCCGTAGCTCTCCTCGACAAGCTGGTATTCCTTATCGAGTTTGGTTGATTCGTTCTCCATCAATGCGATCTGAGCATCGCTCAGTCCGGCTAGCTTTTTCGGCTGCGACGTATTGGCAAGCTGTGAGGGCGCGGTCGCGCCGACCAGCGACTTTGCGTAGTTGATGGAGAACTTGTTCATGGCGATCATCAGTTGCGCCGCCTCGATCTGACGCACGGCTGCCAGCTTTCGCAGTTCGATAAACGTGTTGGTCGGAACGAAGCGGTCCTTGAGCATGTCGATCGCTTCCGGGCATATCCCTTTTAGCAGATGCTTTTTGAGCCTGATTTGGCCGATGTTGACATTTAGGGTTCTCGCGATGGTCTCTTCGGGGACGCCGCTGTCGATGGCCTTCAGGATCATGAAGTGTTCCTGGATCGTCGCGAGCCGGCTTACCCGTTTGTTGTAGGTGAACGCCTCGTCATCGTTGGCGATCAAACAATCAACCTCAGTGATGCCCATCTCCCGCAAGATCTCAATGCGCATGTGTCCGTCGACCGAGAGGTACTTTCCAGGCGTGTCCTTGTCCCTTGCGACTACGGGCAGTTCCACCAGTCCGATCTCGCGAACGGACGACCTGACCTGTTGGTATTTTGGGGTTCCCTTGGTGCTTTCGGTGATCAGGTGAAGCGGCTGGATGTCTTCAAGCCGAAGGCGGATTGTATCACGCTCAAAAGCGGATTTTACGTCCGGAAGGGTAGGATGCTCTATGGTCATGCGGGCTCAACCCTGCTGATCCTGGCCGCCA
Source organism: Mesorhizobium sp. ISC11 (assembly GCF_037162595.1). Lineage (NCBI taxonomy): Bacteria > Pseudomonadati > Pseudomonadota > Alphaproteobacteria > Hyphomicrobiales > Phyllobacteriaceae > Mesorhizobium > Mesorhizobium sp. ISC11. Next base: position 70,829 of record NZ_JAVSPW010000002.1, read on the forward strand.
GGTTTCGTGGAAGGGTGTTCAGTCCTTCCGCCGCAAGAAGGTCCTGGAATGCATCTTCTGCCAACAGCTGCCGCAAGGCGTGTGTTACAAACAGCAGGCGGTTTCGCGTCGCATCCGCTTTCCGGACCAGAATGCGTTTCCTGTCCGTGTCCGCTTTGAAAGCCTTGATCAACGCTGACGCTGAAGGATTTTTCGTGCGCTCTGGCAGGAACGTTCCCAGGCCTTTTCCCCGCCTGCGGCGGTTCTCAATGAGGCGGCGCGCTATCACAAGCTTATGACCACGCAGCTGGTTCTTTTGATAGGCAAGCTGAAGAACAGCCTGGATCCCGGGCTCGTCTGCGCTGGAAATATCGACTGCTACCGACAGCGGGATCTGGCCGGAGTCGACGGCCCGCAGAAGGCGCTGCTCGCCTTGCGACAGGAGGCGTGAAACTCCTCTGACATATTCGGTCGAAAGACCGATCTTTTCTGCGATGTCGGCGTCCGAATAGTTGCTTTCTTTCAGCCGGCCGATGTCGCGAAGAAGGTCATAAGCGGTGTGATACCGGCGAGCACAATTTTCCACCAAGCCTTTGAGCAGCGCCTCGGCGTCAGTTGCCTCTATCACAAACGCCGGAATCTCGGTCTGGCCAAGCAACCTGAAGGCCTCGATCCGTCCCTGGCCGCACACCAGGTCGTGCGTGAAAGCGCTTTCGTCGACATTCCTCGTGGTCACCGTGATGGGACGCTTCAGGCCGACGCTCTTGATGCTGTCGACAATGTCCTGGAAGGATTTCTTGCCTCGCGCACGCGGGTTGGTGATGTTGATCGCGTCAAGGCGCAGGAGCGAGATTGGTCTGTTGGCGGTGACCATCAGCGAGCGGCCGAGATGGCGTCGCGTTCGGCCAAGGCGAACAGCGGATCCAGCGATTTGTAGAAGAAAGTGTTGAATTCCAGCCTTTTGTTCAAGGCGCAGTTTAAGGGCTTCCCGCCAATCTCATTTGCTGGCGCAATCAGATAGTCGAGGATCGTCTGGTTATCCGGGCTCATGCGGATGGCCACTTTCACGTCCGCAGCGGGACCCCGTTGCGCAGAGGCCACCCAATGAGGATAGCCGTATGGCGTGTTGCGACAGCGACCCATCGCAATGGCTACGGTGAATTCATCGTTGACGCGAAGCACGCCGAGAGCACTCTGACGCACCGCAGTTCCGCCCGCCCGCTCGATGGTCGCGATTGTCGTATGCACGACTTCTGCGAAGATCTCACGAAGCCGCCTTCTGATATCAAGAAATCGATAGTTCTGAGATGGATCGTATCCAACGAGCTTGTAGGCCCGCAGCAGACTGCCGAATTTTTTCCTATAGCGGCTGCTTGGCGGACAGTCAGCCGCCGCGTCAATCATCGGGCCTGAAAGGGTACCGCGCCTCTTCAGAAGTTGGGCGAGCACAACCAACATCTGATCGTTGCTCATCTTAGATGAGCGGGCGTCGGCTATGGCCTGAGCCCGTTCGAAAAGTTTACGCTCTACAATGGGTTCAAAAACGCCATCGGCGCGCACCAATTGGGCAGGACCATTGGTCACCTTCCTTTGCTTGAGCTTGAAGGACTGCCGGTTCCAGACGTTGTTGCCCACATACTTCTCGTTGCTGAGTATCTGGTGAATGGATTCGCGTTTCCACGCTCGGTTGAGATCGGTGACCACTCCCTTGGCATTCAACGACCGCGCAATCTGAAGCTCGGTCCGACCAGCCTTCACGTATTCATTATAGATCCAGCGCACCGTCGCAATTTCATCAGGTGGTCCAGGCACGAGGATAACCCGGTCCGTCTGGAGGCTCTTGTACTCTTTGAGAGCGAGCATGATCTTTGTGCGCCCATGCTGGTCGATGAGCCGGCGCCTCAGGCCCAGGCCGGACGACCCTCCCTGCCGGTATCCCATTCGAATGAGCCTGGACTGGCCGGCAAACACCTTGACCGACAACACCCGACTGTGCTCGGCACGCCATCGTGCGCTTTATCGCCTTGAGCAGGTCTGATCCGATGCTGCCATCGTTTGCAAACTGTTCGCCACAATATTCAATTCGCACTCCGGCAACGCGACACCGATACTCGTACGACGCACTCTCATCGGGGTCCGGGAATCGCCCCCAGCGGCTCACGTCGTAGACGATGACGATTTCGAAATCTGCGTTCTTCGTTTCGACATCCGCCAACAGCCTTTGCAGGCCGGCGCGACCTTCAAGATTCAAGCCGCTGCGACCCGCGTCCTCGTATGTGGCCACGATGTCGTAATTCATCGCATCCGCGAATTCACGGATTGCATCCTTCTGATTGTCAATCGAGTAGCTCTGGTGGTCAGTGGACATTCGCACGTATTGAGCTGCGCGCACGCGTTGTGCGTTCTCAGCAGGTCGACGGACCGTGTGCGCCTGTTCCATCATTCAGTGCCTGAAAGGCAGATTGAACGTCCGCTTGGACCGGCAATCCTAGCGGTATGAGGCTACAATCCCGTTACACATTGATCGACACTTTGTATCGAATGAGACTTGTTGCCATAAACCGAGAAGCGCGGAAAATAGCAGGCAGACTCCTATCAATACCCGAGAAACCATGTCTTTTATCGTGAGGGCTCGTGCCCCCGTTCCGCCGCATTGCGGCCGCACGGGACGAGCCATAGGGATTTCAGGCATTCAAGGGAGACGTCAGATGAATTTTCGCAAAGCCATAGCCACCGTGCTGATGACCGCAGCACTGGCGGGGTGCGCGCAGACCGAAGGCCAGCAGCGGGCCGGAACTGGCGCTCTGATCGGCGGCGCCGGCGGCGCCCTCGTCGGTCAGGCCATCGGCGGCAACACCGAAAGCACGCTCATCGGCGCTGCCGGCGGCGCCCTGCTCGGCGCCGTCGTCGGCTCGGCCACTACGCCGCAACGGCGCGGCGAACAGATGTGCCGCTACCAGGACCGCCGCGGCCGCATCTACACGGCGCCGTGCGACGACAGGTACTATAACGGCGATTATTAAGCAGAGGGTAGTCTGCCCATCCGTTGTCCTAAGTGGGCAATGGGAACGGTTCCGTTGTAGGGAAATAGCCCTGGTCGTACATTTTTCTGATCGCGCCGCCGGCGGCGGCGCTGCGTTGTCATCTTTTGCCCATAACATAGTGCTACCAGCAAGGACGGCGGGGTTCTGGAGGTCGTTATGACTGATAGCCTTGCCGGCACCCTGAAGAGTCGTGGCAAACAGGCAGCCAAGCGGCTGCTTGGCTACGATTCCCGCAACTGGCTGCGCATCCGCCAGATCGAGGCATTCACGCTCTTTCTCGAAGCCGGCAACCGCAAGGCTGCCGACGTGATCGAGATTTCGCCCGGCTGGAACCGCTATTGGCGGGCGATGTGCCCCAATTACCGCTCGGTCGATTTCCCCGCCTTCGACATCTGCAGGGACCGCACCGACGAGCAATATTCCATCGTCATCGCCGACCAGGTGCTGGAGCATGTGCGCCGGCCGCAGGCGGCGGTGGAAAACATCCACGCCATGACCCGACCGGGCGGTTGGGCGATGGTGGCGACACCCTTCCTGTTTCGCGTCCACGCTAGGCCGCACGACTACAACCGGTGGACGCCCGCCGGCCTCAAGCAGCTGATGGTCGAGGGCGGCTTCGCGGAAGTCAACGTCAAGGTCCACGGCTGGGGCAACAAGGCCTGCGCGAGGGCCCATATCGGCGGCCCGGTCCGCGCCTATGGCCTGTGGCGGGATCTCCGTAATGATGAGGAATACCCGCTGATGGTCTGGGCGTTCGCTAAGAAGGGGTGAGTGGCGGAAGCCGCGCTCCATCCCGGTCATAGCCAGGGTGTCTGGCTGGACACTTGACCGGATCTGCCGCCAGTGACCTACTTCGAAATTCGAGGAGCCTCGCGAATGGACATTCGAGCCACATTGACGGAGCTGTGCGAGGCCTTCAACGCGCACGACCTCGGTCGCATTATGGCGTTCTTTGCCGACGACTGCGTTCTGGAGATGCCAAGGGGCGTCGAGCCTTGGGGAACGCGCTTCGAGGGCAAGCGCAGCGTGCGAGACGCGCTTGCGACACGCTTTGAGGGTTTGCCCGATGTGCATTACGGCAGTGGGCAGCACTTTGCGGACGAGGCTGCCAACACGGGCATGTCGAAATGGACCCTCACCGGCACCACCCGCGAGGGCGTCAAAAAGGAAGTTCAAGGTTGCGACTTTTACACATTTCGCGACGGAAAGGTGATCCGCAAGGATTCATATTGGAAGATCGTGGAGTAGGGGTTGCCAATTCCTGTCTGATCTTTTCGTCGTCCCGCATCCACCGCCATATTCACCCACCTAGGGTTAGCCTCGCGCGACCACGCAATGACGCCAGCATGCTTGTCCGCCAGTGTCTTGGCAGTGCGCATCGCTCTGTCCACTCGGCAGCTCTGCCCGGCCCGACGATGGGTTGGAGGTCGCCGGTCTCATTGTCGAAGGCCGTGGTTGCGATCAGCCTGGTGGCTTTGGGTTGGGAGAGCAATTATTTGACATGCAGGGTGTCTTTCACCAACAGCCGGTTAAAGTTGGGTGGCGCAGGGGGAAGAATCTCTGTCATCTCGAACAGAGGCACAGGGACTTCCCGCTCCGGTGCTTTCTGCTTGGCCTTCAGGTCCGTGATCTCCTCGTCCCGCCTCGCAATCCGGCTTTCCAGATTGGCAATTCGCTCCGCAAGGAAATAGCGCCCAACGGCAAAGCCGCCGCCGCCGAACAATACGGCAGACGTAGCAAAAGCCAGCGGGTTAGTCGCCACCAGCGCAGAGTTGCTTTGAATGAAAGCGATAAGGTCATGCATGGCCAAAGAGCACTCCTGTCACGCCGGGAACAATTCACACTGCCGGTTGTCGCGCAAGGGATCGTAATACCAAGTCGCATCCGGCCAGCTTATGGGCAATTTCGTCCTCCGGCCTTGCCCTGCCGTGCAGAGCGCCGCGAGTGCGTCAGGACTCGTTCCATTCATCCGCGCTATCGTCGTCATCGTAGGGCGGGACGGGATCAGTTCGCAATGTCCACGCAGTCATCCCACGACGGGGGGCGTATCGTCATAGCCAATGGAGACTAACCCCGGATGCCTGTGGGCTATAGCGAGTATCTGAGTCTCTAGCTCGCAGTTGTAGGTCATCAGCGCCTTCACGGTCTCAAGTGGGCTGTCGTAGCGGGCGATAAGCTTCACGGCTTCAGAGTGCAGCTCGGCTTTGGCCTCGGCGTCCAGGTACATCGTTCCCATCTCGGTTCTCCTTGCGTGTCGTAGGCGTGATGTAGTGAGCGCCATTGAGCAGCATTATCCGTTTGAGCGCCTTTATGTGGACTGCGATGATCAGCATAAGTCTGGCGGGCGGCCTCTCCGGCATGCGCAGTGAACAAAAAGGGAACATATATGTCAAGCACGAATCCATTCCTGTCTTGACGTTGCCCGCGAGAAGTCGGTCAGAGTATGCTGCAGCCACCCTCAACGGGCACACGGCTTCGCTCGGTCCTTAACCCGCACTGGTTGAGCACTGAAGCGTACGTGCCCGCTCATCGTGCCTTGTTCCATCATCACGAACGAGCCTCGCAAGCCGGATCATATCGATTGTGCCGCCAGTAAGGCTCGCGGCCTTGCATTGACGGTGCTCAGCGCATTCAGGAGCAATCCTGAATCGTCGCTTCAAGGCTGGTCGCCACGTATGCACCGTTGTCCTTGCGTCCTTCACCGCGACTTCGTTGAAGGGCTGAGCCTAGATTGTTGCGCATTGCGCCGGTCGTGCAGTGCCTGGAGGTACGCGTGCTTGTCGCGCAGCACCGGGTAATTCCAATGTCCTGCTCACCTCGGGTCAGAGGAGGATCCGTTGGTGGTGGTGGATAGCTGCCGGCGAATTTCCGACAACAGCATGCCCGCCGCGCTGTGGCGCAGCTCGTGAATAGCCGACCGAGAAGCGATTCACGGCGAGCGAAAGCATCGAACGCCGAGAGCGTGCACACGGGGGCATCCGCATGGCCACCGAAAGGTGGCATATGCGTGAAGTGGGGACGACCCGGGCCGGTCTCCACGGGCGAAGAGCGTACGCTGTCGAAACGTGGCAGGGTTCTGAGCGGCCCCTTGGACCCCTATGCAAGCGTGGCTGAGCGCGCGCGAGAGCCCGCCCATCGGGCGCGTGATGCGCGACCTCGCTAGTCGGCCCTCATAGCTGCGGAAGCGCTTGCGCCATTCCTCGCAGCTCAGAGCCCGAGGGTCTGACCCGTTTCCATCCGAAGGAAACCTGCCGGCGAATTCCGCAACACCGAGTCTTGGAACGCCTCGACGGCAGAGCCGTGGGTGATATCGACCAGCACGGCCGCTGCGGCTTCAACCTTATCGGCCGCTTCGTCTACCTTGTCGAAACGCATCAGCATTCGATCGTGTAGCATCGACAACCGCGTCGCGTGATAAAGCACGCTGCGCTTGTGATAGTCCGAGTCCAGCGGCTCAAACAATATTGTCATGACGACAAATCCTCCGTTTCATTGCGATAGGAGGTCATTTGATGACGCCCCGTAACGATGCTGGTCTGGCGCTCCCGAGCCTCCATAACGCAGTGTCGGGCTGCCCGAATCCTGCAGCACAAGGCAATATTGACCGCGACGCCATTTTCCCGGTCCGTTTCCTCCTTCGCGCGCGACAGCGATTTCTCGGCTCGTTTGACGCGTAACCTTGCACGTCCAAGTTCGAAATCAAGTCTTTCAGCCATTGTTGCGCTTCCAATTCGGTTGCGGTCCCTTCGACCGATAAAGTACGTCTGTTCTGTTTGGTTCCGGCCAACAAGAGCAATCGCGACCCGGCTCCCAGTTTTTAACAGGAGCCAGGCAAACGACTTATCTTAGTCGTCGTTGTCCTCGATGATCACGTGGCGCCGGTGATGGCGGCGTTCGATCGAGCCCGTGGTGACGACCACGTGATCGCGGCGATGGTGCTTGCGATGCCAATGGCGCTGGCCGTTGTCGTAAAAGGCTTCCGTGCCGTGACGGCGATGGTGAAGGCGAGCTCCATCCTCGTTGATGACGGCAATGCGGTTGTTATGGTGACGGTGATGCTTGTTCGTGGTGATGACGATTGAGTCCGCCGAAGCCACGGCAGGGGCGGCCAGGCAAAGGGCCAGCGCGCCCAGAATCAGGGTGGTTCTCATTTTCAACTCTCCAAGGAATTAAGATGCCCTTCGGTCAATAAACATCGTTTGCGCGCTTTGGTTCCTGAAGGTCAGCACGCAGTCATCGCGATCCATTCTCGGGTAAGGCCGCCTTATCAGCTCTTGTCAGCGCCTCGGTGCGCGATAATTTTTGTGGGGAAGGGACTTCAATCAAAAGGAGCCGACGATGGAACACCAAACTCTAAGCCAACTGCAGACAATTGCAGAAGTAGAACCCCTGTCGACATACCCGATCATGACCCGCCAACAGCGCATCGAGCGCTGGGCTGAGTTGCTGGAACAACATCCCGAGCGACGCCTGAGAGCGCTTACCGGCACTGAGTATCTGAAGCGGGAAGCTCGCGACGCAGCGCGCGGCGAGGGCTCGCCGATTACAGTGGCTTTCGAGGACCCGCTACTGCGTGCGTTGGGCCTGAAGGATGACACCTATGGGGAAGCAAAACGCTTCTTCGAACTGTCTGACGGGGAATTGCATGGCATCGTCTGCAGTTGCCATGTCGGAACCATGTTCAGAGGGCAGTGGGCTGCCGCTAGAGTCCGTCGGTCAATCGGAGGGAACAGGTTTCTTAAGTGGGTTAGAGAGAGAATGTGGCACTGAGGTCGCCAAGGACGGCGATTGAAGCTCGTTCCGAGATGAACGACTGGCGCGCCAGCGCTCCGCCGTGGTGACGACGGGGCCGACGCCTGTCCCAAGGTAGTGACGGCTGTGCAGACGGGTGGCGCGCTCCTCGGTCCCGCTTTACTGCAGTCCAGGCAAGGCTGCATACGCCTGGGGTGGGATTCTGGATTCTTCTTTGCGGCTAGCATCACCACGTGACGACGTCGATCGTTCGGCCATCTGCTGCGCTAACCTCGGCGGCGCCTGGCCTGAATGGCAGCAAAAGTCACTGGGCGAAAATCCCAGGCGTCGACCCCGACATCGTGCTGGCGCGTCATTGGCTTCAGCCGGCCATGAGAATGGCCGTGCAGGTTTATTGAATTCTTGCCGATCTGGTTCCAGGTGCGGAACGGGTAGTGGCAAAGAACCAGGAAACTGCCCTCGACAGTTAGCTCCTTGTAGTGTTGCACGCTAGCCCAAGCCGAAGCGCCGAGCGTTACCACGCCGTCGTTGTTGCCGATGATCAGGTGCTTGGTGCCGTGGAGACGGGACAGCAGCGAAGACACTGTCTCGGCAGATCCCTTGGCGAAGTCGCCGAGGTGCCAAACCTCGTCGCTTGGAGCAACAGTCTCGTTCCAAAGTTCAATCAGTGCTTGGTCATGCCCCGCCAATGAACTGAAGGGGCGGGGGGCAAGCCGCAGAATACGGGGATCGTTGAAATGCGTGTCGGAGGTGAAGAAGATCATGCGCCGCCGCTGGCTGAGACGAGCGATCGACGATCGCTTCTAAGTTCGGTTGCCGGAGCTCCTTTTGGGTCCATCATCGATCCTGATTTGGGCTTCCCTGAGCATCTTGAGTGCCTCCTCCTTGGTGAGGCCGCACTTGCGCGCAAAGTAGAGCGCTTCGATCGCCTGTTCACGATCCGCCGTGGCTTCTGAGGGCTGTTTGGGCTTCTTACCCATCGTTCCCAATCACTTTTTGATGCCACCGAACCATCACCGTGGCGGGTTGTTCCCCCTCGGATCTGCTAATCTGCTGAGCGCCGCCGCCTGATGTCGTTCCTGGGTTTGTATAAATTCCATGCCGGCGTGGGGAGGGATCGGCGGTGCGTTTTTTGGGTGAGCCAGTCTGAGGCGCTTCTAAGGGCCACGCCACCGAGCCGGCGGGCGAAGCATTGTCGTTGGTTCAAAGATCCGTTCTGGTCCGCCCTCGCTCAAAAACCGGAACGTCTTCATCATCTCCTTCGCTTAATCCCGTGGGGATGTCTTCCGCGAAGCTGCGGGTCATCTCTTCGGTCTCGCTCAACCCGTCGACCGTTTCATTTGCGCCGGCTCCCTCGTCGTGACGGCCCGTGATCTCGCTTCGAGGCTGCGCGCCGATCGGCTGTTCGATGTCGTGGGACCCCAAAACGCCCGGTCCCGCACCGTGTCTATCCTCGTGGCCGGCGATGCTCTCGAGTACGGCAGCATCCTCCTCGGGGATGGGTTTGTCATTGGCAAAGTCGCTCTTTTGCTTCCGGGTTGTTATCGGCATGTTGTGAACTCCTACGCAGTGAATCGCACAACGTACGACTACGGCCGAAGTTGCGAGGCGGCCGCTTTGATTTTAAGGAACCCCGACTTCGGGCAAGCGGTCGCAAAAATGGAGACAGCGGCGCACGTGCTGAAATGGAACAATCAAGCGCGCAAGTTGGCACGATGGCGGGATTTTGAACGAAGCACTCCTCTCCTCGCTATCGACTCCAGTCGGGTAAGGCCTGCTCCGAGCCACGGTTCTTGCACGGCGCTTTGCAAAAGGCGCCAATCGAGGCCGAACGAACTGCGCTCGGATGCTTTACAGCCGCCAACAGGCTGCGCGGTCGCGTCGTTTTTCGCCGCTTAATGGCACAGCGATGGCGAAGGTGGCGGACGAGCCTTAAGCACCAGCTAACGAGTATGCGTGCCTCGCTGGCGAGCTTGCCCACATTCGCGCGGCGCGAACTAGAGACGCTGCCGCGATACGTGCGGGCAGCAGATAGCCTGACACACAGGAAGCGGCCTGCGAATGTGATGAAGCAGCCCACGTTAGGCGCGAGTTGGGCGCAGTCACTCAGCAGCTGCCGGTGTGATCATCACCGGCGAAGCCTGTCGGCGAGACGGAGCCCAAGGGCCAAGATCGTCAAGGTGGGATTCGCCTGGCTGGATGTTGCCAGAACCGAGCCGCCCGCGATGTGCAGGTTCATCAGTCCATGAACTCGGCATTCAGCGTCAACAACCCCGTCGGTCGGGCTCGCAGACATTCGCGTGGTACCGAGGTGATGACCGTCCATGGCGCCTGATTTGCCTGCCATTTCGATCACATGGCCAGGTTCAAATCCTGAAATGGTAGCTCCGATCTTCTCCAACTTCCAACCGAGCAGTCGATAGGCGCGCGCGATGCTTTGGAGATCGTTGCTCGTGGTTTTCCAATCGACGCGCAGCTTCGGCATACCCAATCGGTCGCGTTCGCTCACCAACGTCAGTCTGCTTGCGGGGTTCGGCTCCTGTTCCGAATGAAACTCAAGATTGACCACATTGGCGCGCGGCCCCAATACGATGGAGGGCAGCTTTCGCCGTGCGAAAGTTCTGTTCGCCATCCAGCGCAAACCGAAGCGCCCGAGGCGCACTGGCGAGGATACGACGTTCTGAACGTGCGCGAGCTTTTCGTCCAGCGTCATTGAATGTTGCAGCCGACCTCTGAGCTGTTTCGGGAGAAATGTCCTTTTCACGAGATACATCGCCGAGAGGATCGGGTCGTTGTGGCTGGGATCGGCTGGATCTGGGAGATGGGTGCGGAAGATCTGGTTGAGCAAGCAATGCTCCCGCTGCGCTCGCTCCGTGAGCGACAGCCGCCTTCGGCAGTAGATGCCGGCCGCGTCCCGGTCGTAGCCAAAAGCAACCGCCTGCTGGGCGTTCGGCAACTTTAGTGCTCCGACTGTGCCTCCCAGATGGGCCATATAGAAACGACCGAGCTGATCTCGGGCGTTGCCGATACCAGCTGGCATCACATCATTCGAGGCAAGTAGCAATCGGGTGGTCTCAAAGCCGCCGGCGGCTACAATGTAATGGCAAGCCGTGACCTCACGCTTTGTGCCCTTCAAGTCAACACAGTCGATGTGGTGGACGCAACGCCCGTTCGGCGCCAGGCGAATTCCCGTCGCCGCAGCGTTTAACCAGATGTGGATATGACGCGAAGTCCGCAGCAACCCGGAAAGCCGTTTCCACACGTTGGTTGGTCGACTAAACCGCTCCAGGCGGGTCCTGAACAAATCGCCGTCGACGCCCTCGAATAGTTCAACGCGAGAACCAGGCAACGCGCTTGTTGGATCGTAGTCGTAAGACCCGACCTCGATCACCTCGTGCGCCCGACGGTAGTAGGGCAGCAGGGTTTCATAGGTGATCGGCCAGCCCGAATTGCACACCCATTCCCGCTTCTGGAAGTCGATGCTATCGAACGGCACGCAGCGGCCACCCCATGCTCGGCTCGATCCTCCCAGCGCTCGTATCCGGAAATTCTGGACAGGCGGGTGGACGAGGGGATCTGCGACAATGCCGTGGTAGAGCTCCTGCGATCTCTTGGTCTGCCACCTGCCGCCCGCTTCCAGAACGCAGACGCGTAGCTTTGCATTTTCGAGCGCCGCGGCAATGGCCAGGCCGACAGTGCCACCTCCGACAATGCAGATGTCGTAGGCAAGTCCGTCGCCCGCTGCGGTGAATTGAGCGATCAACGTTCACTCCGGATTTGTTCGATCCCCGAAGGCACGCTCCCACCCTTCGCGCCCGGCTTGGGCGAAGCAGGTAGCGCGCGAGGAGCAGTTGGCAACCACCCGATTGATCGCATTTGAAGCGCCGGCCCAAAAGAGGTGGCTTTGGTGGCGAGGTCCGTGACGACTTCAAGGGGCCCGAACCGGAAGAGTTTTTGTTGCGACCACCCTCAAAGGGCATGGTTATGGTGAACGCACTTCTCAGCCTGAGTTCGGTGGTGGTATTCCGGTTCCATTCGCGAGATTTCCCGCCCATGGCTCGCCGACAGACACGCTGTTGGCTCCGGCTGAAGCCTTGCCTCTGCTTGCGAGGTTGCCATGGCGATCCGGAACCTCGAGGCATGTGGAGAGTTGTCCAGCAGCCCAGCGGAGATCCAAGCCATGGCGCTACCAGATGCCAGTTCCGGCGCGGCCGCGCAGCCGAAACGCTCTAGCAAGCCGGCAATCCCATCGCCGCACGCCACAAGGCTTCCGGAGCAGGATTATCGATAGACGGGCGCCCAACGATATGAAGGACAATGGCCCATGAACGTCGCCAACCTGCAATTGGAAGGTTTGCTTATGGCGGTCGCTGCCGTCAATAACGCCTTGGTCCGGAGGGGCCTTCTTTCGGTTGATGATATCGATATGGCTTTGAAAACCGCGGAGGCCTCGTTCACGGCTGATGAGCGCCTCTTCGAGGACATGTCGCCCGCCAACCGGGACGCAGTCTGTTTTCCTTTGCGGCTTTTGCGGTTGGCTAACACCAAACAGTTCGAAGCGGGTGTGCCACCGTTTGCCGAGCTGGCCAGGCAAGTCGGGATAACCAAGCAGCCCTACAACGATCAGATGTGAAGGGAGGAAGACAGGCAGGTGCAGGAAATCGTCGTGGTCAACAAGGTGGTCGAATTCCGGGGGGAGGCGGTGACCGCATACCGTGACGGTCACGCACACTGCAATGCCACCGCTTTCGGCGAGGCGGGCCGCGACCCTGGACGCGAGACCATTCCCGCATTGAACCCGTAGCTCTGGCGAAGGCACCACATGGAATATTTTCGAGCACAAGGAACATGTCAGCCCACGGGTGTTTAGGCCGCAATGACAATCATCGCCGTCACGACAATGAACTACCCTCTCGCCGTCTTCCCTGGCCCGAAGCGACGCAGGCTCTCAGCAATTGCGCGACTGGAACGAAGCCGCGGCAAGTGGCTGGCGCAGAACCGGATCCACATGACCGGTAAGCAGAAACAGGAGCCGGTCGCGGGCAGCGAACCACAATGCGGCTGCCATGAGCCGTGCGGTTCCAGATGGTTGGCTGCATTCCAAGATCGACAGCAACCGAAACAACAAGCGCCTTTAGGGTCTGCCTGCGCGCGTGGCCTCGAAAGCCTTGGCCATGAACGATGACCCTGTAGATTCGCTCGCCAACGCAATTCACCACCGCAGCGCAATTCTGTTTGTTGGGGCAGGGGTGTCGATCAGTGTTGGACTCCCTTCTTGGGAGAAGCTGATAGAGCGAATGGCAAAGGAGCTCGGTGTCGACGACGAATTTTCCATGCGACGCGATCGTTTTCAAACCCTGGCCGAGTACTATCGGATCAAGCATGGCAGCATCGGGCCACTTCGCAGTTGGATGGACCGAAATTGGTCTGTCCCCAAGGACCGGATCGAGAAATCCGAGTTGCATCGTCTCATCGTGAAGCTCGATTTCCCTGTCATCTACACAACCAATTATGACCGTAACCTGGAACTGGCTTATGAAATATACGGTCGGGACTACGTGAAAGTGGCCAATGCACGCGATGTGGCGCAGGCCCGCCAGGGCGTTACCCACATCGTCAAATTCCATGGTGATTTCGACGAGGATTCTTCCCTCGTCCTCACCGAGACGGACTACCTTGATCGCCTCTCCTTCAATTCTCCGCTGGACGTGCGTTTTCGCTCGGATGCACTCGGCAGCACGATCCTTTTCATTGGCTATAGCCTTTCCGACCCAAACATTCGGTTGTTGCTGCACCGTCTCTGGCAGACGTGGCATCGGTCCGGCTATGAGAAAGATCGCCCGCCGTCGTTCATCTTCATGACCAGCCGAAACCCTGTGGAGGAGGCCGTGCTTGGACGTTGGGGCATTTCGGTCGTCGTCGGCGAAATCGACGAGCCGCAAGCTGCTTTGGTGGACTTCCTCAGCCGGCTGGCGGAGATGGTTGGGGACGGAGCCGAGCCTGGAGAGACGACCCATGAGGGAACCGTCGTCAGACAAAGAGCGATTGAAACAGTCAGGTCCAGGGGCAGCTAGGCGGGCTCTCAAGGAACGCCTTACGGCAGAGAACGTCGTTCCAGAGGCGATCATAGCCAGTTTGTGTGGCCAGTTTGAAAATCGCATCCCATAGAGCATGCGATCTCCCATGTGAGCTTTCAACTATTCTGGCGGACGCGCTGGAACATTCTCGCATCAACAAGCTTCGAAGGGGGCACTGTTCCCGTTCAGTGTGTTTTCCCCCTGTGAGACTGCCCGCCGCCGAAAGGTGGCGGGCTTTTTTGTTGGGACGCAACCTTGGACATTATCATCGGTGCCGAAGTTGGCGACAGCTTCGAAGTCCTCCCGATGCGATCGCAATTTTTGGGATAGATGTTCGTGTGGTGCCTGTCGGCGACCTGGACGCTGCCTACCAGAACCGGCCTCCTCCGGTCCGAACCACGGCGCTGGAACCCTTGTGAAAAGATCGATGTTCGGCATGCAGCTTGGCCTGCACAGCCAAGCGGTCTGGTGCGGCCCGTCGCCGCCTGGTCCGTTCAGCGGCGGGCCTTTGTGTGGTGATGACGCCACCGGCATTATTTGGCCAAGCTGGGAACCTGTGTCGCGAATCAAAGTTTGGGTGGCAGCTTGGCTTACAACCCCGGGCCAAGTGGTCTCAAAGCAAGACCCGTCATTGCTGATCAATGACGGGTCTTCGCTGTGCATCGATCGATTGACCAACATCCCGAAGCTCAGCGCCGCGCCCCGTCCTTCGCACAGAGCGTTGGCGTCACACGCCTGTCATGGGACGAGCTTATTCGCTGAAGAACCGGCCTGCGGCCAGCGACCTGCGTTTTTAGGATGGCTCGACGCCGAGGTCGGTCCGCTCCTGCCTACCTGGCTGCCGTTGCCGGTCGGAGGGCGGGAGAGGAATGACCTCCTGCTCACTGCGCCCGGCAGCTTCGCCGAGTTTGTATGCCGCATATAAGGCGCCGATTCTGACTAGCCAACGGATCATCGCGATCTCCTTTGGCGCCAGAACACAGCGGCTTTCGATATGTTCCACATGCTGGAAGCGCCACCCTCCGCATCGTGCAGAATGGCGAGTGCTACAGACCATCGCGGCATGCCGACGTTTGGCATGTCTATCAGTGTCGATGCTCTCATCAACGCCTCGGCAATCTTTATCATTTCATCTCGGCCATCGTAATCTGTGCGCCGCGGCAAGGTGCTTGCAGCGGATGAAGGCCGCTCGATCATGTGGCGGCCGCTACGGGACGCCGTCCTAAACGTGAAGCCAGGCTCAAACGAACCTCCTCGGTTTTATGAACCAAAGCTCTGCCGTCGTCGCTGTCATGCAACGAGATGGTCAGAGAACGAGTGATCGAACCAAGCATCAGCCGGACGTGCTGGCAGGCGAACACTCTTCCGCTGCCTCGTCGGTTACCCTTCCCGTCCCGGTGGAGCGTCACTGGCCTTGTCGTTGCCTTGTAAGCTGGGGCACTCGCGCGGCCTCGTTGTCCCTCGCTGCGAGACTGTCGTCAGACGCTTGGTATATCTGTCGAACAATTCCACCTTTTCTGGATAGGTAAGGCGGTGTAAACGCTGGCAACCTTCGCACCGATAGTGGGCGGCAGCGATGAACCAACGCCCCGGTTTGATGAAAGCCGTTCCGCATGCCGGACATTCGAGCGTCATCTCAATCGAAGACAGTGTCTGGGGGAGCGGCATCAGGTCCCGTGGCTCAAACCGCCGCCGCCAGAAGCAGCGTTATACCCACGACCGTCGACCCACAGATCGTCGCTAGAAGCACAATCGGCCGCGGATACTCGGTGGGTGCTGCGCTGGTGAGGTCGGAACCTC
The DNA here is from genome assembly GCF_037162595.1 of Mesorhizobium sp. ISC11. Taxonomy (NCBI): domain Bacteria; kingdom Pseudomonadati; phylum Pseudomonadota; class Alphaproteobacteria; order Hyphomicrobiales; family Phyllobacteriaceae; genus Mesorhizobium; species Mesorhizobium sp. ISC11. Next base: position 86,481 of record NZ_JAVSPW010000002.1, read on the forward strand.
GAAATCTCACGGCGCTGGGCGACTGGACGTCGGCAGCGGTAGACTTGTCATTGCACGCTAGCACAGAAAGACGCTGGGCGATATCGGCGGCGATGAGAGGATCGTCCGACACCAACTTCGACCAGTCCGAAACAGTGCCGATTTCGTGATGCAACATCGTTCCCTCCCAGGTGATCGCACAACTGCGAGATCTGACCTTTGTTCCTTTGATTTTTGCGAGGGGGGAAGTCGCGCCCGCTGCCTCGATGGACGGCGGGTCACATGCGACTGATCGCTATTTCCGGGGCTCCGGGAACTTGATTATCGTCGCGCTGTCTTCCGGCTCCAGCGGCTCGTGGCCAGGCCGTTCGTGCCACATGACTTGCCGCAAATCGGTCTGATCGACTTTCTGGCCGCAAGATGGACACGCGTAGAAGCGGTCCTTTTCGCGAATGCAATTACCCCCGTTGCGGGGGATGCGAGGTCCAAGGTCAGACAGTTTTGTCATGGCGACGAAAATCACCGCCGGAGGAAAAAGTTCCCGCCATTTCAGCAAAAACCAACGGAACACTCTTTGGCGCCCGAGGTTCGATGAGCTGAAAGCATCGTGACTGCATGGACGCTTCCGCCAGCCCATCGACAGCCTCTATGGCACGATCCACGATGCCATCTCCACTACGATCCTGGTTTGACCGGATGATGCTCGCGGCCGCAGGTTCCTCGACGATTGGATCGCGAGCCATCTGCCGTTTCCAGAACCGGCTCCCCCCATGGCTGCCAGCGACCTTGCGGACCAGCCGCCGGTGATGCCGGTACCAAGCCTGACGAGGTCAATGAAGAAGTCAGGAGCGTATCCGAAGTAATGTTCAAACGATGCATACAGCAACGACGCCTCACCGGCTTGACCGGTTTCTTGGCTCGCCCCTTTAGGTGGGCCGTGGGTCAAGTGGATTGCTAATACGAGGCTCAAGGACCTTTATCGTTATGCTTGTCTCTGCCGGCTGCGCCACATTCTATTGGTGGTGGAGAGACTGCTATGCCCTTCAGGGCGGGCTAGCGATGGAGCGCCTTCGAAGGTGAAAGCAATTCCCGCGTCCTCAAACGCCTGACGCATGGCCGCGATCTTGTGGGGACGCGGATTTCGAATACCGTTCTCAAAATCTCTGATCGTCATTTCGCTAACGCTCGCTTTTGCGGCAAGCCGTACTCGCGGCCAGTTCAGCAGGGCGCGTGCTGCTCTCGATTGAGCTGGTGAAAGTTGGGTTCGGTTGTCCATAGGATTTGAACATTCGATACGTCTAAAATGTTCCTTCGATCTATGCGACGATCGAAGGATCGAGCAATTCCCGTCGCGGGGGACGTCACGAGCGATGTCTCAGCAATGCATGCGACAGGCAATAGGCGGGCACCGGGACGGGGGGCAAGCAGTGGGCGCCTGAAGCGAGCGCTGCGGGTTGGCGGGCGTCCGCCGCTATCGCAACCAACCCTGTTGCGGCTCGTTGACCTATGCTGGTTGGTCCCAGCACACTCCAGAACCTGCCCGCCACTTCGCGGTGGCGGGCTTTTTGTGAATCAGCGGAACCTGATATGTCGCGGCAGGTTGGAAAAGCGGCAGCGTCCCCCGCTGCCGGTCGAGGTCCCCAAGCCTCGTCCGGGTCCGCCTCTACCCGCAAGTGGGGCGGACCCACTAAATATGTTGCGGATCAAGGCGACCTGGTTTCCGAAAGCCGTTATTGCTGGTCGTTGACGGGCGTTCAAGCTGGCGCTGCTACACACCTCCTGGCAAGCACTCTATCTTGTCTGGGCCCGACCAAAGCCCGACATGGAATCGCAAAGGTCTGACCTGTGAAACAAGGAAGCCTTTTCCACATTTGGAAATGTGACCGTCGATCATCGTCCCTTCATCGTCGGTTGGTTGATACCCGCCACGGCTCGCTTGGCGTGGCGGGTACTCATTCATGGAGAGCGTATGCAGCCTGGTGAGATCATCGCGAATGTGTTTGCAGCGGGGTTGGTAAGCGTCCTGGTAGCAGTCGTTTTCCTGATTTTCGGGAACCCGCTCTGGCCTGAACGACACGTCCGGATGGTCATCATCCCGCCTGTCCATAGAATGACAACCACCGCTATCAAAAATGCCTGGCCAGACCTGCCGGACAAAATTGATTTGAACGTTTCGCGCCCGAGGCCGGCCACCGATGAGCGGATCTGAAGCGTCCTTCGAAGCGCACTGACCTGGAGCGCTATGGCGCGCGCCCTGTGCTAGGGTGGCCGGTCAGCTTTCCGGTCTAGACTGAAGTGCATTGTGGATATGTGTTGCTGCGGTGGCGGCATGGCCAAACGCAACGGCAATTTGATTGAGGCCCTCAGCCACGTCTCCAATGGCATAGAGACCCGCAGTCGACGTTTCGAGGTGTCGGCTGACCAGAACATATCCTTGCGCGTCACACTCTGCACCGAGTGCGACGGCAAGTTCAGAGCGCACATCAGACCCCATTGCGGGGTACACCACATCCAATTCCCGCATTGGCGCACCGTCGGCCATGACAACGCCGAACCCGGTTGCTCGAGCAACAAGATCCTCGACGGTGTCCCAGATTTCGATGCCGCCTGCCGAGGCCATGCCGCGGGCGGCATCGGAAATATCCTCCGGATAGTTGGCAAGCAAGGTAACCTGACCGCTGTACTCCTTCAAAAACAGGGCTTCCTTGAGCGCCAGATGCTCTGGGCCGACGACGCCGATGCGCTTGCCCACGGCCTCATAGGCGTCGCAGACCGGACACAGTCGGACGGTGCCGGCCGCGACGGCCTCCTCCAGCCCTTCTATTGCCGGGGCCTTGTCCACGATCCCGGTTGCAAGAACCACGCGCCTTGCTCGGATGGTCCCGAAGGTGGTCGTCAGCACAAAGGTCCCGTCGCGCTTCTTGGCGCCCGCTACACGACCGTCCACTACGCCTGCACCGTATCTCTGTGCCTGGGCTTTGAGACGGCCGAGCAACTCTGACCCGCCTACGCCGTCCGGGAAGCCAGGACAGTTATGCGATTTTGGAATGAGCTTGGCTCGTGCGTCGCCAGCGTCGACCACGATCACCGAATGCAGGAATCTGGCCAGATACATGCCTGCCGCAAGTCCTGCGGGGCCGCCGCCGACAATAGCCACGTCGAATTCATGACCGGGGGAAGAAATTGGCATTTCGCCCAACATTGCAAACAGGATCTTGTTCCCTGCTTTGGCAGAGGGGATGAGCGACGGTCAGGCCTCCAAACGTGATTTACGCGGCAACTCGTCGAGGTCCCTTTCACCGGGCGATGGCGCGCGCCTCAATCTGATTTGCGCAGTCTTCGCCATCAAGCGATTCCAGCTTCTGCAAATCAGGCTTCAATTCGAGGTGCCCGAAAATGCCGACATGGCATTTCACAGGCCAACTTGTTAGACCTGCGACCGTGCGCATTTCCCAAGCCGACGCGATTCGAATCGGATCGACCTGCCGGGAAAACCCACCTGATAGCCCCGTCCTTCCGATCCGGAGGGCGCAATGCCGATCGTCTGAAGGGCCGCTCAAATTTACTGACCCAGTCGAGGTGCAGACTATCATAGTTGATTGTTGCTGCCGGTGACCTCGCGTAATCAAAGGCTCACGAGGCTTTCCAACAGAGGACGGTATGTTGTATCCAGGTCGATTTTTGGAACCGAGCGATATTGTGATGCTTGCCCGTGTTTGTGCGACGGTCTGCGAACAGCGCGGCGTACCTGTTGCTTCGTGGGCCGGAGAACGGACAGCTGCGCACGTACTCAGGCTGTTTCTGAACGGCTTGACTGGGGAGAATGAGCTGATCGATGCTGAGAAGAACTGGGCTCGCGGGAGTGATCTGGCTTTCGAGGGGGCTCCTGTCAGCTACGAAAACAAAAGAGAGGCCGCGTGATTCAAGCTTCCTGAGAATCGAATGTAGCCAAGAAAACTGCTCGCCCACGGGTCAGGCACCAGAGGCACCTCCCTGCATATCGGGGGTGTTGCTGTGGCACTTCAGGTGAGAAAAAGATCTCCGCACGCCGCCCGATCCGTGGTGTCCGGGCGATTTTCCAGGTGGACTCGACATGAGGCAAGCGCATCCTTTTTGATCCCGGCTCGGCCTTCCTGGTTTGGGGCTGAAGCGTCGGATTGGTCAGAGCACATCGATGTCTGTCAAAGTCCGAAGACCGCTTCGTAAAATCCGTTTCTAAACGCTGCCGATCCGCTCCTGGCCCAACGCCGCCGGACCGCTTTGGCCCAGCAATGAGCGAAGCAACAAAAGGGGCGGTTTGGCCGTTCTCATTAGTCGCACTGGCGGGCCGGGGCATTCGAAGACATGACTACGCCGCAAATTTTGTCATTTGCCGTAACCTTCGTGATGATGGCAGCGTTCGTGTGGGGTCGCTATCGATATGATCTGGTCGCGGCTGTGGCACTGTTGCTTGCTGTCGCGGTTGGCATTGTGCCTTTTGACGAAGCCTTCAGCGGGTTCAGCGACGATATCGTGATTATTGTCGGCAGTGCTCTGCTGGTGAGCGCAGGGATAGCACGCTCGGGTATCATGGAGGCAGCGATCAAGCGCTTTGCTCCGAAATTATCGGGAGTTCGGTCGCAACTGGCGCTGCTGGTGATCGTGGTCACGATCCTCTCTGCCTTTGTAAAGAATATCGGGGCGCTCGCTATCATGATTCCGATCGCCTTCCAGTTCGCGCGCCGGTCTAACATTTCACCCTCGATATTCCTGATGCCCATGGCATTCGGGTCACTGCTCGGCGGACTAATGACGCAGGTGGGAACATCACCCAACATCGTAGTGTCCCGAGTGCGAGAGGAGCTGATCGGAACCGCCTTCACAATGTTCGACTTCACACCTGTTGGAGCTGCCATAGCCGCTGCCGGAACGATCTTCCTGCTGTTTTTCTATTGGTTGTTGCCGGTGCGCGAAAAGCATGGCGGGTCACTGAATGAAGCCCTCGACATCAAGAATTACCTCACAGAGGCTCGAATTGTCGCCGACTCCACGGTGCTCGGGAAAACCGTCGCAGACCTCATGAAGCTCGCCGGGGGCGATGCAATCGTGACGTCGATCCTGCGCAATCGCACGATGCGGATGACGCCACTGCCCGACGTGGTCCTCAAGGTGGATGACATCCTGTTGCTCGAGGGCGACCCAGAAGCGCTGGATCGCCTTGTCTCCCAGGGCAGGCTCAGCGTGACCGGGGATAGGGGCGGTGGTGACGACACCACCAACGAGATGGTCGCTATCGAAGCCGTAATCGGTGAAAGCTCCTCTTTGATCGGCTGGACCGCCCAGCGCCTTGCCCTTTACGATCGCTTCAACGTCAACCTCCTGGCCGTCAGCCGTCGTGGGGAGCGCCTCGACCGCAGGCTGGCCGCAGTCGAGCTGAGGCTCGGGGACGTTGTCGTCTTGCGGGGCAGTGCAGCGAGGATGCCCGAGATACTTCGTGAACTCGGCTGCTTACCGCTGGCAGAAAGGGCTATCCTTCTTGGTAGCGTCCGCAAGGGTATCGTGCCGGTAGTGGTCCTTGCTCTCGCCATGGTGGCGACGGCGTTTGGGCTGCTGCCAGTGTCCGTCGCTTTTTTCGCGGCCGCGGTCGCGATTGTGCTTTTCAAGGTCATTCCGCTCCGCGATGTTTACCAATCGCTCGATGGGCCTATCCTCGTCATGCTCGCCGTTCTCATTCCAGTGAGCGATTCACTACGCAGTACAGGAGCTACGGGAGTAGTTGCCGGCGAGCTTGCTAGACTGGGGACCCTCCTTCCGGCGTCCGGCGCACTGACGCTCATCCTTGTCGCCGCCATGGCCGTTACGCCATTCCTCAACAATGCCGCCACCGTCCTTGTCATGGCGCCTATCGCCGCCGAATTTGCTAGTGATCTGGGCTACAGGCCCGAACCGTTTTTGATGGCTGTCGCCATTGGCGCCGGCTGTGATTTTCTCACCCCGATCGGACACCAGTGCAACACGCTTGTCATGGGGCCGGGTGGCTACCGCTTCAGCGACTATCCGCGTCTGGGACTTCCCCTGTCTTTCCTCGTAGTCATTGTTGCTGTGCCGATGCTTATGATCGTCTGGCCAATGAACTGACATCCGATATTCGGATGCCTTCTTGGAAATCCCACACGACACCACAATCGTGAATGAGGTCGCCGCGCAAGCCTGACGCGGGCTGGCCAACCTGCGGTCAGTGTCGCCAGCAGTTCCCCTCTCGTCCCGCCCGCGGCAACAGAAACTGTGTTCCGGCCGCTCTATCGGGGCAAAGGGAAAGCCAGCAAACAAACCTTAGGCCATGGACTATACACCGCAGCGAGATTGTCAGGGGCTTGGCGGAGTATTGACGTCGTTTCTCACCTAGGAAAAGCCGGTTCACCTTCGTGATGACGACAGGCCGATAACGCTTTCTTCGAGAATACGAGGCCCTTTCGGGCTGCGATCAGCATCACAAGTCGTGTGTTGCTCAGCGGCAGGGCCCTGGTGAACTGCAAGTCGTCGCGACGACCATTCGACCTTGGTGCTACCTGAGATACCAGCGTTGCACATCGCGCAGGAAGGACGAGGGCGGCTGTTAGCCGCCCAGTCATTTCATCTCACACGTTGCGACGACCTCTGGCGCTTTCCAGGTCATCACCTGTGTAGACTTCATCCGTTGGATCGAAGCCGGTCCAACCGCCTGCTTCGTATTCGGTTCGCCGATGGGCTATGTCGACGGAATTATATTGCTTCAGTATCTGTTCCGCGTCGGGGACAAGGTCGTCTTCGACCCTGGCTATAACCATTGTTCCCCCGCGCCGAACGCCTTCGGCATAAACATGTGCGTCGCTTTCCGGCACACCGGACTCTGTCATCGCGCCGATGATGCCGCCAGCTGCGCCACCGACCACGGCACCGCCGACAGCGCCGACCGCAGTCGCTGCCAGCCAGCCCGCGGCAACCACGGGGCCGAGACCAGGTATGGCCATCAGGCCAAGGCCGGTGAGCAGGCCGCCGGCCCCGCCGACTACGGCGCCGACACCAGCCCCTGCTGCCGCATCCTCGCCAGCCTCCGACGCTTCGCCCGTAAGCCGGCCGCCCGAATTACCCGCCACGATGCTAATATCGTCGTGCGGAACGCCCGTGGCTTCAAGCTCGCCCACAGCGTCGCTTGCTTGATCATAATTGTCGAAGAGGCCTGTTACGGTTTTCATTTGATTTGTCCTTGGTTGGAGATCAATTCTTGCCGGCAACGACGTTGCCTTGAAAGTCGAGGGCGATGGGTGCTGCTTTGCCGTCCTTGCTCGCCGTTCCACGCCAGATGCCCTTGTCATCCTTCGTCAGGGCGGAGACGTCCGAGTAGCCCGCCTTCTCGATGGCGTTCTTGGCCTGGTCCTCGGTGAAGCTGTTGGCGCCAGGCACCGGGGCCACAGAATTTGTGGCGGCCGCATCGGACGCGGCTGGCGCGGAACTGTCGGGGGCAGGAGCGGCAGCCGCGACCTTGCCAACCATCTCCTGATGCATCTTGAGTGTCGGCAACGTCTCGCTTGCAAACGACTTGAGAGCGGAATTGTCGCCGTCCCTGGCGTAGCTTTCAAACATGCTTACAGCATCGGCATGCGCCGTCTTCTGCATGTCGGCATAGGTTGCATCGACTGGCGCCGCAGCTGACTGCAACTTGTCGACGTCGCTCTTGTGGGCAGCGTCGAGGTCGGCGGGCACCTGCAATTTCTGTTCGCCGGCAATACTCTCGAGTTTGGCGTTCGCAGCACCGTGGTCGGAGATCATCTTCTGCGCGAAATCCTTAAGGGTCGGATCCTGGAGCTTGCTTTGAGCGACCTTGCTGGACTGCACTTCGAACATCCCGCCGATCGCGGCCTTCGTGACGAAGTCCTGGGCCGTCTCTGCTGACAAGGCAGGCAGTACAGCGGTCATTGCGGTCGCGATCGACAGCGATGCCATGCGTAGTTTGGTTCTCATGCTTAGGTTCCTTGGTTGAGGAGGACGATGAACTCCAATCTCCCGGCGCCATCTTTGTTCCGGGCCTTGATAAATGTCGGATATTTTCGGGGCGCCATTCCCGCCGTCACGAGCTGGGCGGAGTGACACCGATCCCAGATTGTCCAGGAACCCCAGACCGATCGAAGAGTTGCCATTGCTCGCAGAGGGGACCTGATGGCGGAAAACCAACGGTGAATTTGGTATGCTTGCCGGCAAAGAGCCTGAAGCAGACGGGACGGCCGACCAGAAGATCACCACACGGCGGAAAGATGTCAGTAGCGCAACAGATTGCGCTTACCCAGGCATCCCGGCGGCGTCAGCAGGTCGACATGCGTGACCTTCGCCAAGTAAAATGCCGGCCAAGGCTCGTTTCTGAGGGTTAGCTTATGAAAGCCCGCCGCCCCATTTGCGAAGCGGCGGGCTTCATCCGCCCCAACTTGTCAAAGCAACTTTGATGCCAAACCTTTTTGGCTCTTTATAGGACAATGGCCCCTCCGACAGCGATCAAACAGACATCCAAAATGCCAGCAGCAGGGCGCATAAGGACGAGACGAGGGCAGCGGTGGCAAAAAACACGCCCTGCCAATCTGGCGGTGGCTCGGATATCAACTTGTCGGGGGGCGGCTGATTGTCATTCATGAAAGCAATTTGCGACGCCAAGTGTAGTTCCCCCTGATCCTTCAGGTTGTCGGCGGAAATGCTCGTCGCCTACCGAAGGCCAAAAAAACTCAAAATCGCCAAGACGACGACCACCGCACCAACGAGCCAAATGAGATTGTTCATGATCTCTCTCCTGTTGCTTTCGAAAGTTCGCGCCTGGCAGCCCCGATCGTTTGGGACGCTTCTTCTTCGAGTTTTACAAGCTTCTCCCTGATCTCGTCCGGCTCGGCATGCTCCAATCCGACAACGTCGTTCCTGGTTTCCTTCAGTGAAACGATGATCTCGTCGAGTTTTGCGTGAATGGCGGCGGTATCGCGATAGCCTTGTAAAAGGACAACACCGGTGATCACGATGGCGGCAACCGACAGGGCATAGGTGACCGCATTTGTCAGTCCAAAAGGCACCAGGGCGGTGCACAAAACCATTGCCATGAGCATGACATAGAAGCCTGGCGGCCGAGATAGGAAGTCGGAGGCCGCGAAAAGGAACCGATTCATATGCTGGCCAAGGTCATCAAGGCGACCAGTGCGGTAATCGCCACACAAACAGGCACCGCCGCCAACAGGCCTGCCTCTAAGATCCGACTCTCCTTGTCGCGCAACATCAGGTCACCTACTGCAGGTTAAAGATACGGGTTCGGCGTCGGAAGGGACGTTTGCCCGCCGATCCACCACATGCCAGCCAAGAACGAGTGCCATCACGAGAAAGGGAACAGCCGCGAATAACCAGCGTGCTTGGTCCACACTTTATCCATCTGCATTCTTCCAAATTCGAGAGACAACAGCCGCGGAAGCCAAGCGTTCCAGCCGCTGCCGCTGACAGGACCAATGCGGTTTCCAGAACCAGACTTAGGTCCCAAGGGGACTAGACCTAAGTACCTAGGGCGGAACGTTTAGGGCGGCTCCATGTTCAACTTGCCGGGCGGCGCGGGACGATGATCGTGTTGCGCCCGTCCCTACAGGAGTGCAGATATGAACATGCTTCTAAAGAACACCGCAGCAGCGATGTTGCTATTGGCTGGGATCGGCTCAGCCGCCGCGGACGACATCATCATCCAGCCGGAACAGGACACCGTCATCCGCGAATATGTGAAGAAGCAGCCCCTGGCGTCGGTCAAGCTCCCCGGCGTGGAACTGAATGTCGGGACAGCCCTGCCGGAAACGGTTGAGATCCATGAGGTCCCCAACGTCAAATATCGCTACGTTGTGGTCGACAACCGCACGGTGCTGGTGGACCCGGGCACCCGAAAAATCATCAAGGTTTACGACTGAACGAACCATCCAACCCCGCCGCCATCGCCTGGCGGCGGGGTCGAAGCTTACAAATCTCCACAATCCGGTGACGAGCCTTGAGTCCCGACATCGCAACCTTCCAAAGGTCCGGCTTTATGGATGATGGTCGCCGCCAGGCAGAGTTTTCCGCTCAACAAGCCAGTCCAGGAGCTCAAGGACTTTCAGGGCAAGATCTGTGCACGAGTAATACGCTTTATGGCGCTCCTGCCTCCGGGTGACCAGACCAGATTCTCGCATCATGCCGAGATGCTGGGAGAGTGCTGAGTTGCTAAGCCCCAATCGCGGCGCCAGATCAGAAACGGACATTTCTCCGTCAGCAAGAATCATTAGAGCGAGAAGGCGCTTTTCATTAGCCATGGCAGCGAGCAGCTCGGCGGATGGCGCATAAATGCTGGGCTTTTCGGGATTCATGATGTTCCCCTCGCTCACGCGTCGAGCGCGCCTTGCGCCGGCCTCCTTGACGGCAGCGGCGGGCGCCCCAATGAGGATGTGCCGGGATCGTCGCGTGCCCGGCGCGCTAGAACTATTAGCGTGGTGTATGTTCCATCAGAAGGGCGTCGCTGTCTCACGGCCAGCCTCGGCGGCTAAGCGCCTTAGCTCCTGGATCGGCCTTTCTTCGAAGCCTGGGGACCCTTGGCTTCGGCAGCAAGGCGTTGTTCTCGAAGTCGCGCAGTTTTCAAATAACGCGCCTCTCTCTCGGCCGCGTTAGCAACTTTTGCCTCGCGGTCTGCGCGCTCCAATCGGTCTTTGTCGACGCTTCGCTGGGACACTTTTGCCTCCTACCAGAAGACCGTTGAATTTACTGTTCGCTAAATTGTTCCCGTCAATCGGCGACTGCCTTCCTGACGCATGCCGACCCAGCCGCCGTCCGCAGCACCGATGGCCACGACGATCTCGTCGGCAGCCGGGCCGTCTGCGATCTGAAAATTGGCGGTGATGAAGTGTGAGCGGCGACCGTTCTCACTCTTGTGCATCATCGGAAGCGACAGCAGCGCGCCAGGCGCGCTGCGTGTGTTGCAGAATTCGAGATAGGTCGTGCCGCCCACGAGGTGAAGGAAATTGCTTCTCGCCTCGCGGATAATGGCGTCATTAACATGGGCTAATGCGAGAGACCCTCCGAGAGGGTATTGGAGAGCTTAGCGAAAGGGCTGAACGATGACGATAGTCGAACTGGCTTTCGATTTGCTTGCGAAGAAGCTCGCCGCCCGCACCGGCATTTCCAGCGAAGAAGCTAGTGACCTCGTCGCCACTATGGGAGCTGATTGGTCGTCACTCGTGCGAGCAGCAAGGGTAATGAAAAAATACTCCGGTGTTGCCTGACCCGCTCGGCCTGGAAGGACTTCCTCCTCGCATGAGGGCACAAACGACCAGCTTGATGGGACGAATCGTCAGGCCATAACGGAGGCCGCGTGGCACGCGCATTTCCCAGAACGCACTCGATCACCTGCCAAGAAAACATGGCGGTGCGGGTCGCCCCAAACTCCCGAGACAACGCCCGACCGCTGCCGAATGTTTCGTGGCCCGGCCCGACGGAGGTTCTCACTTCAGTGGCCTAACGATGCTTCTTGCGACTTGCGTCTTGATGCAAGATGCCGCTCTCTCAGTTCCTGTTTTCAATCGGAATGACGCTCCACGCCCGCATGAGGAACTGCCGTCATCAGACCAGGTCGTTTTGTCGTTGCCGCCCAAACAGGACGGTCACCCCCAAGACCGATACGAATATTACCTGGTCAAGGTAGTTGCTATGTGGGCCCGCGCCACGGCGGTCAGCGTGGGCCCGTACGCTGCGCTGACCGGTGCTCACTATCGCCTGCGAGCCACGATCGTAGATCAGCGCTTGGCGTTGTCACTCTCCGAGTCGGCCCGCGCGAGGAACTGCTCGGCTGTCGCTGGAATATGGCTTTTCAACCAGTCCGCCATCGCAACTTCCTCACGCAGATTCTCTTCGCAGAGCTGGGCGACCTCTGCTTCGCCTAGCGATTTGGCGGCGGCGATCAGGATTGTGTAGGAGGCGATTTCCATGTGCTCGAACGTGTAGCTTGCAAGCGATCCCTTCATCACTTCGTCCCCGGCGAACACCCCACTGAGCGACTGCGCCATCGCCGTCAGCTTGCCGCCGGCATCCTTCAGTGTGGAAGATCCTTGTCCGATGCGGTCAAGACAGGTTTCCAGCCGAGCAGCCTGCTGTCTGGTCTCCTGGATGTGCTGGCGAATCCGCTCGCTGAGCTCAGGATAGTTCTCTATCCGGTTCAGTTGCCCATTCAACATGGTTTCGGCCTGCTCCTCCATGGCGTGAGCATCCCTGAGCCATTGGACAAGCCATTCGCGTGATTCTGACATTTCATACCTCCTTCATGGGTCGGCCAGAACTTTCAAAGGGAGATATTGTTCCTCATCGGTTGAGCTGCCGAGTCAGCCTGTATTGCAGGCTCCTGGAGGTAGGCGCTGCAAGCGGGCGCTTGGCACCAGGAGAGAGTGGCGGGCGACGGGCATGGTCGCGGTGTCCGCGTTGGCAAAACGCATTCCTGCAGAAATGACGAAGCTGCTGCCTGCCGCGGGTTCCGTGATGGATGATCTCAATGAAGCGTTTCGCGTCGGCTCGCATTCCAATACCCGCACCGCGACGTGTCAGGCTGTGTCTTGCCCGAGCGCCTTGGCCGTTGCTATTCGTCTTGCGAAATCAGCCCGTTGCCGGTGCGCCCCAGCGAGGCAGGTTCAACAACGGAGATCATATCACGATGGAACGTCACGGCCTTTCGCAGGTTGGTATTGGGGTTTTCGCGCTAGGGAAAGAGCCATGACTTCTTCAGACAAGTCTTCAACTGACATATCACACCGCCCCGAGAAATCGAGCGGCAGGACCCCGTCAAAGTCGGCGACACCTTCACCGGCCCCAGAGAAAATATCCGGAGCAGGCCCTGCGGTCGCCGAGCATTCGAAAGACGCCAAGGCGCCCAGAGGCGGGCGTCAACCTGGGGCCTATGTCAAGGATTAGATGGCCGAGCTGGGTGCGTTTGTCTGGCCAACAGGAAGCGACGAGGAGGTTTTTATGCAGATGATGGGAGTTGTCGTCAGCCGAGACCAGGCTCCGGTCGTGGAATTTCGGGGCGAGGGAGGCGAGTGTATTACAGTTACCCTGCAGGCCGGGCATACTCTTCCCGACGATGAACTCATTGCAAAGGCCAGGGCTATGATGGTTCAGGTCGCTCAGTTCGGGACGGACCAGATCAACAATGCGGCGATGTCTGACGGGTCGTCGGCCGATGGGGTGATACAATCCGGAATGTCGGGATAGATAGCTTCGCTCGGTGCGGGCTACAAGGCCACGAGTCGGTAGCGGACGTGCACTCATCAGCCAGAAGATGGCGAGAGCGGCACGCAGGCAAGGCACGCAGATCGCACCCTCCAAAGCAGCGACACCGGCGATCATCGAAAGCCGAGCGTGAGCGTTGGGGCTATCAAAGCTATGGAACAAAGCTGGCGCGCACTGGTTGGGGCCAAATTCAACGCTGTGGGGAGGGGATATGTCGCGCATCTTCAATCTTGGTTTGCCGGTCCTGCTTGGCGCTGCAACGTTCACGCTCAATGTTGCTTCGGACCCGCTGCCGCCGGATCTGACGTATCGACCATTGCCAAGCTTGCCTTTTTCTGCGGTCAAGGAAACTGACGAGGCGCAAAAGCCGGCTGTGACACAACGGCAACGCGGCCTGCTCGAGAGCCGTTACGATCTGGCCGACCGGCCGATGCCCGGCGTCATGATGTCGGGCGGGCGCAAGGCTGTACAAGAAGGCTCGCGAGTGAAACTGCCGGCAGGCGAAACCTGGAGCAGCCTGGCAGCGAAAACCCCTCAGGAAATTCGTGATCGTGGTCTGTTGCCGCAAGGCTTCCTACCGTTGCCGCACGTCAAGCAGGCCGCCGGAGGTCAGGTCTTTCCTGAAAGTGAGATTAGAGAGATCGGCGCTGATGAAGGACGCGATCTGCGCCGCTTCGACGTCGATTTCGATCTACCGGATCACCTTACCCCGGAGTTTCCACCTCCAATATTTCTGACCACGCACCCGGAGCTTGGAGATGTGTCGCGAGGGGATCTGCTGACGATACGCAACTTCTACGAATACATGAACGGCATCATCACGCCCGTGCAGATGGAAGGACTTCGTCTGCTGCTGACGCCATTTCCGCAGGAGGAATTCAACCAGACCGAGGACAGGAAGGTAGCGATGCAAAGCACGGGTGTCGCTTGCCTCGATTGCCATTCCAATTTCCACACCAACGGGGCGTTTCACCTCACCCCGGACGTGCGGCCGCAAGCCGAGCGCTTCCGGCTCGACACAACCAGCCTGCGCGGCTTGTTCAACCAGCAGATCCACGGATCCAAGCGCTCGCTGCGTTCCGTGGAAGACTTTACGGAGTTCGAACAGCGCACCGCCTATTTCAACGGCGATCACGTGAGCGCCACCCGCAAGGGCGTGAACCTGCCGGATCGGCCCAACCAGGTCGCGATGATGGCGCAGATGCAGAACATCATCGATTTTCCTCCGGCACCCAAGCTCGATCCCTTTGGACGACTTGACCCGGCTACCGCCAGTGCGCTGGAGATCAAGGGCGAGCAGGTGTTCATGGGAAAGGGCCGCTGCGGCGAATGTCATGTTCCAGCCCAGTCCTTCATGGACAACAATATGCACGACCTGAAGCTCGAGCGATTCTACAAAGTTGGTCAGACGTTCAACGACCAGGTTGCCATTCCAGATGGACCCATCAAGACCTTCACGTTGCGCGGGATCAAGGATTCTCCGCCCTATCTTCATGACGGCCGTCTGATGACGCTGGGCGATACCGTTGAGTTCTTCAACCTGGTGCTCGGAACGAAGCTCGACCAATCGGAAAAGGAAGCATTGGTGGCCTATTTGCTCACGCTCTAGACATCATCCGGGAAAAACCGTGGCCGACAATTAACTAGGTATTGAATGGAGGACAGTTCATGCGTGCCGCCATAATGACAGTAGTCCTGGCAGTGTCGCCCTGCTGTGCGCTGGCGCAAATCGGCAATCCAGCCGGTCTTGCCCCCGATACCAGTATGGAGAAGCCTGGAGTTCCAGCACCGCACCAGACGAATTATCAGGATCGGCTTTTCGTACAGCTAATTACGGCAGGCGGCAGGGCCGAGATAGAGTTCGGGCGACTCGCGGCTGGAAAGACAAGCCACGAAGACCTCCGTGAATTTGCAAATCGGATGGTCGATGATCACAACAAGGCCAATGAGCAGCTGAAATCCGTGGCCGATAAAAGCAAGATTCCACTTCCCGAAGGGCTCGATCCAGATCACAAGAACATCCGTTCCGATCTCGAAAAGCTCGACGGCGCCGCGTTTGAGCTGGCGTACCTGAGGGCGCAGATCGTCGATCACCAAAGGACGGCGCAGCTCCTGGCTTGGGAGATAGGCTCGGGCGAGGATGCAGCGCTTCAGCGCTTCGCCTCCGAAAAGCTGCCGACGGTGCTTGAACATCTTGACCTGGCCCGCACGTTGCACGCGAAGCTGGCAGGCCAAGCCCTGTTCGCGCCGGATACGCAAAAGGCCAAATGAAGCGGCGGTCATGTGGCACCTGAAAGTTCAGCTGCCTTCCGTGAATGTCAGCGCACGCGCTTCTGTTCGTCTGATTGAGAAAGTGACGCCATGGCGGAACTTCGGATCGCCGCCGCGCTTAATCCGGTGGAGGAGTTATCCGATGAACGCGACCAAAGAGTTTTTTGAAAGCTGGCTGCAGGAGAATGTCGGCACTCTTGCCGGCCAAGAGGAAGTGAGCTTCGCCGTGCTGGCTCAGCAATTCGAGCAGGATGCCGAAGCGGCCGGTTATGGTCGCGAGGTGCGTGAGGACGAGCTCGGAAACATTGAAGATGCGATCGAGCAAGCGCTCAAGAAAGCGCGAACTGGCGTGCATGGTGACGCCGCTGGCGAACCCAGCGATGTGGCAGCCCTCATGGATGCGCTGGAGGTCGAAGATGCCAAAAGCGGGCCGTAGGCCATACCAGATCAGCTCTTTTCGTTTGTCGAAGTTGCCGGGGTAGCCCCATGGAGCAGTTTCGCAAGGACATGGCCGCCTTGGCAGAGCCGGCTTTCTGGGTGACGATAGGTTTGCTTCTGGTCCCTTATGCGCTTGGAACGGTGCTGCTCGTTTGGACCTGCGGCTGCCTGTAAGGTGCTACTGACACACCCCGGTGGTGGTTCAACGGCCCTAACGCCATACAATACCCAGCTAATGCGCTCGCGGGGGGATCCTGCGCTGCAGCAATGTCCGAACGATCTCGTCGCCAGGAAGTTCATCGTCGACACCAAGCTCCTTTGCTGCCGGTAATCGCACCGCCGCGGCTGACAGCTTTTGGGAGAGGGCCGCCGTGTGCAGGCGCCGACGCTATCTGCGCTCTCAAAGTTCCAGCTACGGCCCCCTGTCACGGTTCCCCGATCACGCGCCTGAAGCGCGTTTCCTTGCCTCGAAAATAGCCCAGCAGCTTGCGCGTTGCCTTGGAACACTTGTGTCATATCGAAGTTCGGCCCGCATAGGAGAACCGAGATGGCCATCCCACAAGCGGACAACGACAACCACCTGCGCATGAAGCCGGCTCATCGAGGCAAAATCTCGCCCAAGGGGGCGATACACCAGGTTAGAGCACGACCCAGGTACAAAATGGCTCTGCGGGCGACAAGAATTAAGGCGAGGCGCTGAGATGCCGCGGACCAATAATGACGCTCGCAACGAGAAGACCACATCAGCTGCAGCAATCATTGTCGACAAGGAACGTGCTGAGCGCGCCGCCAAGACGGCGCGGTTAAAGGAAGCGCGCCTCGCACAGGCCATCACGCCGTCTCCCATAGAACGCAAGCAGCGTGTCACCAAAAAGGTTCGCAGGATTTTTGTTGCTGGCTAGGAGGTGTCCGTGACGCGCAATCATGACAAGGAAAGATACGACCGCGCCAAACGCATCAGCCAAGAGACGCTGGACGCTGAACGCGCACAACGCGCCGAGAAGACGGCGCGGCTGAGACAAGCAAGGCTTGCACAGCGTCCGGTGGAGTCGTCGCCGGCGCAGCCGCAAACTCGCCGCAAACCCATCCAGGCTCTCAAAAAGAGAAGCCGTAAGGTGATCGAAGTCTTTTAGGCTCTCCACATCCGTGCGGAACACTGGGAGAGTCCAGCGGCGAGCGCGGCTGGGAGGGAGGGCTTCCGCGACCTGATCCAGCAAGGCTGCGAAATACCTGGCGAGCAATCGCGGGGACTTTGGATCTCCGCCTCCTCGCCATTATCAGAGCTGGGAGCGAAACCTGCTCGCAAAGTAGTCGGTGACCTTTTCGCTTAGCGGACGCGCTTGCCATTCTTCCAGACTGACCTGCCTTGATCGCTTCAGGTCCTCGTTGAAAACGTCTATTTGCGTCCGCGCGAATTCCAAGCCGTAGACGTTCAGACTGGCCTCATCGTTGAGGCGCAAGGATCGCTCATCCAGATTAGCCGAGCCAAAGCTCACCCAGGCATCGTCGACGATCAAAAGCTTGGGATGGTACATTGTGGGTTGAAACTCAAAGATGCGCACACCGGCCTTGAGCAATTCGCCCCAGAAAAAGCGCGAGCCCTTTCGCACCACAGGCACATCCGTGAGCCAATTGGGAACGATGACATCGACCGAGACGCCTCGCTTCCTTGCATCAAGAATCTGCTGCAGCGCGATGTCGTCCGGCACGAAGTAGGCCATGCCGATGCGCAGATGATCCTTGGCCGCGGCTATTGCCGCCAACATCATCAACTCCATGTTCTCCGAGCCGTTTGGCTGCGAAGAAAGTATCAACTGCGCATCGAGACCGCCAGCGGCCGCAACTGCAGGGTAGAACTTCCCGCCCTGCAATGTCTCGCCGGTCGTCTCAAGCCAGTTTTCGGCGAACGCCGCCTGGAATGCGGGCACGGCTGGTCCTTCGATCCGGTAATGCGTGTCGCGCCATTCATTTGAGTTGCGTGCGTTCCCGCGCCAATCATCGGCAATGCCGACCCCGCCAGTGAAAGCGATCCGGCCATCAACGATCAGCAGCTTGCGATGAGTTCGGTTGTTTACACGGTCCAACGTATACCAGCGTAGCGGCCGATAGCGTTCGAACCGCACACCTGCCGTCGTCATGATGCGGATCAGGTCCTCGTCGAAGGGAAGGCTGCCAACCCAGTCGACGTTCACGCGGACTTCCACGCCTTCGCGGGCCTTCGTCGCCAATGCGATCGCGAACTCGTAGCCGATGGCTCCTGACCAATAAATATACGTTTCCATGTTGACGCTGGATCGAGCCGCCCCGATTGCTTGCAGCATTGAGGGAAATATTTCGTCTCCGTTGACGAGAGTTTGGACCGCGTTGGAACCGAACATCTGCCCTTGCGAATAGCTGCTCATCGTCTTGGGAAATTGGGGATCCGTAGCGTCGAACCGGTGGGGGACGATAGATCGTAGAACGCGCGGCTGTGGAGTGAGGTTTATGATCAACACCGTGAGCAGGCTGCCGATGGCGGCAATGGCCAGATAGATGAGCACCTTTCGCCAAGGCGCAATGCGGGAGGTCTTCTTGCGGGCGCCTGACGCAACGGAACCGAAAGGCTGCACGTCAATCGCCCAGTTGCTGGCGATGGCGATGTTTTTCGATCTCCTCAGGCTCTTCATCGTCGATCCGGGTGATGTTTGAAGCCGCGTGATCTGACCGCAGGATCTCGTCCAGCTTGGCGTGGATCGCTTGAGTGTCGCGGTGCTCCGCGCGCTGGATGAACAGCGTCATCGCCCACGTGAACAATGTTGCGGCTCCATGCCAATCCAAGCTCTGTCGCTCGAAAATCATCCAAAGAATTGCGTAGGCCAACAAGACCAGGAACGCAGCGGGACGGGAAGTCAGTGTGCCGATTGTGGTAAGGGCGCTGGTGATCGGATGATTTGCCATTCCAGAGAACTCGCGGCAGTCCCCCCTGGTTCCAGCGAGACATCATACCGCCCCGCCGTGCCTGCAGTGGATTTGGGTCGGCCGCTTGAGTACATCGCCTCTGGCCGATCGTTACTTTCGATCGAGCACCTTTCGGACCTTCTCGGCCAGCTCGTCGATCGTGTAGGGTTTGGTCAAAAGCTCCGTTCCAAAATCGAGCGTGCCATTGTGAACAATCGCGTTTCGCGTGTAGCCGGTGGTGTAGAGCACCTTTAGTGACGGGTGCGATGTCCTGACCTTGTCCACCAGTTCGCGGCCTGACATTTCCGGCATGACCACATCGGTGAACAGAAGCGAAGGCACATGCCCGCTCTCCACGGCGGCAAGTGCATCTCGTGGCCCCGACATTTCCAGGACGGAATAGCCCAGTTCTCGCAGCGCTTCTGCGGCCATCAGGCGTACACGATCTTCATCCTCGACGATCATGATGACCTCGTCTGAATGTCCCGGATGCTCGCCCGCCAAGGCGGCGGCCGGGCTGTCGGGAATGCCGCCATGCGACCGCGGTAGATAGATCTTCAAGGTGGTTCCGACACCGAGTTCGGAATAGATCTTGACGCTGCCGCCGGACTGACGAACAAACCCATACACTTGGCTAAGTCCCAATCCGGTACCCTTGCCGACTCCCTTTGTGGTGAAGAACGGATCGAAGGCTCTTGCCAGCACGTCCGCAGTCATGCCCGTTCCGGAATCGGTGACCGCTATCATCACATACTGGCCCGAGGAGATCGCGTTTTCTCTCGCATACCGATCGTCAATATGGGCGTTAGACGTTTCAATCGTGAGCTTTCCGCCGCCGGGCATGGCATCGCGTGCGTTGACGCAAAGGTTGAGCAATGCGCTTTCCAATTGCCCTGCATCGGCCTCCACATGCCACAGCCCAGCGGCGAGCACCGTCTCGATTGCTATGGTCTCTCCAAGCGTTCGGCTCAGCAGTTCGCTCATGCCGGAGACGAGTCGATTAGGATTCAGGCGCGTCGGTGCCAAGGGCTGCTGGCGAGAGAAGGCAAGCAGCCGCTTGGTAAGTTCCGCAGCGCGTTGTGCCCCATCGATTGCACCGGTGACGAAGTGGTTCACGTTCGTGTCGCCGTTTCGGAGCTTGCGCTGCACGAGATTCAAACCGCCAATGATGACAGCCAGCATATTGTTGAAGTCGTGGGCGATGCCACCGGTAAGCTGTCCCACGGCCTCCATCTTCTGCGCCTGGCGCAGGTGCTCTTCTGCTCGGACGCGTTCGGCAACTTCCTCAGCCACACGCTGCTCAAGAGTGGCGTTGAGCGTCTGCAGCGCTTTGAACAGTCGGGAGTTGTCGATTGCCGTGGCGGCATGACCGGCCAGCCCCAGCAAGGCTGTCTCATGCTCTGCGGCAAAGACACCGCAACCGGAATGTCCGAAGAACAGCCCACCCAGCACTTCGCCCGATCGCGAAATGACCGGCACGGCAAGATAGGATCGCACGGGAAGATGGCCTTCCGGCATTCCCTTCCTCGGCGAATTTTTTCCATAGCGCACATCCATGAGGATATCATCGGAACGCACCACGCCCGTCCCGCGAAAAGTAGGCTCGAACACGGCCGTGTTGCGTGGCATGGGAAAATTTTCGAAAGCGGAGCGTGGCGCTCCCGACAGGGCGTAGAGCACATAGCTGTCCCCCTTGTCATCGAGGACATTGTAGAAAAAAGCTCCGAATTGCGCGCCTGACAGCGCGACGCCAGCGTCGGTGACAATCTGGACAATGCGCTCCACGTCCAGCTCGGCTGCCACGGCGGCGGCAGTCGCATTCATCATCTGAAGCTGGTTCTCCACCCGCTTTCGCGCGGTAATATCCATGACGGTGCCGATGAAACGCACCGCGCGTCCGGACCGGAAAAGAGATTCGCCCGTTGCAGCTATCCAACGCTCCTTTCCGTCGCGCAGCCCGATCGTCCGATATTCGATGTCGTAGCGGGAAGACTCGCCCGGCGCGAGCGCCCGGCGTACGGCCTCATCCGCCCGTTCACGGTCTTCTGGATGGAGACCGGCCAGGAACGCGCTCTCATATGTCACCTCCGCCTCAGGTGGCAGACCGAAGAGAGCTTTGCATCGGTCGTCCCAACGCAGCACCCTTGTGATGGGATCATAGTCCCACGTTCCGATAGCGGCTGCATCGGTCGCTAGCCTTAGCCGCTCCTCGCTCGCTCGGGCAGCCTGTTCCGAGCGGACGCGCTCGATGTGAGCCCATGACCGCTCTGTCACCTCCGCCAGCAAGGACAGTTCGCGCTGCGACCAGACGCGGCGCTGCGTGTCGTGAACGGCCATTAGCGCAGCCAGCCGGCCTTGCTTGACCAAGGGCATGCAGATCGTTGCCGTTATGCCGATATCCTGAAAGGTCTTTGCTTCCTCGGGCGCAATTTCCTCGAGATTGTTGTTGATGACGAGCGGCCGATTGGCGGTCAGATTGCCAACAGCGAGGCGACCGAAATCGGCAAGACTGTAGTATCCCCTGATGCTAGGCGAGCCAGGAGCGCTCCAGTCGCCGCGAATGGTGAAGTGGTCCTGGTCCGGCTCCATGTCAGCGTAGGCGCAAATCGAAACGCCTAGATGTTCGCCAAGTAGACGGGTGGTGACCTCCATGACAGCGTCGGCATCTGTCGCCGGGGATATCTCTCTGCCGAGGCGATCCAGAAAGGCCAGGCGCTCGGCATTTTCACGCAGGGCCTTCTCCGCACGAAGCCGTTCAATTGCGGTGCGCGTCCGGTCAGCCACTTCCGAAACCAGAGCAACCTCGGCCGGCGTCCAGTGTCTTGGCTCGGAGTGATTGAGGTACAATAACGCAACCAACCCGCCGCGCTCCGTAACCGGCATGTTGATGACGGATTGGGCGCTGATTGCTTTGAGAGCCTCGGCATGGTCGTGGGTTCGCGGGTCTGTCTCGGCATTCTCGAAGACGACCGTCTCGCCTCGTTTCAAATCATCGACATAGGAGCCGTAGTCCCTGAAGTTCAGAGTTCCGGCCAGACTTCGGATTCCCGGCGCGTTCCAGTCTCTGTCGATGACTATCGTTTCTTTCTCGAGATCGATCGTGCCATATCCGGCTCGACTGATGCCAAAATGCTTCCCAAGCAATTCCGCTGCCGCAAATGCCAGTTCGGCAGGATCATCGATCTCCCGAATCCTGTCACCCAACCCCGCCAGAAGCTGGAAGCGCTGCACTTCAGACGAACGTTCGCGTGACGTGACTCCCATTTCGCCCCCGGTTGGTCGGACTAGATAATGCCGTCAGTCGCGAAGAGTTCCAGGCGCCGGACAACAGGTCGGGGCTAGGCCGCCGACGCATTGCGAAGAAACTTGCGTCACGACAGCCAAGGACAACTCCGTATGCGCCCTCAACGGGCGAACGACGCGCCGTGCATCATAGTTTAATGACACCTGCTGGGCTGTGCCGCATAAAGCCATTGTCAGCGGCTGTGTAACGGGCGCCGCTGCTGGGAGCAATCCCACTGTAGCCGAATAGGAGCGCCTGATGCTTAGCCGACCAACCCGCACGAATACGGAAGCTCTCTACCCCAGTGACCTGAACATCCTTCGCGACGCGTTCGACGCGCTGTGCCAGGAATTTGCTATCTTGCCCGACACGGCGGCGGCCAACGCCGTAGCGAGAGAGCTGATCAGGTTGTTTGAAACAGGAATGACGGAAGCGGCCACACTGATGATCGCCGTGCGCGCACGTTGGCAAGGCGACTGGGAGATGGGAGGCAGCAATGCTGCCTGAGGTTTGATGATCAAGCGCAATCAACCCGCTGCATCCTTTTCGACACCGCCGCGTTGAGCGTCAAACCTGCCAGAAATGTCCGATGCGCTGGCACAATGACTGGAGCGACCGTTGCCGAAATTTCGCTTCGAGTTTATCGAAGGCATGGCCCAGCCTGCAATCTTTGCCGATATGGCTGATCGAGATGAGGCTGTCAGAGAGGCGAAGCGTGCAGCCAAGGAGGCCATGCTCGACGGAATTGTCGATGGCGTGGACCCGACCAGTTGGGTGACGAAGGTTTACGACGAAGCAGGCTATCTCGTCGCCACTATCGGATTCCAGGATCTGGTCGCCGCGCCCAGGGATACCGAAGAGTTCAAGGAAACAGAGGAGCCAGGCGTCTTGCGATCGGGTTGAAGCCGGTTTCTCCGCTGTCGCCCTCGAGCCAGATGTTGCGGCCGCCGGGCAGATCACGCCGTGAACCCGAAAAAGACCGTTTTCTGGCTGGTGCGGACAGCCTTTTTGTTTAATCTCCGAAAGACGCGCAGAGGCTGCAACACGGCTTCAGCCCACCTCGACGCTCTCGAGACGGGCGCGCGGGAGTTGAGATGCGATGCATAGAGACGCCTTCACCCCATCAGAACTTGCCCTGCTCAGTCGCGTCTTCGCACGCAGCAAAATCAAAAACGAAACCGCAACCGAGAAGGAGCGGCGCGCATCACGTATTCTGGCTTACTACCAGGCTGGGGTAACGGATGAGGATGAGCTAGAACTGCTTTCTCGCCAACCGCTCGGAAGGTGACGATTAGTCTTCCTTCTTCAGAGCTTCCGCCTCGTCTTTGAGCTTCGGCCAATCGGCGCCATGCCTGCGAAGCAGCGTTCGTGCCTGCTTGGGGTCAATTTCCGTGAGCTCGACCAGATGTTCGACCTCAAGGTCCTGGCCTTTCGCAACCCGGCTTGCCTCGTTCGCTTTTCGTTGCATCTCGACGACCCTCTGCTGAGACAACATGAACGAGCGCTGAGAGTGCGCGTTCCAGAACTTCATACAAAAATCGCGACATCGATTAAATCAGTCGGATTGCGCCACTGAGGCGGGCATGCCCTTCTGCTGCGGCTTTCCGATTTGTCCAATGTGGAGAACCCGAGCTGGTCGCAAATGGCGGCGGCATCTTCGTGCGTCAGTCCGGCCACGCGGCATTCGGTTTCGTCGCCGCTCCGTTTGGTGTGCCGGCGTTCGGCAGCGTTCTGTCGCAGCAAGTCCTATCGCACGTTATCTCATCAGCTTGATCTGAAGCGAGATGCTCAGCCTCAGTATCCTGTCGCCGTTTTCGTTCCGCACTTCAACAAATACTTGCTGCCCGTCCACCTCGGTCAGTGCATCTTTCGTAAGGTCGATAAGGCCTTCGAAGCCCACGCGGCGCACCTCCTCCAGACCGGCACATTCGATGCCGATTTCGTCCTGGATGACCACATCGTGATCGCCACTATCAAAGAAAAATCGTGCCATCCGAAAGCTTCCGTCACCACTAAGCTGCGGGGTTCCTTTGGTGCAGGTAGGTCGTTTCGAAATCACCTGCACGAGTGAGGCCGGGCCAATCAAGAGCCTGCACCCTTGGGCCTGTGGTGGCGATGAGGCCTCTACGTCGAAGTTCCTGAAGCATTCGGTTGACGTGGACTGTAGACAAGCCCAATGCATCGCCAAGTGCTGCCTGGGTAATGGGAAGATCCGCGACGTGATCCTGGATGCGTCCAACCGAGCGCAAGCGAAAGATCAGTTCGCACAAGATGTGAGCCATGCGCGTATAGGCCTCTCGTCGTCCCACATTCGTTACCCATTCCCTGTAAATCGCTGCATCGATCAGCGTCGAGCGCCAAAAAGCCGTCGCGATTCGGGGATGCTGTTCGCAAATGGCTCGAAGAGCGTCATGTCGCATGAAGCCCAGTCTGGCTGCTGTCAGGGTCGTGAAATTGCAATCCATGACCGACAGATGCAGTCCATGCAGATCGGGAATGTCCCCAGCCACAAAGAAGGATGTAATCTGCCGTTTGCCATCGCCGGTAAGTTTGGTGGAACCGAGCAGGCCATCCAAAACCACGAACGAATTGACAGGGCGGTCACCCTCACGCACCAGGTCGTAATTGGCAAGAAAATCCTTCTCCTGAATTTGGATGTCTTTCAAAACATCAATATCGCCCTCTCGGAGATCCGAGATGCTCTGGAGCTTGCGGATAAGTACATCCGAGGATGAAGTGGGTGACAAAGTGGCTACCTAGCTGATGTTGGTTATCGAACTTGCATCCGCGTCAAAAGTTCCGGATAGCCGTAACGAGGCGCCGGACTGCTGGTCGGGAACTGGGAATTCAGGATGCCGAGGCAGGTCCTTGGCCGGGACTTCATTGCACGGGGCACAGGAGTGCTGCACACCCATAATCGAGCCCCTCGAGCAGCGCATTAACCTATGACATAGGCTGCGCTCGCAATGGTCGCTGCGACATCACATGAGGTGGTTGATCCGCCAAGGCCTGACGCTGCAACCTCACCTATGAGGGCCAGATGGCTCCGGCCAGGCATCAGGCAAAAGGCGTCTCACCTGAAGCGAGAAATCCGGCCTTGCAAATGGGCATCTCAACGAGCCCGCTTGAGGTGCGGCCGTGCAATGTCGCTACACGGTTGACGAGCGGCTATCTATTGGGGTCACTCATGGTTCATCAGGCGTCTCCAAAATCCGGCCTGGTGGGGAATGGAACTTTCTGCCGATCAGTGGGCTTTCGGATATGTCCTTCGGAAACGATGTGGAGAAATTGATGCGGAACCTTATACTGGCCTTCGCAGCACTTGCCCTACCCGCGTGCCAATCGGCTCCTGAACCGCTGCAATCCGCCGCTATCGAACCTGCTGCCATTCCCTCCCAATCCGCCTTGGATCCTGCCGTTGTTCCCCCCGGCCCGGCAATAATGGATCAATCCGTGGCAATCATTCCTCCTTCAAAGGGCGTTCCAACAAAGTACGCCGCTTTTTCGGGCAATTGGGTCGGGCGATTGGAAGGCACATATGAAGGTAAACTGTCTGTTCAATCTGTTTCTTCAAACGGAAAGGTGACCGTAACCTACGCATGGGGAATTCTGAGCGATGACAATCCGGGTGAGGCCGCGGGCGAAGGAAAAATTGTAGGGAATACGTTGAAGCTGGGGCGCCTCCCGAATGGCGCGGACGTCAGTTTTAGGATGATGCCCGACGGCACGCTGTCCGCAACCCATACGCTCGCCGGCCAGACCTATACGGGCATGTTCATCAGGCAGTGATCAAAGAAGATACGGCCGCGTTCCCGCGGTTTTTGATCCGAGCATCCCGCGCCCTTGGACCATCTCCCATAGCGGCCCTTGAAATGCCAGGCCCTGGCGTCATAGCCGCTACGTTCGAGGACCGTGGCGGCCCCGGACCGAAGCATTTCCTCAACATGGAGGTCAGGAGACCCGCCTGACCGCCCACGTCCCAAAACACACCACCGATGCCAATCCCCCATTAATTCTGAGGGGCTGCGGGGCGTTTCGGCGCGGCTTGCACGGGGTTCGCGCAGGTTCTGTTGGGACCCGGTTTGCGTACGTTATCGAAGGTGTGCGGTGTTGGTTCGCCCCAGGTGGACCTGCTTTGCACCGCCTGCGACAGTCCCGAGCGAATGGCGCTATCCTCGCTGCCGCGAATCGGACGCGGGCTTTTTTCGTGTTTCGTGAAACGAAAGGTCATTCCGCAAGTTGGCTTCCCAAAGGAGGAACCCAATGAAAAAGGATGGCGATGGCCGAGTCGAAAAGGGCAATCAGCAATTGCTTGCCCGACGTCTGTCTGAAGAAGTCGGTATTTCAGAGCCGGATGCGCGCGGTCTGATCAAGCTTATCGGCACGGATTGGAATTCGCTGCTTCGTGAAGCCCGATTTCTGAAAGAGAGGCACTAGAACGCTTCTGCCGGTCACATGATCTCGACTGAAAATATTATTGCTCTCGCGGCGGTAGTTTCTGGGCTCCGCCGGCTGTGAGCGAAGAACATGCTTCCGCCCCAACGGAGGGTGTCATGACTGCTCCCGCTACCACGCGCTTTCAGGCTGTTGAGCCGCGCACCTTATGGCTGGATCAGCTCATTGCCAGAACAGGACCGTCCAAGGGAACTGCTGCAGGTGGCGCCTGGGCCAGATGCCAAGGAAACATTGGCTGTTTCGAATAGTTGAGTTCTGCTGGGGTATTGTCACTGGCATCCGACGAAGGCTAGTGGGTCATACCTCGGCCGGGCCGCGCTATTGGTCCCTCCATGGCACGGCCTTCTTGGGAGAAGAGATTGACCCGTGGGTACGGGTTGGCTCACGCGCGACTGTGCCGCGTAGCGTCGCAGGCGGACCGAAGCGATGGCGCGATGAAGAGGCGCAGGCCAACCGCCGTTGATCTTCAGGCCGTAAGCCCGGCCCCACACCTCAAACGTTGAAGCCGTTCGCTCGGCATTCCACGCCGTGCGTGGTGCCCGTCAGAGGCGTGAGCCTTGACCGTGGGGTCATCTGCAGTGACTGGCAAAGGTAAGATCATTCGAGCCGGCGCCGTATCCCTCCATACAGCTTGCGGCTTGCTCAACTGCGACTGATTTATGCCGATCGTCGGCGCGTTGCGATGGCACCTCGCAGGAAGGGTCTGCGCGGATAACCGGCTCCAGATCGTGGGGGAAGTTCGGCGCATGGACAGGCAGTGCTTCGGCCGAATTGTCGCCCTTTTGAGCCATCGCTGGAAGGATTTCAGCGATCTCGACCAGGATTTCCTTGACCAGATGTCTCATCTGCGCGCCCGCCCTGCGGCCCCTTGCTATGGCGATCAAACTTGCTGACGTAGCCAATGTTCCCGCTTGAGCTGAATGGCGCGCGCTCTGCCGGCAAAGATCGACGGAGCGGCTTGACGCGACGGGCCGCGTCCCTCTCGCCTGCATGATCGATATTGGAAAGTCGAAATTTGAACGGACTGTTGCCTGCCTTCGTCGGAGCGTTGGATGATCCGATCACGGCATGTGCCTGACCCCCGACTTGCCGCGCGCAGCTTCTTCCCTGGCTGCTCTCTGCCTCTGACGGGGTCGACGGGAACAAAGGCTCGATCATCCGGTTTGGAACCATCCCGTTAAGCACAGGACGAAAGTGCAGCGTGGCGGATGAGATACGGCAGCCGGATTGCTCATGGCTGCTTCGATCTGCATTCGGCAGCCGAGACTGAGCCCAAATGCCTGCAGGAGACTTCGTATGAGCGAAGCACGACACAGCGAAGGCAATGAGGTGACTTCGATTGCGGGCACGTCGCCCTTCGCCAGTTTTTTCATGGCTGGCTTTGAGTGCTCGTCGCACCGGCGCAAGGACGGCGTCCGCCTCGATCTTATCCGTGCGACCTCGCACTATTTGCACGCCCTGGGCGACTACCGCGGTTGCGCCGAACTCGGTCTTCGTACCGTCCGCGACGGGTTGCGCTGGCACCTCATCGAAACCGCTCCTGGAAACTATGACTGGTCAAGCTGGACGCCGATGGTCGAAGCAGCGCAATCGGCAGGTGTCCAGGTCATCTGGGACATCTTCCACTACGGATGTCCAGACCACGTTGATCAAGGGTCGATGCATTTCATCGATGCCTATGCCTCGTTCGCTGCAGAAGCTGTGAGGGTTCATCGTTCAATCGCCGGTACAGCGCCTTTGTTGTGCCCGATCAACGAAATCTCGTTTTTCGCCTGGGCTGTTGAGGTTGGCTATTTCCCGCGCGTTGGCCCGAAGAAGCGGGGATGGTTCAAGAGGCACCTCGTGAGAGCTGCAATAGCTGGCGTTCGCGCGATGCGCGAGGTCGATCCCGCTTGCAGATTTGTCTGGGCCGAGCCGCTTATCCACATTGCCCCTCGCGACCGAACGCGGACCGAACGGCGTCGGGCCGAAAATGCCCGTCTCGGACAGTTCGAAGCTTACGACATGCTGCTGGGCCGGGCAGAGCCTGAGTTGGGGGGCAGCGACGATGTTGTCGATGTCGTTGGCCTGAATTTCTACCCGCACAATCAGTGGTACCTCAACGGGCCGACGATTCCCATGGGGCACCACGAGTACCGTGCCCTATCCGAGATGCTGATCGAGGTCGCGCATCGATATGGCAAGTCGATGTTCATCGCCGAGACCGGCTCCGAGGGATCAGGCGGGGCGGCGTGGCTCCATTATGTCTGCGACGAGGTGCGTGCCGCAATTGACCTCGAAGCGCCGATCGAAGGTATTTGCCTATACCCGATAACCGCCTATCCGGGCTGGGACAATTCGCGGCATGCGGAGGTGGGATTGTTTTCGGTCGTCCAGGCGGACGGCAGTCGGCACGTCCGCAAGCCCATCGCGGAGGAATTGGCCCGCCAGCGAGCTTTGTTCGCGGCGAACCTGACGCGTTAATACATGAGCGGCACGAGGGATGTTGCGAGCGCCTGTCGGCGCCGCCTTGCCACGCTCGATGCTCCCAGGTACGTCCGGGTGGGCGAGCTACAGCGCCCCTTCGGCCAACGACGCCTTCCCCGCGCTCGCCCATTCCGGGACGCTCTTCTGGATGCGGGCGAAGGTTGCCAGGGCCTGCCCGACCACCTGATCCATGTTGTAGTAGCGGTAGGTTGCCAGTCGACCGACAAACCACACGTCGGGACAGGTTGCGCCAAGCGCTTCGTAGCGCTTGAAGAGCTCTTCGTTTTCGGCCCGCGGCACCGGATAGTACGGGTCCCCGATATCGGTGGGATATTCGTAGGTCAGACTGGTCCGCGCGTTCTGCTGGCCGGTCAGATGTTTGTACTCGGTGATGCGGGTGTAATCTTCCGTCTGGGGATAGTTGACGACGGCAACCGGCTGAAACTGCTCTTGGTCGAGGGTGACGTGCTCGAAGCGGAGCGAACGATAAGGAAGACGCCCCAGCTGCCAGCCGAAGTACTCGTCGATCGGGCCGGTATAGATCAGGCGGTTGAACGGTATCTCGTCACGAATTTCGCGGAAGTCGGTCTGCAGCATGATCTTGATGTTCGGATGGTCGAGCATGCGCTCGAACATCCTCGTGTATCCGCCGGCAGGCATCTTCTGGAAGCTGTCGCTGAAATATCGGTCATCGCGGTTGGTCCTGGTCGGCACTCGTGCCGTCACCGATTTGCTCAGCTGGTTCGGATCGACGCCCCATTGCTTTCTGGTGTAGCCACGGAAGAATTTTTCGTAGAGTTCGCGTCCCACGGTGCTGACGACAACATCCTCGGCCGTTCGCACGTCCTCTACCGTTTCGCGTCGCGACGCGAAGAACTCCTCCAACTGTGCAGAATTCAGTTCGAGGCCATAAAGGCGGTTTATCGTGTCGAGATTGATCGGGATGGGGAGCAGTATCCCATCCACCGCCGCCAGAACCCTATGCTCGTATGTGCGCCATTGGGTGAACTGCGAGAGGTAGTCCACGATCGACTGGCTGTTGGTGTGAAAAATATGTGGCCCATAGCGGTGGATGAGGATGCCGGCTTCATTATAGCAATCATAGGCGTTGCCGCCGACATGGCTGCGGCGATCGACCAAGAGAACGCTTTCATGACGCTGCGAGGCTATTCTTTCGGCAAGCACGCTGCCGGCAAACCCCGCGCCGACGATCAGCCAATCGAACATGGCTATGCGCTCCTGCGCAACGGGACGACCTTCTTGCGTCGGTAGGCGCCCTCAATGTGAGCGGCCATGGCCGTCCATGTTCTTTCCCACGACATGTCAGCCAGATAGGCATCGACTTGCGGCAGCAGCATCTCACGCGGTCGCAAAAGCATGGAGCGCAGCTTGCTCTCCAAGTCGTCACTGTCGGCGATTTCCACCAGTCCAGCAGCGCCGTAGCTGCGCACGACGTCAACGATCGCCGTCGAGATTACGGGCAGGCCCGCAGCCAGGAACTCTGGCGTCTTGGTTGGGCTGATGAACCGGGTCGCCTCGTTGAGTGCAAACGGCATCCAGCCGGCATCCCAATGGCGCAGATAATCGGGCAGGTCGCAGTAGGCCTTGGCACCCAACCAATGCAGGTTGTCGGCCTTCGGCAGGATTGCAGGATCGATTTTGACCACGGGGCCAATCATGACGAAATGCACGTCCGGCATCGTCCGCGCCGCTAGCGCCACGAGTCCGGCGTCCAGCCGCTCGTCGATGACGCCGAAATACCCCACCCTCGGGTGAGGAATGCCGGCCTGATCGGCTGGGTCCTTTCCTGGCAGCCTTGCCTTGTGAAAGTGTTTCACGTCGATGCTGCTCGGAAAGGGGTAAATAGCCTGATGCAGGCGGCGCTTGGTCTCGAACAGGCTCAGGCCACCGGTGAAAACGAGATCGGCGCGGCGCAGAAGTGCCTTTTCCATCTGCGCCAGTTCGGGCGGCGCATTCTTGAAAGCGGAGAGTTCGTCCATGCAGTCGTAGACGCATATGTCTGGGTCAAGAAACTCCGTGAAGCGGAGAGCCATCGGCGTGTAATACCAGGCGATCAGCCGGCTGTGCGGCATAGAAGCTATGATCTGCTGAACAAACCTCCGCTGCACGGCATCTGATTTCGCGGCCGACGCGCCGAGCGGCAGCACTGGTGTCACGATCAGGATGTTTGGCGATGCCTCGCTCGTCCGCATCTGCGGCTGTGGCAGTTCTTCGAAAACAGGCTCCTCAAAGTAGACCACTCTCTGCTGCTCGGATGCGAGGGTGAGGATATGCTGCGGCCGTTGATGAACGAAATTCCATCGCAAGTGGGAGAAGCAAACCAGTAGATTTTCCCTGCCAGTGTGTTTACTGGCGGATACCCTGCCCAAGGCTGCTTCCATTGAGATGTTCCTTCCCGTAATCTTTAGTTTATGTTACGACTAACATTTGTTAAGCGCGGATCGAGGAGAAATAGACTTCGATGCCAGCTCCTAACTTTCCAGCGCGTGAGTTGTTCCAAGGTGAAGTGAAGAGCTCTCGGTCACCGCTCGGATCACGAATGCGACCATATTTCCGCGAAGCTGAGAACGCCCGCCGCGCATCGCCGGGCTTTGAAAGCGTGAGCGACGGGGGAATGTCGGTGGAGAACGGACCTGCCGTATTTGCGTTGAAGTCGCTGGCTATAAAATGCGCAGGACATCAAGTTGATTCGCCCGCATCGCTGGCGAGTCCGTGCCAGGCGAATTCCGGGGCTGATATGAAGATCGACTTTGCGACCAACGTTTTTCCGCTGTTTCATCCGCAAAGCGTGGATGACCTCAAGGACCCTTGCCCCGTCTTTGATGGCAGCCTGTGGCACGTCTTCGGCTCGAGCGGCACGGTGACCACCGAAACGTGGACGATACTGCACGCCACGGCGCCGGACCTTTATGGGCCGTGGACCGAGCATCAGTCGATCGAGCTTCCAATCAATGGGAGTGGTGTTGCGGCTCCGGGGGTCATCCACGAAAGCGGCGTCTTTCACATGTTCATCCAGACCGAGTTCATGAAGTCTGGCGGCCGCTGCGAGCATGCGGTTTCCAATGACGGGTTCCAGTGGGTGGTTCTTAGCCCCGCCATCCTCGCGATCCCGGACACGGAGGAAGATGGCATTTACGATCCGCATCCCGCACTTATTGGCGGCAAGCGCTACCTCGTCTATTCCGCCATGCCAAAATTCACCAGGGTGCCGCAGCCCGACATCTATCTCGCACGCAGCCAATCCGACTCATGGTTCGGTCCCTGGAAGCGGATCGGCAAGATCCTCGACCACAATGATGTGCCTCACCACAACACGAGAGAGGATCCCGACTATGAATGGGGCATTGAGGGCGCACAACTGGTCGAATTGCCGGACGGTC
This sequence comes from Mesorhizobium sp. ISC11, assembly GCF_037162595.1. Lineage (NCBI taxonomy): Bacteria > Pseudomonadati > Pseudomonadota > Alphaproteobacteria > Hyphomicrobiales > Phyllobacteriaceae > Mesorhizobium > Mesorhizobium sp. ISC11. The sequence goes on from NZ_JAVSPW010000002.1 coordinate 118,977, forward strand.
GCGTGCTTCTCAATGCCACTTGCTTTCTGCCCAATGGCCTTCGCGGGAACCGGCAACGCGTGTTTTTTGCCATCGCGGATAACGTTGCTGGACCTTACGTCTCGATCGGCCCGGTGCTGGAACCAGGCCAGCCGGGAGAGAACGGCCACTCGACAGTGATGATCGAAGGCAGCCAGCTTTCACTGTTTTATCAGAGCCGGGTCGCCACGACTGATCATCGGTGGCGCTACGGCTTGGCCAGATGTGACGTCGCTCTGCTTTCCAGGGTCGCGTGATCCGGTCGGCGCCACTCGTAGCGACTGCATCAACGAACTGGACGGCTCGCATTGCGAATAAGCGTCCGTGGCTCGAGACATTCCCGCGGAAAACTGCCGCAATTAAGTGTTCCTCGCACGGAACAATGCATCAGAGCTGAGGTTCGGCTGACTTCCAACCAGGAGTCAGCCATGTATTACACCGACAAGAAATTGCAGTACCCGGTTCGTGTGGAAACGCCCAATCCAGTCTTTGCCCGTGCCTTGCAGCAGGCCATCGGCGGAGTAGAAGGCGAGATCCGCGTGGCCTTGCAGTATTTCTTCCAGGCATGGGGATGCCGCGGGCCGGCCAAATACCGCGACCTGTTGTTGAACACGGCGACCGAGGAGCTCGGCCATATCGAAATGCTGGCGACTGCGGTCGCCCTCAATCTTGAGGGTGCACCACGCAGGAGGACATCTCGTCGGACACGGTCGGCGGCTCGGTCCTCAACGGGATGAACTTCCGCCATATCTTGTCGACCGGCCTGGCCGCACTGCCTGAAAACGCCAACGGCGTTCCCTTCAATGCTTCGCATGTCTATGCCAGCGGCAATCTTGCCGCGGATATGGTCGCAAACGTCACCGCGGAAGGAAGCGGCCGCGTGCTTGCGACCCGCCTGTACAACATGACCAGCGATCCCGGCATGAAGGACATGCTGTCCTTCCTTATTGCGCGCGACACCATGCACCAACAGCAGTGGCTCGCGGCAATCGAAGATATGGGCGGACTGAACGCGTCTCTGCCGGTCCCCAACTCCTTCCCGCAGGAAAAGGAGCATCAGGACGTATCCTATGCCTTCATCAATTGCTTCGTCGAAGGTGTCGAACCAGCGCAGGGTCGTTGGAGCGAAGGACCGTCGATGGACGGCAAGGGCGAGTTCTCCCTGGTCGCCGGTTCGCCAATGGGCGAGGAGCCCATGCTGTCGCCGCCTCGGCCAAGTTCCGGCGCCCAGAGCGAGCAGATGATCGACAGGCGGGCAGCCGAATAGGCAAAGATAGCAATGCCGGAGGCAGCCGGCACTCGGCTGTCTCCTGCTAGCGGCTCCTGCGGAGTCGGGCGCACCCGGTGGTACCGAGCAACTGGCGCTCCGCACGAGGGATAGCGCGACCCATTGGTGACTGGTGCGTGCCTGACGAAGCTCTCCATTTCCGCTTCGACATAAATGCTTCACCTAGGGAACATCGCCGGCTCCGCGAAGTTGGACAGCCACGGAGGACGTGCACATGAACAGTGTCATCTATCTTATCGGCGTTATCGTTGTCGTGCTGGCGGTCCTCTCCTTCCTCGGTCTTCACTAGGTGGCCCCATGCAGCATGAAAACGATCAGGGCGGACAGCCCACCGATTTCGACAAGGCGAAAAGCGACGTTTCCGAAAGGCTTCGCCAGGAAAATGAGCGTGCCAGCGAGTTGCTTCACGACGCGCGTGACGAGGTGACCCGCAAGGCTGGCGACTATGCATCTGAAGCCAGGGAGGTCATCTCCGACAAGGCGCAGGAAGCGCAGCGCGACATCGGATCGAGCCTGGCGGCGCTGGGCGGCGCACTGCGCGCGGCCAGTGACCACCTGGCCAACAACGATGAAAGGAACGCATCGAAGTTCGCATTGGATGCTGCCGGTGGCCTGGAGCGGCTTTCATCGTCATTGAAACAGAAGCCGTTCGGCCAGGTCCTGGAGGACGTGCAGTCCTTTGGCCGGCAAAATCCCGGTGTCCTGCTTGCCGGATCGGTATTGGCCGGATTGGCTCTCGGGCGGTTCATCAAGGCCTCGCCGCCGGCGGGTCGAGAATTTCAGGATGCGCCGGGAGACCTCAAATCCCACACCGATCAGGCACAAGGTTGGTCCGCTGATCGGTCGCAGGATTCGGGCGTCGTCGGCGATGATGGGGCTATGCAGAGCGCGGAGCAGGACAGATGAACACCCAGGACAACCCAAGCCTTGCCGGGCTGATCACCGACTTGGCCCAGAATGTCACCACTTTGGTGCAAACCGAGGCCAGGCTGTTTCGGGCCGAGCTTTCTGAAAAGCTTGCCAAAGCCGGAGCAGGTGCCGCGGAAGTTCTGGGCGGCGCGATCTGCCTGCTCGCCGCGCTAATGGTGTTGCTGCAGGCACTCGTTATTGCACTGACGCGGGCAGGACTTGGCGCGGGGTGGTCTTCCCTGCTGGTCGGCGTGGTCGTGGCGGCCCTCGGCATTATCCTGCTGCGGACCGGGACGGCCAGCATGGCGCCTTCGGAACTTACCCCCGACCGCACCCAGGAACAGCTCAAGCGCGACGCGAGCGTGATCAAGGAACAAGTGAGATGACTGAGAAATCCGCAGCCGAACTTGAACGCGAGGCCGAGGCAGCCCGTGCGCGGGTGATGGAGACCGCCGAATCCATTCGAGGCAGGATGACGCCGGGACAATTGCTGGATGAGTTCACCGGGCTGTTCTCGGGAGGGGAGAGTTCGGCCATGCTCGCCAACCTCAGAACGCAGGTCCGAGACAATCCTTTGCCGGTCACCATGGTGGGAGCGGGTCTGGCTTGGCTGATGTTCGGCAGTGGTACCGCAGACACCGCCCGCGGTTCGGCTGGCTACTCAATGCCCTCGGCGCCGGGACGACATGATGAACGGGAACGTGGAGGCTTGGGCAGCACGCTTTCCGATGCCGCCGCATCTCTGTCATCGGCTGCCACCAGCGTCGGCGATACCGTTTCCAGCGCGGCAAGCAGCGCCGCGGAGGGTTTGACGGGCAGCACGGCCACTGCAAGATCGGTGACCGGCGACATGGCGGCGAAAGCCGCCCGCTCCGCGCAAGATCTGTTGGAGAACCAGCCCTTGGCCATAGCGGCCGCGGGTCTCGCCATCGGCGCCGCCATAGGTGCAATGCTGCCCCACACCGCAACGGAGGATGAGCAGCTAGGCGCCTATGGCGACAAGCTTCGCGATACCGCCGAAACCATGCTCGACAGGGGTCTCGACGAGGCCAAGCAGGTCGCCGCCGAAGCCTATGGAACCATCAAGCAGGAAGCTGGCCGGCAACATATGGAAGCAGACACGATCGCCGATCAGCTCGGCGAGATCGTGAAGTCCACAGCAGACAAGACCGAGCACGCCGTGCGTGAACGGATTTCCGATCCATCTCAGCGTCAAACCTAGCTTGAATGGATCAACGATAGTCGGTCTCGTCAGAAGGGCCGGCGTTGTTGTTCAGACGATGAACCGCTCAATCATTTCAGAGCGTAGAGGTAGGCCGCGATATCGCGCGCCTGCTGCTCCGAAATTCGGGTCGATGGCATGGCCGTGCGCGGATTGATTTCCCTGGCAGATCGTATCCAGCGGATCAGGTTCTCTGGATTGTTGGCCAGCCCGCCGCCGATAAAGGTGCGGTCAGCAAGACTGGCGTCGAGGCGTGGACCGACCTGCCCTTGCGCGCCCGGCACGCCCGAAATCGTATGGCAGCCGGAACAACCATTCGCAGTCATGATCGGCATGGCGCGCGCAATGTCACCTCCCGTGGCCGCCTCCGCCTCGTGGCGGATGTGCGCCGCCTGATCGGACCACCAGGTCATTCCGGCCACGCCCGCAACGAGCAGCACCAGCACGGCGCTGGCGCCGGCAAGCAGCTTAGACAAGCTCGTAGGCATGCGCAGCCTCCCCCCTTCCGCTCGCCTTGATCCACAGCGCGGCCAGCAGCAGCGCTGCGCCGCCATAGATCAGTCCAGCGGGAACCCACATCACCAGCCCGGCAAGTTGCTGGTCTTCCAGGGGGCTCAAATTCCATAGTGCCGCACCCACCGCGTTCTGCGGGTACCAGAGCCGCGGCGAGAGCAGCAGGAGCACGCCAAGCAGGCCAGTGTGCAGCGAGGTGACGAAAAGATGCATCACTGCGGTCCCATAGGCATGCTGGCGGCCGGGACGCGGCAAGAGTACCCACCAGAACAGCAGCCCTGTTCCGAAGAAGCTCGCGTGCTGTGCATAGTGCATCACGCCGCGTTCGAGCGCAGCCTCGAACAACGCCGGAAGGTGCCAGATCCATATGGCCAGGCCGTGGGCAATGGTCGCGCTGAGCGGTCGAGTTACGAAAGACCAAACCGCATTCAGCCATCTGCCGTGCCCGGCCATTCCAAGAATGCGCCGGACCCCGGCGGGAAATCCCCACATCAAGGCCGCAGCCGGGCTGGCGGAGACCAGCAGCGGCGCCGCCACGGCCATCAGCAGTTCATGCTCGATCATATGCGCCGCAAAGATCTGCTCACCGAGTGCATGAATCGGGCTGACCAACGCGGCCGTCAACACGCCCCATCCGGCCGTGAACAGCAGAGCCTGGCGCAGCCGCAGAGTCCTGCCGCGGCTGCTGCGCCGCCAAAGCCGGCCAGCTCCAACGACATATATCAGGGCAAGCACGGCAAGTGGCAGGGTGATGGGCAGCGCGAGCGTCCACCCGGCCTCGGGTGCGCCGGCGCCGTAGCAGATGGAAGTAGAGAACAGCCCGTCCAGATTCATCGCAGGCACTCATCCAGGATCAGCGCCGCGCTGCCTTGCATGAGGATCACAAGCGCAAACAGCAAGGCCGACAGCATGCCGAGATTGGCGACGAAGCGCTCTGTGGCGCGCGTACGCTCCGGCTTGAATGCGGCACCGCCTCGCCGCTTCGCCCGCCACGACAGCGCCCCGCCGAGCAGCGACAACAAGACGAGCAGCAGCGCCACGGGAAGCACGACCGGCACCTGGCGATTGCATTGCCAGGGCACCAGCGCATAATTCAGCTGTGTCGAGACCGCCCACGCCAGCGGCCCTGACAGAAGACCACCCCAAGACGTTCCCAGGCGTAATGCACGCATCTCAGCCTAGCCTCGGCACCCAGTAGATGAGCAGATAGATCGGAATCCAGGTCAGGACCACGAAGTCCCAGTAGAAGACATTGTCGCCGACATCGCCGAAGCGACGGCCGCTATAGCCGTGGCGCGTGAACATCAGCACAGTCAGCACGATGGTGTCGCCGACATCGGTGATGAGATGGGTGGTGTGCAGCCCGAGCAGCACCCAGAGCATCGATCCATAGGCATTGGTGTCCCAATAGATGTTGAGGGCCGGGAATTCGAACCAGCGCACGACGAGCGGAGCGATGCCGAGCAGCGACATGACCATCAGCCCGATCCGCACCGGCACCATCGAACATTGCTTGGCATAGCGGTGGAGGATGTGGTTAGGCACAAGGCTGACGATGAACAAAATGGTGACGATCGTTCCGGGCCAATGGTTCGGGCGCGGTGCGCTGAGGGGCCAGTCTGGCCATGACTGCGCAAGGTAGAGATAAGCGCCGGCCGCCAGCGCGAAGCCCGTGCCTTCCAGCGCCATGAAACCCAGCGTGCCCCACCAGGTCGGGCTGCGCGGACCGTGCCCGAAGGTGGGCAGGCCAGAAAGATCGGCGGCGGCGCGCTGCTTCATTCCTCGTCCTCCGGATCGCCCTTGGGCCAGAACCATCCGATCAACGTGATGGCGATTGGCGCGGCGCCCCAGACGATCGCCCAGGGCGTGAAGATTGAATAGAGAAACGTGCCGCCGACGGCCAGCGCCGCTAAAAGCGGCCAGATCGAAGGGGCGGCCGATTTCTCGCGAATGTCGGGATGAGCTTCGGCCACGGTCGAGATGAGGAGTTCGCGCGCGTCGACGCGGAGCCCGGTCGCTACAGGGAGCGCCTCGCGCTCGGCCCAGAGCGGCTCGATATGAGTCACGATGGGAATGCGTGCGAAATTATAGCTCGGCGGCGGCGAGGATGTTGCCCACTCCAAGGTTCCTGCGTCCCACGGATTGTTGCCGGCCGAGGTGCCTTTCAACGCGCCATGCACAAGGTTGAAGGTGAACAGGACAAAGCTCAGGAAGAAGAGTAACGCCCCAGCCGAGATGAAAAGGTTGATGTTGCCCCAGCCAAGCTCGGCCGGATAGGTGTAGACACGTCGTGGCATGCCCCACAGGCCGACCAGATGCATCGGGAAAAAGGCTGCATTGAACCCGATGAAGGCCAGCCAGAAATGCCACCGCCCGAGGCGTTCGCTCATCATGCGGCCGGTGACCTTCGGGAACCAGAAATAAGCCGCGCCAAGCAGCGGGAACACCGAGCCGCCGATCAGCACGTAATGGAAATGAGCGACGACGAAATAGGTGTCGTGGACCTGAAGATCCAGTGGCACTGAGGCGAGCATCACGCCCGTCAGCCCGCCGATGACGAAGATGAAGAAGAAGCCGAAGACGAACAGCAACGGAGTTCGGATCACCGGTCTGCCGTCCCATAATGTTGCCAGCCAGCAGAAGATCTGTACGCCGTTCGGGATGGCGATCATCATGCTGGATGCGGTGAAGAAGCTGGCGCCAAGCTTTGGCAGGCCGGTGGCGAACATGTGATGGACCCAAAGCCCGAACGAAAGGAAGCCGACCGCGATCAGCGACAGGACCAGCCCGAGATGACCGAATGTCGGTCGCCTGGCGAAAACAGGAATGATCGAGGACACCATGCCCGTCGCCGGCAGGAAGATGATGTAAACTTCCGGATGGCCGAAGAACCAGAAGAGGTGTTGGAACAGCAGAGCATCCCCACCTTCGGCCGGGTTGAAGATGTGCGTGCCAACCAGCCGGTCAAGGATCAGGAAAGTCGAGGTGATCATCACCGCCGGCATCGCGAAGACGACGACGAAGGAAGTGACCAGCATCGCCCAGACATAGAGCGGGATCTTGTCCAGCGACATGCCGGGGGCTCGCTGCTTGAAGACCGTGACGATGGTCGCCACCGCGACGGCCAGTGACGACACTTCGGTATAGGTGATCATCTGCGCCCAGACGTCAGCCCGCTTGCCCGGTGCGAATTCGGGGCCGGACAGCGGTACGTAGGCGAACCAGCCCACATCAGGGGCCATGTTGAGGGCGAAGGACACCCAGGCGAAAGCGCCGCCCGAGACGTAGACCCAATAGCTGAACGCGTTCAGGCGCGGAAACGCGACGTTGCGGGTGCCGACCATCAGCGGCACCAGGTAGATCCCGGTCGCCTGCACGATGGGCACGGCGAACAGAAACATCATCGTAACGCCATGCATGGTGAACAGCTGATTGTAGAGGTCGGGCCCGATCAGCCCGCGTTGCGGTCCAGAAAGCTGGATGCGCATGACGACAGCGTTGAGGCCGCCAAGACCAAGGAACACGAAAGCGGTGATCAAATAGCGTCGTGCGATCACCTTGTGATCGACGCTCGACAAGGCTCCGACGATGCCGGATGGCGTCCGCCAGGTGCGCTCGAGCCAGCGATGCAGGCCGGCATCATCCATGCCGGTGTCGCGCGGTCCGTCATGCTCGGGCGCGATGTCGCCTTTTGCAGATACCTTGCGCTCCGGCGGCAGGTCGCGTTGGCTTGTGAGATCCGCGCTGCTCATTTCAGACCCTCGAGATAGGCGACCACGGCATTGAGCTCATCGCCGCTGAGCTCCACCACCGGCATGTGGGAGCCGGGCTTGATGCCTTGCGGGTCGGCTATCCAGGCGGCGAGATTGCCGCGGCTCATCGTCAAGGTCCCGGCAGCGAGCGTCTGCCGGCTGGCTATGTGGGTGAGATCGGGAGCCACCGTTCCGCCGGCCGGCGTCCCCCCGATCCTGTGACACATCACGCAGGGGCGTTTGAGGAACAGGTCCGCACCGACCTTGGCTTCGCCGCTCGCCGGCGCGCCGGCCGGCTGCAACTGGTCGTTCAGCCAGGCATCGAATTTCGGGCGCGGCTCGGCGATGATCAAGGTGCCCATGTTGGCGTGCTGCGCACCGCAGAATTCAGCGCATTGACCACGGTAGACGCCTGGCTTGTCCGCCTTGATATCCAGCACGTTCATGTGGCCCGGGATAAGGTCGAGCTTGCCGGCCAAGCTTGGGATCCAGAAGGAATGGATCACATCGGTCGAGGTCAAAAGCAGCCGCACCGGCTCGCCGGCAGGGATATGAATCTCGTTTGCCGTCGTCAGGATGCGGCTCGGCGTAGCATCCTCGTAGCGCACCTCCCACCACCACTGGTGCCCGGTCACCCTGATTGTCAGCGCAGCCTCCGAGCCGATCGCAGCCAGCGTCCTGTTGGCGAAAAAGCTTAGCAGCGTCAGTCCGATCAGGATGATGGTGGTCACTCCGACGGCGGACACGACCACGCGCATCTTGCCGCGTTCGGCCGCTTCGTCGAGTAGGAGGGGTTCATCGCCGGAACGCGATCGCATGACCAGCGGTGCTGCGAGAGCGATCATCACCAGCGCCCAAACAACCGCGCAAAGCGCGGTAAAGAACCAGATGAGCCAGGCCAGCTCGCCGGCTGCGGGGCCCTTCGGGTCAAGCGCCGACTGCCAGCCTGCGCATCCCTGCAGAAACAGGACACAGAAGGCGAAGGCCATCGAGGCCGGGCGCTTCACGGTGATTTGCCCAGTGTCGCGGCATCCGGCAGGCGGTTTTCCGAGGGATGCACCATCATGTCGTCATTGCGTTGCGGCGCGGCGGAAGACGGCGCGTTGCCGCCCAGTGCGCGCACGAAGGCTGCCAGCTCCCATATCTGGTCGTCGGGTATCTTCTGGCCGAAGCTTGGCATCCCGTTGGGCCTGCCGTCGCGGATCGTGGCGTGGATGCTTTCCATCGAGCTGCCATAGATCCACTTCTCGTCCATGAGCGCCGGACCCATGCCGCCACCGCCATTGGCATGGCAGCCCGAGCAGTTGAACCAGCCGAACAGGCGTTTGCCCTCGCTCATGTGGAAGGCGTTGGCCTCGAAGCTCGCCGCCTTGTTGTCTGTGGGGGAGGGTCGCTGTCCGCCCGGCTCCAACGTGGTCACAGGCGTCGGCTGCTCACCTGAGCCGAGCGCCGATTGCGGTCGCGTGTCGCGCTCCTCGCGCTGGCAGGCGACCAGGGCCAGTGTCAAGGGCAGCAACATCGCCAGAGCGCGCCTCATCGGGCCGGTCTCCCGGCCATGTCCAGACGCGGTACGCCGTATCGCGCCAGAACCGCGTCGATCTCGGCCTTGTGTCGGGCAAGCGCGCTATTCACATCGCCACGCAGCGCATCGTCCTCGCGTCGAACACCCATTGAGATGTCGTACATCAGCGGCAGTTGCGGTCCATCGATGCGAGGCGTGACCGGCGTGATCCGAAGCGGCACCTTTTGCCTCTGCGCGAAATAGCCGGCGAGCGGACCCCAGACCACGGCAAGGTCGATCTCGCCGTTCGCGACAGCTTCGACGATGCGCGCCGGCGGGTTGGGAGCAGAGTAGTCGCCATAGACGGGGTAGCCGATGAGGTGCCCGACAATGCCGCGGCGGCCAAGCGCCTGGACAGGCGGCGAGTTGGCGCCATCGTCGCCGATGAGCTGAACACCGATGCGCAATTCTTGCAACCGCGGGTCGTTGAAGGACGTCACGTCCGGGCCGCCCTGGCGGGTCACGAAGACATAGGACGAACGGTAGTAAGGCGTGGTGGTGCGCAGCATTTCGAGATTGGCAGGCGTGCCGGGCACGAGATCGCAAAGGCCTGCCTTCAGCGTGTTGCGGATGAAGCCACGGCGCTGCGCCCACCAGGTATACGTCAGCTTGGCGCCAAGATCAGTGGCGACAATTTCCGCGATCCTGTTCTCGAAGCCTTGACCGGCCGCATTGGAAAACGGCATGTTGTTCGGGTCGGCGCACACTCTCAATTCACGTGCGTTGGCAACAGCCGGAAAGAGCAACAAGGCGAGCCCGGCCATGCCGATCGCCACCCGTTGGAACGCCTTTCGCGCCGGACGTACGGTCAAGTTCAATCCATCAAGGCAGCCGGAACACATAAAGCGTGCCTCCCGCCGTGGTAGCGTTCTTCAGATCCTTCATCGCGTTGACGAAGCCAAGTGCCGCGGTGGCATCGCGTGGGTCTAAGTCGCCCGAAACGATGGCGCCGGCCCAGCCACCGACGCCTGACAGAATTGCGACATACTGGTGCCCATCGGGGCCGCGATAGGTTATTGGCTGGCCGATGATGCCGGACGATGTCTTGAACTGCCAAAGCAGATCGCCGGTCCTGGCGCTGACCGCCTTGAACCAGCCTTCCATGGTCCCGTAAAAGACGACATCGCCGGCAGTGACGACGGTGCCGCTCCATACCGGAAAGTTCTCCTTCAGGACCCAGGCCGGCTTGGCGGCGGCAACATCCCAGGCGGTGAAGGCACCACGATTGCCGCCCGGCCCGGGGATCATGCGTACGTTCATGCCGACATAGGGCGTGCCTGCGATGTAGTTTACCTCGACGCCTTCTTCATCCATGCAGAGATTGTTGTGGGGGATGTAGAGCAGGCCGGTCCTCGGCGAAAACGCCGATGGCTGCCAGTCCTTGAGGCCGGACGCTGTCGGGCAAATGTCTCGGACCACCTTGCCGGTGCCGGTTCTCTTGTCGGGATTTGCAATCAGGCGGCCGGTCTTCAGATCGACGCCTTTGCTGGAATTGACCGGGCCATAGGCTGTGGCCGATAGCACCTCTCCAGTGGTCCGATCGAGGATATAGAGGTAGCCGTTGCGTTCCGGTCGGACAAGGACCTTGCGCGGCTTGCCTTGCCAGGTCATGTCCAGAAGGATCTGCTCGTTGATGCCGTCATAGTCATGGAGGTCATGCGGGCTCCACTGATAGAACCACTTCGCCGCTCCGGTATCGGCGTCACGCGCGAAAATACCGGACGTCCATTTGTTGTCGCCTGGCCGCAAATCCGGATTCCACGGTCCTGGATTGCCTGTGCCGTGGAAGATCAGGTTCAAGTCCGGATCGTAGGAGATCCAGCCCCACATATTGCCGCCGCCGATCTTCCAGGCTTCCGGTGGCCATGTCGTCACGCCAAGGTCTGTGCCCCTGTCCATGTCGTAGTGGGGCTTGAAGTCCGGGCCGATCAGCACATCCTTGTCGGGTCCAGTGCCATAAGCCGTCCAGACAACATGCCCGTCTCCGGCATCCAGCGCCTTGACCCAGCCGCGGACGCCCATTTCGCCGCCGGAATTGCCGACCAGAACTTTGCCCTTCACCACCAGCGGCGCCATGGTGATGGTCTCGCCGATGTTGATGTTGCCGATATGAGTGTTCCAGATCGGCTTGCCCGTATTGGCATCGAGCGCGATCGTGTGGCCGTCCAGCGTGTTGAAGAAGATGCGTCCGTTGGCGAAGGCCGCTCCGCGGTTGACGACATCGCAGCAGGCCACTCCTTGTGCCGCCGGCTCGGGGTTGGGCTCGTACTTCCACTTCATCGGCGCGCCGGGCCTGGAAAGGTCGAGCGCGTAGACGATGTTGGGAAAGGGCGTGACGATGTACATGTTGTTGCCGACGACCAGCGGCGCTGCTTCCTGGCCCTTGTTTACGCCGGTCGAGAAGGTGAAGGCGACCTGCAGGTTCTTGACGTTGCCTTCGTTGATCTCGCTGAGTTCGCTGAAGCGGGTCGACGCGTAGTTCTTGGCCGGCATTGTCCATTGCCCGTCATCGGGTGGCGCCGCGGCGGCGGGCGGCGCGATAGCCGCCGCCGATGCGGGCTCCGAGGCACCGCTCAGAAACAGGCCGCATGCCAGCAGCATCACCGAGAGTATGCCCGTGCGAAAGGAATTCTCGGTCGCCAATGCGCGGGCGCCTTGTCCTGCGTCAACGCGCGCTGGTGGCGGGTGCAGCATGCCTTTCATTTGTGGATCGAGCCTCCCACGCCGGCGCCGAGCTCCGCCGCGATGTCAGCCTCGGTGCCGGCACAAAGCGGATGGCCCCAGCCCGAGGCGCTTTTGCCGCCGGGATCGACATCGTAGACGATGGCGTCCTTGCGATTGGGATTGACCCCGGCGGGAACCTTGTCGAGGCCAAGCGCCGCGCGAACACGCCAGGCGACATTGTGATCGGCGCATGAGGAATCTCCTGAGACCCCGAGGCCTCCGACGATGCTCTTGCCGTCATAGAGGGCAAGCCCGCCGCCAAACACGACGACGCCTCCGATTGGCTTGCCGACGAGAGGATCGCTGACACTTCCAAACGTTTTGGGATCGCCCGCGTAGGCTGCGGCCTGGTTGACCGGGTTGGTCTCCTGCAAGCCGAAAAGCGGCCCGCCCGGCTGCGTCCCCGCGTAGAGATTGGCCGTCGATAGGGCCATTTGCGCCAGGCTGAGCCCATTGGCTGTATTGGCCTTCTCCGCCGCGACGAGGCGACTGCCTGGCCATTGCGAATCGGCGGTGGGACCGCTGAAAGCGATCGCGCACACCGCGCCGTCGCGAGCAACGACAGCGGCCCATTCGTTGGTCTCAAAGCCTCCGTTGGCAGGTCCGCCGCTTGCTTTCACATTGGCCTTGAGTGCGGCGACCAGCTTATCGTGGTCGGCCGGGCAGGGCGCCTGTGCCATGGCTTGGCCCAGTGGGAACAGGCCACTCGTCAACAACACCAGACCAAAGGCTGATAGCAAACGCCGACAGCGATACATTGTCCTGCCCATTCGTTCGAGCATCAAAGAACCCCGGAGCATTCTGGCAGCCTGGAAAATGCGAAAATGAGTCCGTGGTCCAATGCCGTCGCTATTTAACTTGGGCGATGCAGCTATGTTCCTGCTTTTGCAAAAAATTGCGCAGCCGCGTGCGCCGATGCAAGGTTGCCGTCTGTCCGTGTCGCCGGCGCAATATCCGCGGCCGAGATCGTGGTACCTACTGTCATACGTGTATTGTGATGCAAACGACACCCGGCGAGAAGGAATAAACGTAGCCAAAACAGGCAGTTGACGGGCTGACTGATCCCTGCCCATTGTGCCGGCACCTATGAACGTTGCGCCAGCATTGCCAAGGCAACCTGTCGGCCCTTGGCAATGGGAGAAAACCTGCATGTCTTGAGGACTCGGGCACGCCTTTGCTTGGTCGAGGCTCGCCTACATCCAACCAGACGCCTCCAACTGCGGCGGTGTCACGGGCTGGCTGCGGGTGGCAGCACTTTCACGCAAGGCCAGGATTCCCATCTGGAGTCACGGAATGCAGGAACTTCCTGTCAGCCTGGTTCACATTTGCGCCTTTGCCCGCAGCGTCAGCCGATGGAACATGATGCCGGTCGCCGCCGTTGGAAGAGCTTGGAGGCGGCCGCATGCACCTTGTCCAGATCCTGCTTCCTCGTTCCGACAACGCGGGTGAGCCCTTCGCCAAGGAAGACTTCGATCGTGTGAAGGACGAACTCGCCAATACGTTCAAAGGTGTCACCGCGTATTTTCGGACGCCCGCGGAAGGGGTATGGAGGGAGGGAAAAGAGTCCGACATGGACGAGATTGTCATCTTCGAGGTGATGACGGAAGAAGTCGATCTGCCCGATTGGCGAAGGCGCCGAGCGGAGTTGGAGCGCCGTTTCCGGCAGGACGAGATCATCATCCGCTACCTACCGATAGCATTGGTCTAAAGGTCCAGGCGCCTCCGGGATTGGGTTTTGCCACCCTCCTTCCCGAGCTGAACTGCATTCGAAATCTGGAATGGCCTATTAGAGGTTTAATTACGATCCTTTGGACCTGCGTAATTCATTCAGTGGGTCTTCTGTAGGGCATAATATTGCGCATCGGTCGAATTAGAGAGGAAGGAAATATAACATACGTTCCATCAACCATTTAGACCGTTTGTCGATGTTTGTACTGATGACACTGTTATTTTACTGCTTGCAAGCCTTGCGAGTCGACCTGACGGGGTCAGTCTGGACAGGACCGAACCGCCTGCTTCAAAGGGTTGACCGGAAATGGGCGCATTGTTGGCTGTCCAGTGACTACGCTCCTACGGCGTCGGTCATTTTTCTTTTGCTGCCGCCGATCGGTTCTGGCCGGTCGGCGCCGTTGTCTTCGCGTCTTTCGAATGCGCTGCTATTGCAGGACCCGCGCCAGTCGACTTGCGCATATCGCCGTTGCCAGCGGGGCCGGGCTTCTTGCCGAGTAGTCTTGAAACGAGCGTACCTAGATATCCCATTGATACCTCCCGTGAGATTCGCGTAGCGACGGGCCAGTCTTCGCCTGGTGGGGCTACTACACGTTTTCGGCAGCCATGTTGACAGCCGGTTCAGCGAGTTGTGTCAGCGCCTCGTCGGTCGCTTTTTCCTCTCCAAGGGTTAAATTGAGGAGCGAAACAGCTTCATCCAGCCCCAGTTCGGAGGCCCAGGTCTTCAGTGTGCCATAGCGTGAGATTTCGTAGTGCTCCACAGCCTGGGCCGCAGCCAGCAGGCCAGCGTCCAGGGCAGGTGTGCCCTTATATTCCTCCATGATCTCGGCACCTTCATCGGTGATGCCCACAATAGCCGCACACGTCTTTCCCTGCGGCTTCTTGCCGATCACTTCGAAAACCTGTTCGAGCCGGGCAACGTGTTCTTTCGTTTCCTCGCGGTGCTTTTCGAACGCCGCCTTCAAATCTGGGCTTTGAGCGGCCTTTGCCATTTTCGGCAGCGTCGCAACGATCTTCTTTTCGGCGAAATAGATGTCCTTCAACGTGTCGTGGAAAAGTTCGTTCAGGCCCTTCGGTGATGCCTTCTTAGTGGGTGCCATCCTGTGTTCTCCCGTTCGCGCTCAAAAGCGAGGCGGAATAGCAACTCGATGCGGGGCAACTGGTTCCGGAGGGTGTTCTCTGATTGCAGTGAAATTGAACGCGACCAATTTATTGCGGAGCCTTGACGCTCAAGATCTGTCTCCCAGCACCCGCCGCCCGACGCTCAGGTAGTCCTAGCTGCAACGGTGGAAGCATCGGCACGGGTGATCGACAAGCTTCCGTGAGTCCATAATCGTCATAGATCAGACGCTTCCGACTACTCACGACGGTAGCTTGCGAAGGGTCTTCCGCATTTGCACACGTTAACCGGCCATCATTCAATGTCTCATGTGCCGCAGAATGTCTGTAGGACGCGTTCATCCGGGCGTGGCGGGTCAGCATAGCGTTCCATGTCCGGCTGCTCATCGAAGGGCCGGCTGATGACCCTCAAAATCTCCTCGAAAGGTGTGAAGTCCCCGCCCAGCGCCGCCTGGATCATAGCCTCGATGCGATGGTTGCGAGGGATGAATTTGGGATTGACGGCATGCATGACCGCCCGGCGCGCGGCCGTGTCGGCAGCATCGCTTGCGATGCGCTCGCGCCAGCGCGCCGACCAAACATCGAATGCGCCTGGATCCTCAAACAACTGCCGCGCCCCGCCCTGATCGTCCGGGGCGGCGAGGTCGTCGCCCAGACGCCGGAAGGCGAGCGTAAAGTCGGCTTCGCCGCGAGCTAATACATCCAGAAAATCAGCCGCGAGCTGCAAGTCGCCTTCCGCCTCGGTCAGCAATCCGAGTTTTCTGCGGAAGCCGCGCTGCAACACAGTCTCATATGAGGACTGGAAAGACCCAAGCACCTCTTCGGCTTCAGAGACGGCTTCACTCTCGTCCGTGCTCATGAGCGGCAGCAGAGTCTCGGCAAAGCGTGCAAGATTCCATGTCGCCACATGAGGCTGGTTGGCATAGGCATAGCGGCCGACACGGTCGATCGAACTGAACACCGCGCTCGGGTCATAGGCGTCCATGAAGGCGCATGGGCCATAGTCGATCGTCTCGCCCGAGATCGTCATGTTGTCGGTGTTCATGACGCCATGGATGAAGCCGACCAGCATCCAGCGCGCCACCAGATCGGCCTGTGCAGCGACAACGGCCTCAAGCAAAGCGCGGTACGGCCGCGCTTGCCCGACCAGCTGCGGGAAATGGCGTTCAATGGCATAGTCGGCGAGGATCTTGAGGCCTCCGGTATCGTGGCGCGCAGCGAAATATTGGAAGGTGCCTATCCGGATATGGCTGGCCGCCACTCTTGTAAGGACAGCGCCGGGCAGCCGGACCTCGCGATATACCGGGTCCCCGGTGAGCACAGCCGCCAAGGCTCGAGTCGTCGGAATGCCCAGCGCGGCCATTGCTTCGCTGACGACATACTCGCGCAGAACCGGGCCGACGGCTGCGCGGCCGTCGCCATTGCGCGAGAACCGCGTCGGTCCCGATCCCTTCAACTGGATGTCACGGCGAATGTCGTTAACGTCCACCACCTCGCCAAGCAGCAGAGCGCGCCCGTCGCCGAGCTGAGGCACGAAGTTTCCGAACTGGTGACCTGCATAGGCCAGGGCGATTGCCTGCAAGCCTTCCGGAAATCTATGGCCAGAGAGCATATCCAATCCATCCGGGCTGGTAAGCTGGTCGGCATCGAGCCCGAGTTCCTCCGCAAGTGGCCGGTTGAATCGGATCAGCCGCGGTTCGGACACCGGCTTTGGATCCGTGTGCGCGAAGAAGCGCTCGGGCAATTGCGCATAGCTGTTGTTGAGGGCGAGAAGCCGCATCTGAATGCCCTGGGTTTATTCGGCGGTCGCAGGTGCCGTCATGAAATCTGGCTCTGACGGAAGGACCCAACAGCTCCCGTCTCGAGGAGACTGTCTTCACTTGTCATATAGGACACAATCTCGCTGGTACCATTCGGATCCATCAGGCCGGCACCGGATAAGCTTTGAACTACCCGCCTACGTCGCGTTTCGGGGCTACCGTGCGACGAAAGGCGACAGGCAAGCTGACCCCTTCTGCTGTCTTGACCTCAGAAGGCCTTGTGGATCCATTGTCCATGACGACGATCTTGTCGGGTCACCCTCATGGCCGTACTAGGCCGCAGGCGAAGGAAAAACTGTCGAGACTACGTTGCAGCTGGGGCGCCTCCCGAATGGCGGACGTCAGTTTTATGATGATGTCCCCGACGGTACGCTGGCCGCAACCCATACGCTCGCCGGGCGGATCCGTACGGGCATGTCATCAGGCGAGATCAAAGAAGATAAGGTCGCGTTCCCGCGTTTTTGATCCAAGCGATCGCGCGCCATTGGACACAATCACCCTAAGGGGGTCCTTCAAATGCCATCCTTGGCGTCATAGCCGCTACGTTCGAGGAGAGCATGGCGGGCCCGAACCGAAGCCTTCCCTGGTGGAAGGCCCTCCGGGCCCACCATCGGCTTTCGCCGCCGTTGATTTAATTGGGTTTTTTGTACTTTTTTGTCCCGCTCTCGTCCACCCCCTCCAAAAGTGGGACATTTTCGTTCTCGTTTCGATCGAATACCAATAGCGTCCGGGCAGACTGCGCCACTACCCGGCGGCGTGCCTTGCGGATGTAATGATCGGGCTGCTGATACGTCGTCCAGCCGTAAATCGCCTTCAGCTGTTCATGCGTGGCACCGTTTTCTGCGGCAACGGTGGCGCCTGCCTTGCGGACCCCGTGGGCGCTGCAGCCCGGGAGCCCCGCTTCGTCGCACCATTGGCGCATCTTGTTGCCAAGGCCGTTTTCCGAGAAAGGCCGACCATACTCGGTGACGAGGAATGTCAAGTTGCCGGCCGGGGCGAAGGAAAGCTCATCCTCGAGTTCTGGGAGCAGAGGCAGTTCGACGACAATCGCTTCCTTGCGCACCTTGCTCTTGTCGGTCTTGCCAGGCTTGATCCTGATCCACTTCTCCCAGGTCCCGGTATCCTTGTTGCGAACCTGGGTAATGTGTTGTCTGCCAAAGATTGCTGCATCGGACAGTCGCAAACCTGTGAACATGAAAATCGCCAGCGCCATACGAGCCATGGTGCCGCGCGCATGCCGTTTCTCATACTGGACGATCTCCGACACTTCCCAGGTGTGGAAACCTTCGCCATTGCCCGAAGTCAGGCGCTTTATTCCGTTTGCCGGATTGACCTCGACCAGCTCGGCATCCTTGGCCCAGGCGAACATTGCGCTAATGGCTTTTGTAATATTGTTGGCTGCCCCCGGAGCGTCTGACCGGGTATCACGAAGCTCCTTGACGTGAGCCCGCTTCATGGCCGCGAATGGTAATGAACCCTTCGTCGAAAAGTCCGGATTGACCGGCCCGCTCAGCGGGTGAATTCCCGCCAGCAGCTGTTCATCGGCGGCGGTTTCGTCGCACCGAAAGGCGGGCAATATATTCCAAGCTACGATCCAACGACCGCCAGGCCCTGGTATGAGCTGGCCGAGGCCGACGCATCCGATGTCGATGCCGCAGTCGCTTCAGCGCGGGCAGCCTTTGCCGATCCGGCCTGGCGCCGCATGACCCAGACCGACCGCGGCAAGCTTGTTTACCGCCTGGCGCAGCTTGTGCTCGAACATGCCGACGAACTGGCGCTGATCGAGACGCGCGACAATGGCAAGCTGCTAAAGGAGATGCGGGCGCAGATGCGCGCCATGCCGGACTCCTACAGCTATTTCGCCGGGATGGCCGACAAGCTGCTGGGCGACACGATCCCCGTCAACAAGCTCGACATGCTCAATTTCAATATGCGCGAACCGCTCGGCGTCGTCGGCATGATCACGCCATGGAATTCACCGCTGATGCTGCTCACCGGCACGCTGGCGCCGTGCCTTGCCATCGGTAACACCGTTGTCATCAAGCCGTCCGAACACGCCACCGCCTCGACGCTGGCGCTGGCCGAACTGATCATGGAAGCCGGCTTCCCCGCCGGCGTCGTCAATGTCGTGACCGGCACGGGCACCAGCGCCGGCGACGCGCTGACGCGTCATCCCGACATCGCCAAGATCGTCTTCACCGGCAGCACGGCCACCGGCCGGCGGATCGCCACCAACGCGGCCGCAAACCTGGTTTCGTGCCAGATGGAGCTTGGCGGGAAATCACCTCAGGTCGTCTTTGCCGACGTCGACTTGGACCATGCCGTCAACGGCGTCGTCTCCGGCATCTTCGCGGCCGCCGGCCAGAGCTGCGTTGCCGGATCGCGCTGCTTCGTCGAGGCCAGTATCTATGACCGTTTCGTCGACGCGCTGGTCGAGCGCGCCAAGCGGGTCAGGGTGGGCCACCCCCTGAATGACGATACCGACATGGGTCCGCTGGCGCTGTCGGCACAACTTGCCAAAGTTGAAAGCTACGTCGCCTCGGGCGTCCATCAGGGGGCGAAGATCGCGGCCGGTGGCCGCAGACCGCAATCGGCCGAGCTCGCGGAAGGCTGGTATTTCGAGCCAACCGTCATGGTCGACGCCCGCAACGACATGGACTTCATGCAGGAGGAAATCTTCGGTCCGGTCGTCGGCGTCATCCCCTTCTCGTCGGAAGAGGAGATGACCGCGCTCGCCAACGACACGCGCTACGGGCTGTCCTCCGGCATCTGGACCAAGGACATCGACCGCGCGCTGCGCTTTGCCCGCAATGTCGATGCCGGAACTGTCTGGATCAACACCTATCGCGCCTCGTCCTTCATGTCGGCCAATGGCGGCTTCAAGGAAAGCGGCTATGGCCGCAGGGGAGGCTTCGACGTGATGGAGGAGTTCTCGCGGCTGAAGAACATCATGATCGATTATTCCGGGGTCATGCAGGACCCATTTGTCATCCGCCTGCGCTGAGCATCACCCACACCGACCACAAAGGACGGGACAACAGAAATGAAATTTGCAGTGTCGCTGACCATGGAGCGCTTCTCGCCCGACATGCCGATGTCGAAGGTGAAGAGCAATCTGCTCGAGCTGGCGCAGATGGCCGACGCGGGCGGCTTCGAGACGCTGTGGACGGCAGAGCATCATACGATCGAGTGCACCATCTCGCCCAATCCGTTGATGACCCTGACCTGGCTGGCGCAGCACACGCAGCAGATCCGGCTTGGCACCTCGACGCTGGTGGCGCCGTACTGGAGCCCGATCCGCCTGGCTGGCGAAGCCGCCCTTTGCGATCACCTGACCGGCGGCAGGCTGGAGTTCGGCATAGCCCGTGGGTCCTATCAATACGAGTTCGACCGCATGGCCGGCGGCATGCCACAGCAGGAGGGCGTCGCCTACCTCAAGGAACTGGTGCCGGCGGTGAAGAAACTGTGGGCCCATGACTATGCGCATGACGGCCACTACTGGAAGTTTCCGCTGGCCGCGGGCGTGCCCAAGCCATTGCAGACGCCGCATCCGCCGATCTGGGTGGCGGCACGTGACCCCGGCACATTCGACTGGGCCGTAGGCATCGGTGCCAACATCCTGTCGACGCCGCTTTCAGCGCCCGCGGCCGAGATTGCCGTGCTCGGCGAAAAATTTCGCAAGGCGGTCGCCGACCATCCGGAAGTGCCGCGCCCACGCCTGATGATGCAACGCCGCACCTGCATCTACGATCGCCCGGAGGACTGGGAAGTCGCGGTCCGCCACGCCATCGACTACGGGCGCTCCTTCGAGAACCTCTTCCAGAACATCGGCACGGTAAAGAACGGTTTCCCCGAGGCTGTGCCTTATGAAAGCGTCAAGGGCAAGGACAACTACAATCCAGAGAGCATCCGCAAGAACCTGATGTTTGGCACCCCAGGCGAGATCATCGAGAAGCTCGAGGATTATGAGGCCGCGGGCGTCGACCAGTACTGCCTGGGACTCACCTTCAACCTGCCGTTCGAGCTGCAGAAGAAGACGATCAGGCTGTTCGTCGATGAGGTCATGCCGCACTTCGCCACGCGGGATCGCACCAGGGCTGTCGCGGTGGGGCACTGATGGCGATGGCGACCGGTTCCTTCGTTCACGGCGATGTGGCGCTCAACTATCGTGTCGACGGGAACGGGCCACAGAAGCTGGTCTGCATCCATGGCGTCGGCTCCTATCTGGAAGCGTGGAGCGGCGTCGTCGCTCGCCTGCCGGATCAGTTCACCGTGCTCACATTTGATCTACGTGGCCATGGCGGGTCGGCGCGCATCAAGGGACGCTACGAGATTGATGACTTCGTCGGCGATACGCTGGCGCTGGCCGATCATGCTGGCTTTGCGCGCTTTCATCTTGCCGGCTTCTCGCTGGGCGGCCTTATAGCCCAGCGCCTGGCACTGACCCATCCCGATCGGCTTCAAAAGCTGGTGCTGCTGGCGACCGTCGCCGGGCGCTTGCCGGAAGAACGGCAGGCGGTTCTGCGTCGTCTCGCCGCTTTGACCGCCAGCCAGCCGAGTGCGCACCATGCCGCGTCGCTCTCGCGGTGGCTGACCGAGGAGTTTCAGGAGCGCAACCCGGATGTGATCGCCGAGCTGCATCGGCGCGACGCCGAGAACGATCCTGCGTGCTACGCCGCCGCTTACCGGGTTCTGGCCGAGACGGATTTCGGCGGCATCCTCGACCAGATCAGGTCGTCGACACTGATCGTGACGGGGGAGGACGACCAGGGATCCAACCCGCGCATGGCGCGTCATATGCACGACCAGATCCGCGGCTCGCGGCTCGAGATCCTGCCGGGGTTGCGGCATTCGATCCTGATCGAAGCGCCCGGGCCGGTCGCTGGCCTGATTGCGGATTTCCTGAATGACCACTCACGACGGGCAGGGGCGACCAGCCATGGATAGCAAATTGCAGAAAGCCGGCGAGGCAGTCCGCCGCAAAGTACTGGGCGACGACTATGTCGACCGCGCAATCGGCAATGCCGACGACTTCTCCAGTCCCCTCCAGGGCATACTCAACGAGTATTGCTGGGGCACATGCTGGACTGACGCCGCGCTCGATCTCAAGCAGCGCAGCCTGCTCAATCTCGGCATGCTTGCGGCACTGGGGCGCATGCATGAATTCGGCGTGCATTTTCGAGGTGCGATGCGCAACGGGCTTGGCGACGACGAGCTGCGGGCGGCCCTGATCCAGATCGCGGTCTATTGCGGCGTTCCGGCAGGTGTCGAGGCCTTCCGTGTCGCGCGTGCGGTGCGCGACGAAGCAAAGGCCGACACGCCATGACAAGCGTTTCGCGACCGTCGGCTTACCTTCGTTCCGAGCAATCGGCGCGGCAAACCTCCTCTGCCTCGCCGGAAGACGGCGACGGCAGTCTCATTTCTAAATTGGCAACAACAACAAGGGGAACGGTGCACATGAAAACATCTCTGAAATTGGCGACATTGGCGGCTTCGCTTGCCCTGACATTGACGACGCTTCCGGCTCAGGCCGGCGCGGTGCTGGACCGTGTCGTGGCGGCCGGAACTCTCAAGGTCGCAACTGACGCCAACTGGGCGCCGCAGTCCTTCCTCAATGCCAGCAACGAACTGGACGGCTTCGACATCGATGTCGCCAAGGAGATCGGCAAGCGCATCGGCGTCAAGGTCGAGTTCGTGACACCGGGCTGGGACATCATCACCGCCGGCAACTGGGTCGGCCGCTGGGACATGCATGTCGGCTCGATGACGCCGACGAAGAAGCGCGCCGAGATCTTCGATTTTCCCGCTGTCTACTACTACACGCCAGCAGCGGTTGCGGTTCACAAGGACAGCAAGGCCAAATCGTTGAGCGATCTGGATGGCAAGGTTGTCGGCGCGACGACGACATCGACCTTCGAAGCCTATGCCAAGAAGGATCTGACGCTCGACGCGGCCGGTGCGCCGCCATTCGAATACAAGCTCAACCCGAAGGAAGTGCACTCCTACGAGAACTCCACCACCGCTTTCGACGATCTGCGGGTCGGTGACGGCGTTCGGCTCGATGCCGTCGTCTCGTCGCAGCCCAGCATCGTCGATGCCGTGAAAGCCGGTTATCCGATCAAGCAGATCGGCGATCCGGTGTTTTATGAGCCCCTGGCTGTCGCAATCGAACACGGTGACCCGGAATTCTCGGCCAGAATCGCCGATGCCGTGAAGGCCATGAAAGGCGACGGAACGCTGAGCACGCTCTCCAGGAAATGGTACGGGGTCGACTACTCGGTCGTAAAGTAGTTCCGACGTTCGCTGGCGGCTCGCCTGTGCGGGCCGCCGACCATTCGAAGGGACAGGCTATGCTCTACCCCGATACCGTCGAAGCTGAAGTCCTCGTGCACAAGCCGTGGTTTGTGGCGACGATGTTCGGCGTCGTCTTTGCGATCTTCCTCGCCTTCAACCTGACGTCGACGAGCTTCGGCGAATTGATGCGCCCGGTCATCGGCGAACCCGCACATAGCGGCCTCTACGGCAGGTTCGCCATCGCATTCACGATCGCGCTGCTGTTCGTTTTCAATGTCGTCCTGATCGGCTTCGCCTCGCTGCGCGTCCAGATCGCCATCGTCTGGCTGGAACTGCTGCTGCTCTTCCTTGCCTTCTTCGAAACCTTCCATCTCAGCCTGCCTTTCATCTGGGAGAAGCTGCCATTCCTGATTTCACAGGGCGTCGTCACCACCCTTTATGTCTCTGCGGTCTCCATCATCATCGCCTCCCTGATCGCCATACTGGGTGCCGTAGCCAAGCTGTCCACCAACGGCTTCGCCTATGCCATCGCAAGCTTCTACACCTCGTTCTTTCGCGGCCTGCCGCTGCTGATGCAGGTCTATCTGATCTATCTCGGCCTGCCGCAACTGGGCTTCGTGGTCGGTGCGGTTCCCGCCGGCATCCTGGCGCTCTCGCTATGCTACGGCGCCTACATGACCGAAATTTTCCGATCGGGAATCCAGAGCATCGACCGTGGTCAATGGGAGGCATCGCGCTCGATGGGTTTTGGCTTTTCGCTGACCATGCGCCGGATCATCCTGCCGCAGGCGCTTCCGGTCATCATTCCGCCGACCGGCAACCAGTTCATCTCCATGCTCAAGGACAGCTCGCTGGTGTCGGTCATCGGCGTCTGGGAGCTGATGTTCCTTGCCCGCACGCTGGGCCAGAAGACCTTCCAGCACATGGAGATGCTGATTTCGGCCTCTCTCATCTACTGGATGCTGTCGATCTGCCTCGAACTGATCCAGTCCCGCATCGAACGGCACTATGCCAGGAGCAAGGTGCGATGAGCGCTGAACCCATCATTGAAGCCAGGGCCGTCTCCAAATGGTACGGCCAGTTCCATGCCCTGAAGGACATCAATCTGACGGTCCACAAAGGCGAACGCATCGTCATCTGTGGTCCGTCCGGCTCCGGAAAGTCGACACTGATCCGCTGCTTCAATCGCCTCGAATCGCATCAGGAGGGCGACATCGCCGTCAACGGCATCCATCTTCACCCAAAGATGAAGAACGTCGCCGACGTGCGCAGCAATGTCGGCATGGTGTTCCAGCACTTCAACCTGTTTCCGCATCTGACCGTGCTGATGAACTGCATGGCCGGGCCGATGTGGGTTAAGGGCGTTTCCGCCGCCGAGGCACGCAATACCGCGCTGCAGTTCCTGGAGCGCGTGCGCATTCCCGAACAGGCGAACAAATTCCCGGTCCAGCTGTCGGGCGGCCAGCAGCAGCGCGTCGCCATTGCGCGAAGCCTGTGCATGAAGCCGGCGGTGATGCTGTTCGATGAGCCGACATCGGCACTCGACCCGGAAATGGTGTCGGAAGTGCTCGATACGATGACCGCGCTAGCGCGCGACGGCATGACTATGGTTTGCGTCACTCATGAAATGGGCTTTGCACGGGCGGTGGCCGATCGCGTCATCTTCATGGATGTCGGCCAGATAGTCGAGGAAGGCAAGCCGGACAGCTTCTTCGGAAATCCTCAGCACGATCGGACCAAGCTGTTTCTCAGCCAGATACTGAAGCACTGATACGCACATTTTGCCGTAGCCAATGGCGGTAAGGGTAGTGGGTCAGTTATTCAGCGATAACGCGGACGGTCTCCGCTATGGTGGAGCGCAAGTCTTCCACCCGTGCCGTCGCTCGCATCTGGAAGCGTCGGGCGCTTTCAACAGCAAGATGGTTAGGCTCCCACTTGCTGATCGGGATAAGGCTCGTTGCGGATTAGCTCGAACGTCGCTTTTACCACAAACAGCGGCGCGCTTGTACCGTCATGAACCTGCAATGCGACTTGGCGGAACGTGCCGTTCGGCATCTGGTCCTTGGCTATCGCGGCACGGCGTCAGGGCGCCCGACCGGTGAAAAGATCGTGGAACCGCTGCAGGTACAGCGGCCAGCCTTGATCGCTATCGACCCCACCGCGCACGCTCTCCCAGCCTTCGCCGTGGCGCTCGAAATTCCTGTGCTCGATCTCAACCCTGGTCCGGTTCTCCGTCTCCGCCGTGAACCGGACTTCCCATTCGCTGGTCTTGTTCAGGTCGGTCTCAATCTGCCACCGCGGGTTGATATCCCAACTCAGAACCAGCCGGCTCGGCGGATCGTAAGTCAATACACGAGCCCAGCGACACTCGCTGCCGTCGACGCCGCGATCGTAAACGTGCCCCCCAACCCAGGCTTCAAAGATCGTCTCAGCAATGGGCACTTTGAGAAGATTGTGCTCGCGAGGTTTGAACCTGCCGAAATCCTCGGTGAAGACCTTGAAGGCACGCGCCATAGATGCCTCGACGACGACGGAGTGCCTTACAGGCTCGGTAGCAGGATGCTTGCTCATACCTGGTCCTTCTTTGGAGGCTCGACGGCTAGTTTGTAGCCCGCCAGGGTCTTGCTCCAGAACTGATCGACTTCCGCGCGCAGACTTGCCAGGCCGCCGGGATCGATACGATATATGCTTTCCTTGCCCGAGCGCGTGTCGGCAACAAGCCCGGCCTCCTTGAGTACCTTCAGGTGCTGAGAGACCGCTGGTCTGGTTACAGGCAGCGCACGAGCAAGTCCGCTGACCGAACAAGGCTGTTCGAGCAACAGTTCGAAGATCGTTCGTCTCGTCGAATCTCCGAGCGCAGTCCAGTAGTTCGCGTTAGTGGCCACTAACGCGAACTTAAATCGACGGGCCTTCCATGTCAACCTTGGAGTAGTCGACGGGCGGCCCGTTGACTCTGATTAAGCCGCCTTGGCGGCCCCGTCTCGTCGCGCCTCCCGGGCGAGCCGCGGCGCATGCAAAAGCGCGAGCCGATGAGAGCGTTGCAGGACGATCTTGCCAAGGACCCGGACAGCCGATGCTGAGGTCATTACTGCAACCGGCTCCGATCCTGAGCCGATGGGAGGATCAGCGCGTCGCCGCCGGGAGAAAGGTGAATTGACGGATGCATTCCCCTGTTGTCTCACCGCCTCTATCAACTCATGTGTTGCTTGAGCGACCTTGGCAACGGGCAATCGGTGCACGCAGTAGACGCCGCCCGGGTTGTTGGGTTTGCACAAATGGGGAGCAACACACTGGCAAGGCAATGGCGGCTCAACCGTGCGGTAAGGCACGCCAACTGGCCCCCAGACATCTGGGGGAGTGAGCCCGTAGAGGCCCACAACTGGAGTTCCGACCGATGCGGCCAAGTGCATTGGGCCGCTCTCGTTTCCCAGGAAGATAAACGCGTCCGCAAGCAATGCTGTTAGTGTCTCAAGCGAGGCTTTGCCAACAACGCTTGCCAACGGGTTGACCGCCACATTCAGGATACGTTGCGCGATTGCGCTCTCGTCAGGTCCGCCAATCAGCAGTGACCGCAGGCCCGTCGTTTCATAAACCTCATCGATCACTGCGGCGAACCGTTCAGGTTGCCAGCACCGCCCTTCGAACCTTGCTCCGGCGTGCACCGCGACGAAAGCTTTTGCATTCAGATTGCTCTGAGCCAGAATCTGGGTCGAAGCGCCTCGTCCGATGGATGTGGGCTCAAGCCTCGGTGTCACTTCACTCGACGTTATCCCGAGCGCTCTCAGCGGCGAAAGATATCGGTACAGGTAATGCGCGCCTCCCTGGCCGAAGGTTTCAGCAAATATATTGGCAGGCTGACTTTCCCAAGATTTTAGAGGCACTTCGGGGGGATCGTATCCGACGCGCATTGGGGCGCCGATCAGCTTGTGTATTATCCTCGATGTCTTCGAGTCGGTCAGATCGATGGTGAGATCGAATTTTCGGCGGCGGAGCTCAGCGACCAAGCTTGAATATTCCTTCAAGCGCCTGGTTAGGCTTCTACCACCACCTCGAGGGTCGAATCCGATGGCTATGTCTGCGATACTCTGGCTGACCACCAAGTCTCGCAGGCCAGGAGCGCAAAGCATGGCCATGATGGCGTGTGGGTAGGCGACGCGCAGATTTCGCATAAGCGCCGAGGTCAGAATGACGTCCCCGATGTACTTCGCCTGGATAACCAGAATGGATTTGACAGCCAGCCGATCAGCCATCGAGATATTCAGCACGTCAAAACGATGGGGCAGGATGTTGGTCATTGGGCGCGCACAAACGTCCAAGAGAGCTCATGTGCCGCTTGTGGTGATCGATGGATCGGCAGCCTTGGAACCTCCGACCCATGCACCTCTCGTTTGTTCCACAAACAAAAAGGCAATCCCACGCAGCGCTCGCTGCCTGGGAGGAGCGGAACCGGGGCCTGTCGGTCTGCGGATGCCGTGGTCATGGCGTCTGTCCCTGCCAAAGCGGCAATCCGCTTTCTCTGGCGAAGTCTCTATCTTCCGCGTAGATGGGCTCGCCTCTTCTCGCCACCCGCCGAAGCAAATCCGCATCTTCGTCGGCATGATATCGGAAGGCGTTTCGGCTATCGTATCCATGCCCGGCCTGAGACAGGGAAAACCCGCTGACCACAACCGGAGCGAAGCCGGCGAAACGCGCAAGCATGACAGCGAAAGCCCCCGTGGAGATGTTCCGGTGCCAGCCGCGGGATACGTGAAATTTGCCGCTAAGCCGCCAGACGATGTTGGCAAGCTGCCACCTGGTAAGCGCCTGCAAGGTGTCGTAACGATAATCGAAGGTGCGACAGCCGGCTTTCAGCTTGTCCTCCACGTCAGGCCAGATCGGGACGATCAGATGCTTTGCCTGCCGCCCTTTTAGCAAGTCACGCTTGTAGAAGTCCTGCTCACCTTGGCCAACCAGAATGCCGCGACGCATCAGCGCCATATCAGGAGCGGCGAGGCCAAAGGTTTCCGCCAAAATCTGGGAAGCGTTGACGGTTACAAGCGCCCAACCGGCATCATGTCCGTACGGGAGGCGAAAATTCGGCGCCGATCCCATGACCAAGACGGGACCCGTGAGCCTGGGCAAGCGGAGGATGGGCTTTGAGAGCACGGGCAAGAGATCCGAAAGCGGAGGTTTCATGCGGGGATCTGAACCGCATTTTCCTCAAACGCACGCAGAATGCTTTCTTCTCGGCTCCACAATTCGTCCCATTGTGTGGCGCCCGACCAACCGGCAAACCAGGGACCGCCGAGCGTGTAGTGCGCCAGCGACACCTCGGCGGGGTCGAGTTCGGAAGCCGACGCCCCTACGAGGTAGTTCCATGCCAGAGGCAACTCCCCGATCTCATGATCCTCGAGCCATTTGAAGGCGTGGAGGTCACGTCCGGGCCACGTATTAAGCATTTCGTTCGTCAGTCGTTTGTTGGCGGGATGGTCTAGATTCCACAAAACGACCGACGACCAGTTCTTGCGCCGATAGAACGTCTGCGTTTGTCCGTCCATCTTGACGGCTTCAGACTCGCGTTGCCGGTGCTTAACCGCCATGATCGCGTAGGAAGGATCGACCAGGTCGAGCAGCTTGACGGGATCCTGCAGAAAAAGAACGTCACAATCGCAGAACATGGCCCAGCCGCCTTGCCGCATAAACGGAACGGCAAAGCGCGATATGGCAAACTCGGTCGCCATCGGTGCCTCGGAGATCGGGCACCAGAGCCTACCGTCACGTACCTCCATCGGTCGCTTCATTATTCCTTGGGCTTCAAGGTCTTTGAGCACCAGTGGGTGGATCTGCAACGGCGTGCTTGTCCGGCGGAAGGCGCTCCATCGCGCCACCTCGAGGACTCGGGCTTCGCGTGGGTCGTACCCGATGTAGATTGGCATCATAGTGTAACTCTGCAGTTGGAAGTGAGTTTGCCCGCATTATGCAAGGTTGCGCGGCTGGCGGTAGACCCCAGGTAAATGGATCAACCCGCCGCGATGGCGATCGTGCAAGGCCAGAGCGCCACAGTCGGGATATTGTTGCAGTCAGGCCGGAGTCAAGCAACCGTGAGCGACGGTATTTCGTTTGGCTCGACGGAACATTGGCCGGGCCGGCGGCCCAAATAAAGCGAACAGATGTTATCGCGCTCGCTAGCTCCTTTTCCGTGAATGGCTTGCTGAAATTTTGATGTCGCGAGTCCCCGGGAGTTCGGCGTAGCCCGTTGCTATAATGACGGGTACGTTCGGCCACTGGCCTTTGATCGATAGCTGCAGGCCCGTCATCTTCGGCATAGCATGATCCGTTATGACGAGGTCGAACGGCTGCTCCTCCAGCAACCTGAGGGCTGCCGCCGCAGAATGCGCCTCCGCGACAGTATGGCCGAGATCCTCGAGCATTGCCGCGGTATTCAAAAGGACCAGCGCATCGTCATCCACTGCCAGAATCCGCAGCGACGCCGTCTCAATGGCTTCCTCGGCAAGAACATCCGGCCCGCGCGCGACTTCCGAGCTCGCGGTAGCCACCGGCAGCCACAGTTCCGCCGTCGTTCCTGCTCCCTTGCGGCTCCTAAGCGTCAGGCGCCCGCCCATTTGTTCTGTCATCCCATGGACCATAGACAGACCGAGACCCGTGCCTTTGCCTACGCCTTTTGTGGTGAAGAACGGTTCTGTCGCCCGAGCTAGTGTTTCTTCGTCCATTCCTTCGCCAGCGTCTGCTACCGAGAGGCAGACGTAGGGGCCCGGGGCCAAGCCAGCCTCTTTGCTTTCGCCGACCTGTTCCATCCGAGTGGAGATGACGATCGTTCCGCCGCCAGGCATCGCGTCCCTGGCATTGACGCACAGATTGAGCAATGCGAGTTCGATTTGACTTTCATCAACCATCACACGATCAAGCGAGAGCGGAAATTTTGTCTCTATGATCGCCCTTGAGCCCAGCGATCGTTCCAAGAGATCCTTCATTCCGTGTATGAGCCCTATCAAATCGACAGGCTTTGGATCGAGTTGCTGCCGCCGGGCAAAGGCCAGCATGCGCTGCGTCAAGGACGCTCCCCGTCGCGCGCCGAGCACCGCGTTGTCGAGAAGACGCAGCAATTGTGGATCGTCGGGAAGCCGTTTGCGGAGCAGCTCAAGACTACCCAGAATCGCCATCAGCAAATTATTGAAATCGTGAGCGACGCCGCCCGTCAGTTTGCCGATCGCATCCATTTTTTTGGGAGTGGAAAAGGGCCTCACGTGCCTGATCCAAGGACTCCTGCGCCTTCTTCCGCTCCGTAATGTCGCGTGTGATCTTCGCGAACCCCAGGAGTTCGCCATCCTCGTGCCGAATGGCGTCGATGACCACGTGGGACCAGAACGCAGTGCCGTCTTTGCGTATACGCCAGCCTTCGCGCTCAACTCGCCCTTCACGGGCGGCGATCTCCAGGGCACTTTGCGGACTGCCCCGCTCACGGTCCTCGAGAGTATAGAATTGGGAAAAGTGCCTGCCGATTATTTCATCTGCCGAATAACCCTTGATGCGTTCCGCACCCGCATAATGCGCTGACCCTTGGCGTTGAACAATGCAACTGGGTGAGGTTCGGCGCCAGGAAAACCTTCTGGCCCGGCATCACGGAAATCCGCTCGCGCAGCAACGCGCTCAGCGTGTTGTTGCCGGCTTTGGCCATGACAAGGGTTTCCGCGCCGGTCGGCTCGACCACTTCGACCACCGCCGGCACGCCGCTGTCTGAGAGCTTGAGATGTTCGGGCCGGATGCCCCAGGCAAGCGCACTTTCGCCCTGTCCCAACCCAGGCAGCGGAAATACCGTGCCGTCGCTGGCGACAAAACCGTCCGTAGTGGTGCGGCCGTCCAGGATGTTCATCGACGGCGAGCCGATGAACTGGGCAACGAACAGATTGGCCGGCCGGTCGTAGAGATCGAGCGGGGCGCCGACCTGTTCGACGATGCCGCCATTCATGACGACGATCTTGTCGGCCATGGTCATGGCTTCGACCTGATCGTGGGTGACGTAGACGATGGTGGTTCCCAGGCGCTGGTGCAGCGCCTTGATTTCGGTGCGCATCTGCACACGCAGCTTGGCGTCGAGGTTGGAGAGTGGCTCGTCGAACAGAAAGACCTTCGGGTCGCGCACGATAGCGCGGCCCATGGCGACACGCTGGCGCTGCCCGCCGGAAAGCTGGCGCGGATAACGATCCAGCAAGTCCTGCAGTCCGAGGATCGTCGCGGCGCGCGCAATCTTGGCGTCGATCTCGCTTTTGTCGGTCTTCTTCAGCGTCAGTGCGAAGGCCATGTTCTCACGCACCGTCATGTGCGGGTAGAGCGCATAGTTCTGGAAGACCATGGCGATATCGCGCGATTTCGGCGCGACCTCGTTGATGATCTTGCCTTCGAGCGCGATCTCGCCGGCGCTGATGTCTTCCAGTCCGGCGATCATTCGAAGCAAGGTCGACTTGCCGCAGCCGGACGGGCCAACCAGGATGACGAATTCGCCCGACGCGATGTCGACGGACACGCCGTGGATGACCTTGGCCTTGCCATAGGCCTTCTCGACACCTGATATGGTGAGCGCACTCATTGGTGTTTTCCTTAGAAAGAGACCTTGTCGCCGCCCTTGAGCTGCAAGATCTGCCGCGCCTCGTCAGGGGTGGCGACCGAGGCGCCAAGCCCCTCGATGATCTGGCGCACCTTGAGCACCTGCTCGGCGTTGGATTTCGCCAGCTGGCCCTTGCCGATCCAGAGCGAGTCCTCCAGCCCGACGCGCACATTGCCGCCGAGCGCGATGGCCTGGGTGGCGATCGGCAGCTGGCTGCGGCCGGCGCCCAGCACCGACCAGTGGTAGTCCTGTCCAAACAGCCGGTCGGCGGTGCGCTTCATATGCGCGACATCCTCCGGATGGGTGCCGATGCCGCCCAGTATGCCGAACACGCTCTGGACAAAGAACGGCGCCTTGACCAGGCCGCGCTCGACGAAGTGCGCGAGCGTGTAGAGGTGGCCGATGTCGTAGCACTCGATCTCGAAACGCGTGCCGTTTTGCGCGCAGGTCCGCAGGATGTGCTCGATGTCGCCAAAGGTGTTGCGGAAGATGCGGTCGCGCGAGCCTTCGAGATAGGGGCGTTCCCACTCATGCTCGAAGGTCTTGAAGCGCTCCAGCATTGGGTAGAGGCCGAAATTCATCGAGCCCATGTTGAGCGATGCAACTTCCGGCGCAAAGGTCGCCGCCGGCTTGACCCGTTCCTCGACGCTCATTGTGGCGGCACCGCCTGTGGTGATGTTGATGACGCAGTCCGAGCGTTGCTTGATCACCTTCAGGAAGGGCGCAAACGCCTCGGTCGACTGGTCGGGCCGGCCGTCGGCGGGGTTGCGCGCATGCAGATGGACGATGGCCGCACCGGCCTCGGCCGCGCCGATCGCGGCGTCGGCGATCTCTTGCGCGCTCACCGGCAGATGCGGCGACATGGACGGCGTGTGGATCGAGCCGGTAACCGCGCAGGTGATGATGATCTTGTTCTGGTTCGCCACTTGAAGAATCCTCGTCTATTTGACCGCAGCTATTTCACCGCGCCTTGGGTGATGCCGGAGATGAACTGCTTCGACAGCACGATGTAGAGCAGGGTGATCGGCAGCGCTGCCAGTGTCAGTCCGGTGAACAGCACGCCCCAGTCGGTGGTGAACTCGCCGACGAAGACGGTGAGGCCCTGCGGCAGCGTCTTGAGATTGTCCGACGTGATCAGCACCAGCGGGAAGAAGAAGTCGTTCCAGATCGGAACGGCGTTCTGGATGGCGACGATGACCAGCGCCGGCCGCGCCAGCGGCAGCATGATCGAGCGCATGATGCGAAATTCGCTGGCGCCGTCCATGCGTGCGGACTCTTCCAGTTCGCGCGGCAAGGTCCGGAGGAAGCCGGTCATGATGAACACCGCTGAGGGAATGCCCATGGCGACATAGACCAGCACCAGGCCGGCATAGCTGTCGACCAGCCCAAGCGACTCCAGCTGGATGAACAGCGGAATGATCGCCAGTTTGAGCGGCACCGTCATGCCGCTGAGGAAAAACATCAGCACCAGCGCGCTCAGCCTGAACTGGTAGCGGGCAATCGCATAGGCGGCCATGGTGCTGAACAGGAGGATCAGCGCCACCGCGGCCATGGTGATGCCGACGGAATTGGCGAGGTAGCGGACGAAATTGGTTTCGCTCCACACCCGCTCGGCATTGGCCAGCGAAAAGTGCGCCGGCAGGGCGAAGGGCGAGCTGAAGATTTCGGCGTTGGTCTTGAACGACGACATCACCATGACGAACAGCGGATAGATCATGATGACGGCGTTGATCGCCAGCATCAGCTGGATGGCGCCATTCTTCAGCAACTCGGCGGGTTGCCCGGTGCGGGCTGTCGCGCTCACAGCTCGATCTCGCGACGGCGCAGGTAGCGAAGCGCGATTGCAGTGACGCCTGCAACGATGATGAACATCATCACGGCCAGCGCGCTGCCCTGGCCGAAATCCTGGATCCCGGTCGTCGTCGAACCGAAGGCGGTGCGGTAGAAATAGAGGCCGAGCACATCTGTCGCGCCGCCGGGCGAACCGGTGAGGCCAGCCATGACATAGGGGATTTCGAACCAGTTGAAGCTGCCGATGAAGGTCAGGATGGTGACGATGGTGACGCTCGGCGCAATCAGCGGCCAGATAATCCTGGTCATCAGCACATAGTCGCCGGCGCCGTCGAGACGGGCAGCCTCGATGACTTCCTTGCTGACGCGCTGCATGCCGGCCAGCAGCACCAGGGTGGGGAAGCCGAGCCAGTGCCAGACGTTGGCGAACAGGACGCTGCCGAGTGCGGTGTGTTCGTTGCCGAGCCACGGTATGGCGCCGATGCCGACCAGCGCCAGCGTCTGGTTCACCAGGCCGAACAGCGGATGCAGGAACAGTTTCCACAGGAAGCCGACGATGACCGCCGACAGCACGACCGGAAGAAAGACGATGACCTGGTGGATACGGTGGCCGGGCAGCGCCTTCAGCAAGGCATAGGCGAGCAGGAAAGCGGTGCCGTTCTCGAACACCATCAGCGCCACGAAGGCGATGATGTTGTGCTTCAGCGCATTCCAGGTCCAGTCGCTGTAAGGCTGTTCAAACAGCACCTTGCGGAAGTTTTCGAAGCCGATGAATCCGGTCGGCTGCAAGCCGTTGAACTCATAGAAGGCAAGGCGGAAGGCTGAGAGCAGCGGCCAGAGCACGAACAGCACCATGACCACCAGGGCCGGTGTCAGCAGGGACGCGATCCAGAGTGACCGGCGCCACGGAAAGGCTTTTGTGGTGTGGCGCCGGCCGCTGTTCATGTCACTTGCCCTGGAAAGGCTTGTACCATTTGGCGAGGCCGCTGGTCAGGTCGGCGGCCAGCTGGTCCGGGGTGATCGAACCCGACATCATCTTGGTGATGTCGCCCTGCAGCAGCTCCGATCCCGTCGGTTTCTCGAAACGGAAGTAGACGACATTGATATGCGGCATGGCGGTTTCGTTCAACTTGGCGACATGGGCGAGAAGCTCGTCCTTGATGACGACGCCCTTGATCGGCGAGATGTTGCCGAGCAGAGCGGAGAACTTGTCGCCGAACTCCTTTGTGCCCATCCAGTTGACCAGCTTGAGCGCGGCCTCCTTGTTGGCCGACTTGGCGTTGACCGCATAGCCGCCGTCGAAGAACTTGGTCACCTGCGGCGTATCGCCGGCCTTGACCACTGGCGGGGCGACGAAGTCCATGTTGATGGCCGGGTTCTGGGTGCGATAGCTGGCGATGTCGAAGCTGCCGCCGGCAAGCATCGCCGCTTTGCCGCTGATGAACAGCTGGCCGGCGGTGTCATAGTCGATACCTTCGAAGCCGGGCGGCATGTAGTCGCGCAATTCGAGCAGCTTGCCGAGTGCGGCGACATAGCGCGGGTCCTTGAAGGTGGTCTTGCCCGACGTCAGGTCGCTGACAAAATCCTGGCCGAGGAACGGGTTGGTGAAGATGGCGACGAACATCTCGTTGAACCAGCTTGTGCCCATGCCGTTGGCGAGGGGATAAATACCCTTGTCCTTCAGCGCCTTGCTGACGGTTATGAACTCATCCCATGTGGTCGGCGGGGTCAACCCGGTCTTGGCGAAGACGTCCTTGTTGATGAACAGGCCGAGCGTCTGCGAGGCGAAGGGCAGGGAATAAACCTTCTTGTCGGCGCGGTAGGTGCCGGCCACCAGCGCATCGGCGGGCTGGTTAGCGAGTGAAGGCACCGTGGTCAGATCCTGCGGCTCGAAATAGCCGGCCTTCACGAACTGCTCGAGCCAGCCATAGGCGTGGGTGTGGATGACGTCGCCACCCTTGCCGGCGGCCAAGGCCGTCGAGACGATCGTCGGATAGTTCTCGTCCGGGAAGGACTCGAACTTCACATGGATGTCCGGGTTGGCCTTGGTGAAATCGGCGAAAAGTTCGTTGTAGGCGGCCTTGTCTTCCTGGCGCCAGGTCCAGAACGAGATGTCGGTGGCATGCGCCACGCTGGCTGCCAATCCCCATGCGAAAGACGCGGCCGCGAGGGCCAGCCCAATCCTTCTCCTGCTCATGTTGCAATCTCCCAATCGCGCTTGATGCGCTTTTTACGACGATTATCAAATCATAGTTCTTGCCGTCTGGAAAGATAGTTTGTAAAGTTTCCTAACTAACGTGGATTGGACGCGGCAGCCCGGCTTGCGCGGTGGATATGGTGACCCAGAAAATCATTGCAGGCGTGGATATAGGCGGCACCAAGACGCGCATCATGGCGTGCCAGGGCGAGCGCATCGCCGACGAGGTGCTGGTGACGGAGAGCTGGCGCATTCGCCAGATGGAGACTGATGCCGAGACACTGGCTGGGATCGTCGCGGGATTGTGCGGCGGGGTCGCGCCCGCTGTGCTGGCCGTTGGCGCGCATGGCTGCGACACGGGTGAACAATGCCTTCGCTTCCAGGCGCTGCTGGCAAGCAGGACCGGTGGTGCGGTGCAGGTGGTCAACGATGCCGAGCTGATGGTTCCTGCCGCTGGCTATATCGACGGCATCGGCGTCGTCTCCGGCACAGGCTCGATCGCGGTGGCACGCACGGCCGATGGCAAGATGCTGGCAGCCGGTGGCTGGGGCTGGATCCTTGGCGACGAGGGCAGCGCGCCGGCATTGGTGCGCGAGGCGGCGAAAGCAATCCGGCACAGCCTCGACCGGGGCCAGAATGGTGACCCGCTGATTGCCGGGCTGATGCGCGAACTGGGTACAGACGACCAGACCAAGCTTGGCATCCTGCTCAACGAAACGCGTGGTGCCGCGGTCTGGGGCCGCTATGCCAATGCCGTATTCGACGCGGCGATCGCCGGCTCGGCTCTGGCTATCCGTGTTATCAGCGAAGGCGGGGCAGGGTTGGCCGCATTGGTCGAACTCTTGATCGAACGCGGCGCCAATCCCGCCCTTGTCGTGGCTGGCGGCGGGGTCATCTCGGAGCAGCCGATGTTGATGACGGCATTCGTCGAGGCCATGGCAAAGGTCTCGCCGTCGAGCCAGGTGCTGCTGCTGCGCGAGCCGCCGGTGCTGGGTGCGGTCGCCTTGGCGAGACGACTGCTGGTCGGTCAGGGCCAATCTTCGGGAATTGGAGCGGTTTGAATGATGAAGCGTATCGGCTATCGCCCGGCGGTGGCGCGCCAGACGGAAAGTCTCGAAATCGGCCGGCGTTCGGTGGCCTCGTCGCTTGACGACCTCGATCTCGGCGCTTTTGCCGGCAAGACGATCGGGCTTGCCGGCATCGGCGCCAGCTATCAGGCGGCGCTGGCCGGTGCGCTTTATCTGCGCGCCTCCGGTATCAAGGCTTTTGCCTATACCCCGACCGATCTCTATGGCCGGACGGATGCAGCCGCCGATGCGTTCATCGCGCTGTCGGCCTCCGGGCAGAGCCGCGAAATCTACGACGTCATGCGTGAGGCGTCGGGCGCGCCGCGCCTGGCGGTCTGCCGTGGCAGCGGCAATCCGCTGGCTGATCTGACTGGTGCTGTGCTTGCCACGGATTCTGGCGCCGACAATGGCGCAAGCTCCACCGGCTATACCGGGACCTTGCTGGCGCTCGGCATGCTGATCGACAGGCTCGCCGGCAACAGATTCGACTGGACGACTTTGTCACCTGCAGCCGCCACCGTCCTTTCCGGTGCGCAAAGCGCTGCCGGGCAGGCGGCCCGGCTGCTGCAGGGCAGAACATCCATCGACATCGTCGCCGCCGGTGTCGGCTTCGCCAATGCCGGCGAGGCGGCGATGCTGATACGCGAGGCGGTGCGGGTGCCGGCATCGGGATGGGACACGCTGAACTATCTGCACGGGCCGATGGAATCGCAGGATGCGGCGACCGGACTGATCGCCATCGGCGACGGTCGCGAGGTGAAGATCGCGCAGGATCTTGCGGCGCTGGGCTGCCCCTCGGTGCTGGTGACGCGGCGCAGCGATGTCGCTCCAGCCGACAGGCTGGTGGTGATCTCGATTCCCGCGCTCGGCAACGCCATCGCTGATGCCATACTGGAGATCATCGCCATCCAGCTCATTGTCGGCGACATGCAGGACGCGGCCGGCCTCACCGACATCGTGTTCCGCTACCGCCAGACCGATACCAAGCTGAAGCCGTGGTCGCCGACCGAAGTCTGACGTCCTTGTCCGGACATCGCGGAAATTGCCAAACCGGTCAGCAATGAGGCATTGAGGACAGGATATGGCTTTCGAGTCGGGGCAGCGAATGCGCTTTCGCCGACCGGAGACAGGATTTCAGGCAAAGGTCGAACGGCTGAGATGGCGGCTGCGGAAATCCCCAATCTGACCGACAGCGCCCGGGCGGTGCTGCGCCTGCTTGCCTCGCACGGGCCGGTGACGCGGCCAAAGCTCGGCGCCATGCTCGACCTGTCGAAGCCTACCATGTCGGCGGCGGTGTCGGAGCTGAGCGCGCTCGGCCTCGTCGCCTCGCGTGGGATTGAGCGCGGCGCCATTGGCCGCACGGCGACGATCTACGGCATCGGTCCAGGTGCCGGCTACGCGATCGGCATCGATGTCGGCGCCGCCCAGGTGCGCGCCGTCGCCTATTCGATGGATGCGCAGAAGCTGGCGTCGGTGGAAGAACCGATCCCGGAAACGATAGCCGGCGATGCCGACGCGGTCGGCGCCGTCGTGCTGTCGGTCGCTCGTGCCACAATGGCCAAGGTGGCCAAGAGTTTTCGCGCGCTGCGCGCCATTGCGGTGGCGGTGCCGCGCATCGTCTCCAATGATCGTTTCGACCGGCCCGGGGGGCCGTCCGCCGTGCTTGGCCTGCTGCGGCGCAGCATCGAGGTGCCGATCGTCCTGGAAAACAACGTCAACTGCGCGGCTATTGGCGAGATGCATTTTGGTGCCGCGCAAGGCCACCAGACCTTCGCCTTTCTGCAGGTCGGCGTGCGGGTTGGCCTCGGCTTCATCACCGAGGGGCGTTTGTTTCGCGGCGCCGGTGGTGCGGCCGGCGAAATCGGCCGCATGCCGTTTCCATGGTCGGCCAGCGAGACGCCCTATCGTGAAGGGCTCGAACATTATCTCGGCTCTCGGGCGCTAATAGAGCGCTGCCGTGTCGACTGGCCCGCTGGGGAAGGCGCGCCGCCCGACTCGGCCAAGGATCTGTTCGCGCGTGCTCTGGAGGGCTCAGCACCGGCGGTGGCGGCTGTCGCGCGCCATGCCGCCGATATCGGCAGGCTGGCCGCTGGCTGTATCGGCATACTCGACCCTGGCCTGATCGTGCTTGGCGGCGGTGTCGGCAGAAACCCGCTGATGACGGAAAACGTCGAGCGTGTCGCGGCAGAGCTTGCGTGGCCGACACGGATCGCCGTCAGTTCCCTGGGGGACGACGGGACCGCGCTGGGTGCCGTGAAGCTGGCGGTTGATTACACTCTCGGGCTGATGCTGCGCGAAGGGCGCCACCCGGCTGTGGTGCTGCCCCCAACGTCAAACGTGGAGCCTTAGAGGTGGTGTATCGTGGAGGACAATACCTCCTCGTCACTGAGCATTGCTGGCGCTCATCGCGCCAAAGAAGCGCCTGACGGACGAGAGAGAGAGCCATATGGATTTCGTTTCTTGCGGTGTTCGGGAACGTGCTTTCGCTCGGCCCTGCGCTCGTTTGGCGCGCCCACGTACTGCGACGAGACTTTTTTCCTTCGCCTGAAGATCCTGCATCGCTCGTTCTAGGTGGTCGTATAAAGGAAGCCATTCCTCGCCTTGGTCACTAGGTGCGACGATGATCTCCGCAACGCGGTCGAGCGCTCGCTCGATGCGCTCCTCCTCATGAGAAATTTCAATGGAATATATGCTATTTAAACGATCGAGTGGGCATCCAGTTCCAGGCTCGAAGGCGGACGGCAGCTTTGCGCCCCATCTCAGTCGTAAAGTTGCATTTTTCAATTGCCCGGAAGCAGACACTTTCTTCAAGGCCCTTCGACGGGTTGGATAGGCTGAACTCACCGGGATCTAGACCAGGCGAAGTTTATCTCGAGCGATCTGCCAAGCCGATTCGACATGTCGCCGTGCCGCCGCTTCCGCC
The DNA here is from genome assembly GCF_037162595.1 of Mesorhizobium sp. ISC11. Taxonomy (NCBI): domain Bacteria; kingdom Pseudomonadati; phylum Pseudomonadota; class Alphaproteobacteria; order Hyphomicrobiales; family Phyllobacteriaceae; genus Mesorhizobium; species Mesorhizobium sp. ISC11. The sequence continues at coordinate 158,505 of NZ_JAVSPW010000002.1, forward strand.
TCATCGGGCTTGCGCGACCTTATCGCGTCCATGATCTCGTTCATCTCGCTGATCGCAGGCTCGCGGCGGTTCTCCGAAAGAATGGTCATCGAACGAAGCTGATTGATTCGGACATTCAGCCCGCTGACGATTTCCCAGGCGACACGCTTGTCGGCGGCCTCGAACAGCGCCTCATAGAATTTCGTCGTCGCCCGCATCACTGCCGGCGGCGTCGCCGACGCCCATGCCCCGAACAAGTCCGCCAGCGCGCGTTCGAGCGTTGCCAGTTGCTCGCCGGTGGCCGACAGGGCGCAGGCGCGTGCCGCAATGCCTTCAAGCAGTGCCCTCAACTCATAGATCTCGTCGGTGCGGCCGAGATCCGGCCTGGCTACGGCCGGCCCGTGCCCAGGGATCATCTGCACGAGCCCCTCGGCCTCCAGTTGCCGCAGCACCTCGCGCACGACGGAACGGCTGACGCCAAGCTGGTCGCAAAGCGGCCGCTCGACCAACCTTTCGCCAGGCTGGAAGTGGAAATCCATGATGGCTTCGCGCATGCGCTCCAGCGCCAGCGTTCTCAAGGTCTTGGCGCTGCGGTCGATGCGAAGGGTGTCGTCTGGCATGTCTTGGCTCCTGACCGCCACGAAAACAGATTCCATGCCCGGTTGACAAGGTACTTGGTGCTCCATAGCATGGTATACCATAAGATGATACAGAGATCGGACGGTCCCTGGCATCGCCGACCCGAGGATTCCATGCAGCCTGCCATCCGCAAGATCGTGACTTATACCGAGAACACGCTGATCGAAGGCGGCAAGGCTGCACCGCGGCCGCTGCGCCTGATCGGCGTCGCCGCGGTGCTGACGAACCCTTGGGCGGGACGCGGCTTCACCGACGATCTGTCGCCCGAGATCCGCGACTGTGCGCCTGTGCTCGGAGAGACCCTATCCCGCGAGATCATTGCCATCGCCGGTTCCGGCGACGCGATCGAGGGTTATGGCAAGGCAGCCATTTGCGGCACGTCTGGCGAGATCGAGCATGCCTCGGCGCTGATCCACACGCTGCATTTTGGCAATCATTATCGCCGCGCCGTCGGCGCCAAGACCTATCTTGCCTTCACCAACCTGCGCGGCGGGCCGAACACGCCGATCATGATCCCACTGATGGACAAGAATGACGAAGGACGGCGCTCGCATTACCTGACCGTGCATTTCCAGATCGGCGATGCGCCGGCGCCGGACGAACTGGTGGTGGCGCTTGGTGCGTCGATCGGCGGTCGCCCGCATCATCGTATCGGCGATCGCTATCAGGACCTCAAGGAGCTTGGGGACGTGCATGGCTGACGCTTCCACCTGGGCGCGACAGGGCACAACGTTCGATGGCACCTGCTTCATCCGTGCCGGCGCTGGCACGCCGGTGCTGTTCATCCACGGCGTCGGCATGAACGCCGCGATCTGGCAGCCGCAGTTCGAACGCATGGCCGACAGCTTCGACGTCATCGCGATTGACATGCTCGGCCACGGCCAGTCGCCACTGCCGCCGCAGCACCCGGAACTGGCCGACTACGCCGACCAGGCCATTCGCCTGCTCGACCATCTTGGCCTCGACCGGGTGTCCGTCGTCGGCCATTCGATGGGTGCGCTCGTTGCCCAGGAGTTGGCCCTGCGCGCACCGGAGCGCGTCCGCCGCATCGTTTCCCTGAATGCCGTGTTCCGGCGGCCACCTGAACTGGCCGAAGCCGTTCGCCAGCGCGCGGTGGCGCTCAACGGGCGCAGCGATACGGCCGGCACGGCACAGACCATTGCGCGCTGGTTCGGCGATCCGGTGCCGACCGAGCTGGAGGCGGCAGCGCGGAACACGGCATACGCACTGATCGCGGTCGACCCGGAAGGCTATGCCCGCACCTACCGCCTGTTCGCTCGTGCCGACGGCGATCATGCCGACCGCCTGCCGACGCTGGCCGTACCGGCCCTGTTCATGACCGGCTCCGAGGACAGGAACTCTTCGCCGGCAATGTCGGCCGCGATGGCACGGCTGGCGCCGCATGGCCGCTGCACGGTGCTGCCGGGCGAGAAGCACATGATGGCGGTCGCGGCGCCGGACCTCACCACGCGCCATATCGTTGACTTCCTCGCGGAGGACGAAGCGATCGAGCGAAGCGGCACTGCTGAGGCGAATACCGGGTTCGACAGCGGCGAGTTCCGCCGTGCGCTGGGATCCTTCCTCACCGGCGTCACCATCGTCACCACCATCGGGCCAGAAGGCGAGCCGCGCGGCTTCACCGCCAACTCGTTCACCTCAGTGTCGCTCGATCCGCCCCTGGTGCTGGTCTGCATCGCCCACAAGGCCTTAGGCCATCCTGTCTTCGCGACATCGAAAAGCTTCGCCATCAACATCCTCAACGAGGGCCAGAAGGCAGCGTCCGGCATCTTCGCCTCGAAAGCCGCCGACAAGTTCGCCGCCGTAGCATGGCGGCCGGGAAGGACCGGCAGTCCCGTTTTGGACGGCTCCGTCGCGTCCTTTGACTGCGACATGGAGCGGCTGGTCGAGGCCGGTGATCATTCGATCCTCATCGGCCGCGTCCGCGATTTCGAGCACAATTCCGCGCAGCCGCTCGGCTATTGCCGCGGCGCCTATGTTGCACCCGGCCTGAGCCAGGACGCGCTGGCCGCCACCCAGCCCGGCACCGATGTCGGCGCCATCCTCGAAAATGGTGGCCGGATCCTGTTCGTGGAAACGACGGACGGTTACGAACTGCCGCGCGGCCGAGGGTTGGGTTCGGCAGGCGATGGCAATAGTCTGCGTGGACTGCTTGCGGCAAAGGCCATCGAGGCCCAGCTCGGTTTCCTGTTCGCCGTCTGGGACGACGCCGGACCTGTTTCGCGCACGCATGTCTACTATCGCGGCACGTTCGACGTGCCCGCTTCCAGCGATCGCGGCATTCGGCTCATCGAGATCGACGCGATCGAAGGATTGAAGATCGCCGATCCGGCGATCCGCTCGATGCTCACGCGCTATATCAGGGAATGCTCGGTAGATGCATTCGGCGTCTATGTCGGCAACGATGTCGAAGGCGAGGTCCGGCCGCTCGCCAGACCCAGCGCTTCCACCGTCAATACAGGTGCCCACGGATGAAATTCTCGCTCTTCGTGCATATGGAACGGTCGGATCTGGCCAAGCCGCATTCCGAGCTTGTGACCGAGCTCGAAGAACTGGTCCTGATGGCCGAACAGGCATGCTTCGAGACCGCCTGGATCGGCGAGCATCACGGCATGGAATTCACCATCTCGCCCAATCCCTTCATCAACATCGCCTATCTCGCCGCCAAGACCAGCCGTATCCGCCTCGGCACCGGAACCGTGATTGCGCCCTTCTGGCACCCGATCAAGCTTGCCGGCGAAGCGGCGATGGCTGACGTCATCAGCGGTGGCCGGCTGGACATCGGCATCGCGCGCGGCGCCTACAGCTATGAATATCAGCGCATCTTCCCAGGTCTTGACGCCTGGGGCGCCGGCCAGCGCATGCGCGAGATCATACCGGCGATCCGCGGCCTATGGGACGGCGACTTCGAACTCTCCGGCGAGTTCTGGCAATTCCCCGCCACCACCTCCTCGCCCAAGCCGCTGCAGAAACCCTACCCGCCGATCTGGGTGGCGGCCCGCGACCCGAACTCGCACGATTTCGCCGTCGCCAACGGATGCAAGGTCCAGGTAACGCCGCTGGCTTCCGGCGATGACGAGGTGACGAGCCTGATGCAGCGCTTCAACGCCGCCTGCGCCGCGCATCCCGAGATCGAACGACCGGAAATCATGCTTTTGATGCACACCTTCGTTGCCGACGACGCGGCTGACGCCGATCGCCTGACGCAGGACCTGTCGACTTTCTATTGCCAGTTCGGCGCCTGGTTCCAGAACAAGAAACCAGTGCATCAAGGCATATTGGAGCCGCTGACGCCGGACGAGATCGCGGCCATGCCGCAATACGCGCCCGACAAGATCAGGCAGAACCTGGTGATCGGCGAGGCCGATGAGGTCATCGCCCGGCTGAAGACCTATGAGGCACTCGGCTACGACCAGTATTCGATCTGGATCGACAGCGGGCTTTCGCACGAGCACAAGAAAAAATCGCTGCAACTGTTCATCGACCGGGTGATGCCGGCCTTCCTTTGATCGCGAGCCCATGACCGACGCCCCCTTCAGGAACTTCATCGACGGCCGCTTCGACGAACCGTCCGCTACTTTCGACAGCGTCGACCCGTCGACCGGGGCGGCCTGGGCAAGGATGCCGGCGGCGAGCGAAGCCGATGTCGACCGCGCCGTCGAGGCGGCGCACCGCGCCCTGCGTTCCGGCCCATGGCGTAGGATGACCGCGACGGCGCGTGGAAAGCTGCTGGTCAAGCTGGGCGACCTCGTCGCCGCCAATGCTGGGCGACTTGCCGAGCTCGAGACCCGCGATACAGGCAAGATCATCCGCGAGACCCGCGCCCAGATCGCCTATGTCGGCGACTACTACCGCTATTATGGCGGGCTTGCCGACAAGCACGAAGGCGCGCATGTGCCGATCGACAAGCCGGATCTCGACGTCACCATCCGCCGCGAACCGATCGGTGTCGTTGCCGCGGTGGTTCCGTGGAATTCGCAGCTCTTCCTCTCGGCCGTCAAGCTCGGTCCGGCGCTCGCCGCCGGCTGCACCATCGTGCTCAAGGCCTCCGAGGATGGCCCGGGGCCGCTGCTCGCTTTTGCCGAACTGGTTCATGAGGCTGGCTTTCCCCCAGGCGTCGTCAACATCCTCACCGGTTTGGGCCATGATTGCGGCCGGCGCCTGACCAGCCATCCGCTGGTTTCGCGAGTGGCCTTCACCGGCGGTCCCTCGACGGCGCGCGCCATCGTCAGGAGCACGGCGGAGAACCTTGCGTACACCACTCTGGAACTCGGCGGCAAAAGCCCGGTCGTCGTCTTTGCCGACGCCGATCTCGACAGCGCCGCCAATGCGGTGGTCGCCGGCATTTTTGCCGCGACCGGCCAGAGCTGCGTCGCCGGCTCGCGGCTGCTGGTCGAGCGTTCGGTCAAGGATGAATTCCTCGCCCGCCTGAAGCGCAAGGCCGAGGCGATCCGCATCGGCGATCCGCAGGATCCAGCGACCGAAATGGGTCCGCTCGCCACGCTGCGTCAGCGCGACTGGATCGAGAAAGTTGTCGCGGAAAGCGTCGCCGGGGGCGGCACGCTGGTCACCGGCGGCACAAGGCCAGCCGGCAGCGGCTTCTACTATGCGCCGACCATCATCGATGCCGGCGCCAGCGACCTGCCTTGCGTGCGCGAGGAACTGTTCGGGCCAGTGCTCAGCGTGCTTGCCTTCGACACCGAAGCGCAGGCGCTGGCGCTCGCCAACGACACGCCCTTCGGCCTCGCTTCAGGCGTGTTCACCAGCAATCTCGCTAGGGCGCACCGCATGGCGCGCGACATCCGTGCCGGAGTCGTCTGGGTCAACACCTATCGCGTCGTATCGCCGCTCGTTCCCTTCGGCGGCTACGGCCTGTCGGGGCTCGGCCGGGAGGGTGGGCTCGACACCATCAGAGATTACACACGCTCGAAATCCGTCTGGATCAACACCTCGGACGAGCCGATCCCCGATCCCTTCGTCATGCGCTGAGAACCGCGGGACGCAGGTGCACTGAGAAAAACAAGAACAGACCAACAGAGGAGAATGACATGAAACTGATTTTGACCGGCCTGCTGGCCGGGCTACTCACGGCAACCGCCGCCAAGGCCGATGAGATGGCGTTCACCAGCTGGGGCGGCACCACGCAGGAAGCGCAGACCAAATCCTGGGCAGCCCCCTTCGAAGCCAGCTCCGGCATCAAGGTGCTGCAGGACGGACCGACCGACTATGGCAAGCTCAAGGCCATGGTCGACGCCGGCAATGTCACCTGGGATGTCGTCGACGTGGAAATGGATTTCGCCATAAAGGCCGCCAAGGACGGGCTGCTGGAGCCGATCGACTATGCGGTCGTGCCCAAGGCCGATCTTGACCCGCGTTTCAGCAATGAGCATGCCGTCGGCAGCTTCTACTACTCCTTCGTGCTCGCCTGGAACAAGGGCGCCGTCTCGGGCGAACCGACCGGCTGGGCCGACATGTTCGACACCAAGAAGTTTCCCGGAAAGCGGACCTTCTACAAATGGTCGGCGCCGGGCGTCATCGAGATCGCTTTGCTGGCCGACGGCGTGCCGGCGCACAAGCTTTATCCGCTTGATCTCGACCGTGCCTTCAAGAAACTCGACACCATCAAATCCGATATCGTCTGGTGGGGCGGCGGCGCTGAATCACAGCAGCTGATTGCCTCCGGCGAGGCTGCCTTCGGTCAGTTGTGGAACGGGCGTGTCTTCGCCCTCCAGCAGGATGGCACCGACGTCGGCGTCGCCTGGAAGCAGAACCTCACCGCCGCCGACGTGCTCGTCGTGCCGAAGGGCGCCAAGAACAAGGACAGCGCGATGAAGTTCCTCGCCGCCGCCACCAGCCCGACCGGCCAGGCGAAATTCGCCGAGGCAAGCGGCTATGCGCCCATCAACACCAAGGCCAAGGCGGAGATGCCCGCCGATGCCGTCAAGGCCCTGCCTGATGCCCATGTCGACGGCCAGATCAACCTCGACATGAACTACTGGGCCGAGCATCGCGACGAGATCGCCGCGCGCTGGTATGCCTGGCAGACCAAGTAACACCGTTGCAGACCGACGGGGCGCAGCTTGCGCGCCCCGTTTGAGACAGGACCGCTCGATGCAGGGAAGTTCTTTCAGACGCAGCTCGGTTGCCGGCCTGCCAGCCGGCAGCGGCAGCGCCTTGCCGGCCCTGCTTCTGGTTGGCCTGTTCTTCATCGTGCCGGTGGTTGCCCTGCTGCTGCGCAGCGTCACCGATCCCGAACCCGGCTTGCAGAACTACGCGGCGCTGTTCGGCAGCGACACCTATGTGCGGGTGTTCCTCAACACCTTCCTGGTCGCATCGGTCGTCACAGCCGTCACCATCCTGGTGGCTTTCCCTGTTGCCTGGATGCTGGCGATCATGCCGCCGGCCCCGGGCTCGATCGTCTTCGGCATCATCATTCTGTCGATGTGGACGAACCTTCTCACCCGCACCTATGCGTGGATGGTGCTGCTGCAACGCACCGGCGTCATCAACAGGGCGCTGATGGGGTTGGGCATCATCCATGAGCCGCTGCCGCTCATCAACAACCTCGCCGGGGTCACCATCGGCATGGTGTACATCATGCTGCCCTTCATGATCCTGCCGCTGGTCGGCACTTTACGCGCCATCGACCCTATGACGCTGCGCGCGGCCGCCCTTTGCGGCGCAAGCCCGTCCGAGGCCTTCCGCCGCATCCTTTTGCCGCTGTCGCTTCCCGGCATCGCCGCCGGAGGGCTGATGGTCTTCGTCATGTCGCTTGGCTACTTCGTCACGCCTGCCCTGCTTGGCGGCACATCGAACATGATGCTGGCCGAGATGATCGCCCAGACGGTGCAGTCGCTGCTCAACTGGGGGCTTGGAAGTGCGGCCGCCTTCGTCCTGCTTGTCGTCACCATGGCGCTCTACGCGATCCAGCTTCGCCTGGTCGGCGCCAGGCGCGCCGGCTGAGGGCTCTGACATGCTGCTCGACTATGACCGGCTCGGATGGCTGCGCGTGGCACTTGTCGGCTTCACGGCGGCAGTGGCGGCTTTCCTGTTGCTGCCGGTGGTCTTCATCGTGCTCCTGTCGTTCGGCTCGTCGCGCTGGCTCGCCTTCCCGCCGCCCGGCTGGACGCTAAAATGGTACCAGCAGTTGCTGGCTGATCCGACCTGGATCGATGCCGCGCTGACCAGTGTCCGGATTGCCGCCATGGCCGCCATCCTCGCCGTCGTCATCGGCCTGTTCGCCTCCTTCAGCCTGGTCAGGGGTGAGTTTCGCGGACGCCAGGTCCTGCGCGGCTTGCTGTTGATGCCGATGGTGCTGCCAGTCGTCGTGTTCGCCATCGCCATCTACGCCTTCTTCCTGCGCATCGACCTTGCCGGCACCACGGTCGGCTTCGTCATCGCCCACACCATCCTGGCGCTGCCTTTCGCCATTATCCCGATCACTGCGGCGCTAGAGGGTTTCGACAAATCCATCGAGGACGCGGCCATAGTCTGCGGCGCCAGCCCGCTGCAGGCACGGTTGAGGATCACCTTGCCGTCGATCAGGATCGGCATCTTCTCCGCGGCGATCTTCTCTTTCCTGGCCTCATGGGACGAGGTCGTGGTGGCGATCTTCATGGCAAGCCCGACCTTGCAGACCTTGCCGGTCAAGATCTGGGGCAGCTTGCGCGCCGACCTCAGCCCGGTCATCGCCGCCGCCTCCAGCCTGCTTGTCGGCCTGACCTTGTGCCTGATGATCGTGACCGCACTCCTTCGCAGGAAAATGTCAAGATGACCCGGCCATTCCTGTCCATACGCGCGGTGAGAAAGACGTTCGGCGCCTTCGTCGCCGTCCATGACGTCACCATCGATGTGCCCAAGGGGGAGTTCCTGACGTTCCTTGGCCCGTCGGGTTCCGGTAAGTCGACGACACTCTACGCCATCGCCGGTTTCCAGGATCCGAGCTCGGGCGATGTGCTCCTGGAGGACAGGTCGCTGCTTTCGGTGCCGTCGCACAAGCGCAACATCGGCATGGTCTTCCAGCGCTACACGCTATTTCCGCATCTGAGTGTCGCCGAGAATGTCGCCTTTCCGCTGCGCGTGCGCCGCCGACCGGATGGCGAGATCAAGCGCAAGGTCGCCGACATGCTGGCGCTGGTGCGCCTCGAAAACTTCGCCGACCGCCATCCGGGCGCGCTGTCGGGCGGCCAGCAGCAGCGCGTGGCGCTTGCCCGCGCGCTCGCCTACGACCCGCCGATCCTGCTGATGGACGAGCCGCTGTCGGCGCTCGACAAGAAGCTGCGCCAGGAGATCCAGGCCGAGATCCGCCGCATCCACCGCGAGACCGGCGTCACCATCCTCTATGTCACGCACGACCAGGAGGAGGCGCTGCATCTTTCGGATCGCATCGCTCTGTTCAGGGAAGGCCGCATCGAACAGATCGGTACTGGCGAGGATCTTTACCTCCGGCCGGCGAGCGAGTTCGTCGCCGGCTTCATCGGCAACTCGAATTTCCTGCCGGCTGAGCATTTGCAAACCGCAGATGGCGCATCGACGATCCGCCTGGCCGGCGGCTCGATCGTGACCGGCGTCAAGGCGACAACGTCGTTCGGCCAAGGCCAGAACGTCCGGCTGATGGTGCGCCCGGAAGCCTTCCGCTTGACGCCTACGCCGACAAGCGTGGCACTCGCCGTCGAGATCGTCGATACCGCCTTCTTCGGCGACCGACGGCGGGTCGTGGCACGCACGGCCGGCGGAGTTGAGATCGACGTCAGGCCAACCTCTGACGCAGAGGTGGGCGATGGCACCGCCACATCAGGTCAGCGCATCTTTTTCGATCCCGCTTCGGCGTTCCTGTTCCCGGCCTGATGGCCGGGATTGCGCATGTCAAAGCGATTCCGTTGCGGAAAGAAAGTCCGCTTGTGAAAATGCGCGCTTAGAAGCTGTCAGTCCGCTTCAGGCCCCTTATCTGCCAAACAAAGTTGCTTATGGCTTAGCGAGAGGGTCAGACGCCTCTGGCTGGAAAGCTGTTCGGTTGCCATCGCACGCCTGCTGGTCTGCAGTCCCCTAACACCCCGCCGACCAGTGTCCCTGGCCTGCGCGTTATGCATGCGGCACCTCTACCCCGAGCGCGTGCGGTGGCCGCTCTTGCTGCGATCGGCCGAGGCGTTTATGCAGGTGGAGGATCGCCGCGAACAGCTGGACGTCGTGAGACGCCGCGACTGCATCGTCGCTCAGCTCGCGCATTTGCTCAAGGACCAGGGCGCACGCGCGACCTCGGAGCTGAGCAGCGTCAACCTACATCTGGTCGAGGATGACATTGGCGTCTTGCATACCTGAATATAATCAGGTTACGGAACATTGTGTGCAAAAAACGCACAAGAAAGTTCTGCTTCTCTTCTTTTTTCGTTCCTACGAGGGAGCCGCCGGTAGCCCTTTCGGACGCTCTTCTGCCGACGATATTGACCGCCCCAATGCGAATGTTCGCCGGTGTATTCGTAAACCTCATTGTCCGCAGCGCCGTTCAGTCTGCTTGGGTTTCCTAGAAGCTTTTCGAACTTTCTGTCTTGCGGCTCCCGTCGAGATGCGGGCCCTTCTGGAGGAGGTCGGGGTGTTTTGGATCCGCTGTGGTGCAACCTTGATCCAAGCATTTATGGGGGTTCGAGTCGGTAGAGCGCTACCGCCTTTCCCCCCGCTCATTGGCCTGCCAGTTCAAGCTTCGTTGCTGCGGTTGAACAGCGGTCAACCTGCTAAGCATCGAAAGCCTTCGCTATAGCGGACTAGCGCTCAGCAAATATTTCCGCCGTGCTTCCTGGCTGATCGAGCTTCCAGACACGGGCTATGCAGCGGCGCATCTCATCAGCGGTGGCCCCACCTCGAAATTCGGCGAGACGAATGGCCTTGGATTCCAATTCCTGCCTGGCAAGCGTGTTGCCTGGATCGCCCTTGACTTCGTCGACCCGGGCAGTCAGCTTGCGGCCGTCAACGGTCGTGACGCTCACCTTGCCGACCCATCGCCTCGGATAAAGGCTGTCGATCTCGGCATCGAATTCCATACGCACCTTCGAGCGGAAGCGCGTTACGCCAGCGTCGGCAAGTGCCTGGCGTTCGAACGCGTCGAGGTCGGCGACGCCATTGACGGCGATGAGCCCCAACACCGTGCCCATGGAGAACTTCGCCTGGTGGACCGTCTGAGGGATGTCCACCGCACCCAGGACATCGATGGCGCCCTGGTGGACATGGGTGACCACCTCCGCGATGTCGTCCGGGCCGAGCCCCTCGCGGCGCATGAGCAGCTGAAGTGCGTCGGCTGCCGGATGGGTGTGGCGACAGGAGGCATGCCATTTGAAGGACGTCTCCTCCGTTGCCCAACGGCTGCCGAGCCCGTCCGTCAATCGGGACGGATCGGCATCGCTGGACATGCCGGCTGACATGCCCTTTTCCCCTTCGAGGATCCGCGCGGCGCCCTTGAAGCCATCGCGTGCAAGATAGGCGGCGAACAGACCATTGGCGGCTGCGCGCGCGGTATGAAGCTGCTTCGAATCGGCGGCATCGCGCAGGAATTCCCACAGCCCCGCCGCCTGCGTGCCGGCGGAGCCGAGCGCATGGTTGAGGCCGGCTGCGTCAAGGCCGATCAGCTTGCCGACCGCCGCTGCCGCGGCGACAGTGCCGGCCGTGCCCGTTGTGTGGAAGATCTGGTAATGTGACCGCCCCAGGAATTCTCCAACCCGGATGCCAACCTCGTAGCCGGCGATGCAAGCAGTCAGGATTTCACGCCCGGTCTTCCCCTCTGCTTCCGCAACCGCCAAAACGGCTGGAAAGATCACCGCAGCTGGGTGAAAGACCGAGCCGTTGTGAACGTCGTCCTGTTCCACCACATGGGAGGCCGCAGCATTGACCATCGCCGCGAAGTAGGGGCTCGTGCGTCGTCTCGTCGGGATGACGATGCTTGGGCCGTCCGCCGGCCCCATTGCACGAGCAAAGCCGTCGATGATCTCGACCTGGCGCGCGCCCTTGCCGGCGAGGGTTGAGCCGAGCCAGTCGATCATCAGTCCTTTCGCGAAATGAACGACGCGCGGCGGGATCTGTTCGAAGTCGAGTTCGGCGATGAACGAGCAGAGCCTGGCGGTCGGCCAATCGGCGGTGTCCTTGCTCATCTGTTGCTCCTCCTCTGGCATGCCCTTTAGACCAAAGCGGCCCGGCGCAGGACCTGCCTTGCACGTTCGATGACCGGCCGATCCACCATCTCGCCGTTCACCTGGACAGCTTCACCCGACGAAGCCGCGCCGACGATGTCGCGTGCCCATATGATTTCTTTGTCGCTCGGGCGAAAGGCAACGCGAATCGGCTCGATCTGCCTCGGATGGATGGCCATCTTGCCCCCAAAACCCATCTTCATTGCATGGCGGGCGTCATCCTCGGTGATTTCGGGACTGCTCAGGTCGGTCGTCACACCGTCGATCGGCGCGGCACGGCCGGCCGCGCGCGAGCGCCAGACAATTTCGTTGCGGGCCGCAAGCAGGGTCAGCCGATCATGCGCGCAACCAAGATCGAGCGAGAAGTCGACCGAGCCGAACGCCACGGCAACGACGCCGGACGTGGCCAGTATGGCCGGCAGGTTGGCAAGGCCGACAGCGCTTTCGACCAGCGCGATGACGGAAACGCTGCGTGCCATGTGCCTAGCCATATTAGCAATGTCTTCTGGACGTTCGACCTTGGGCAGCATGACGGAGACGCCGTCGAGGCGCCGTACGGCATCGATATCCGCTTCGTGCCAGGGTGTGCCGGCGGCGTTGATGCGGACCACGATCGCTGATTTCAGCATGGCCGCATGAGCAACGACCACTTCGCGAGCGAGGTCCTTGTTGCCAGGGGCGACGGCATCCTCAAGGTCGAGAATGACCGCATCCGCGCCGCTGTTGTCGGCCTTGGCAAACCGCTCCGGCCGCGAGCCCGGCACGAAAAGCGACACGACAGGCGTGACGAAGCTCACCATTGCGCCGTGGCCTTCACCGTCACATGGCCGTCGGCCGACCGTACCTCGAGAGCCATGCCGTCATTGCCCGGACACGTTGCGCTCAGAAGCAGGCGTTGCGGTCTGGTCGCCGGATGCACGCCCCGGAAGGAGAAACGGCGCGGCGAGGAGCCGAAAACGACTGTGGCAAAGTTCAGGAGCAGCGTCGCCTGCAGCGGGCCATGGATGACGAGCCCGGGATAACCCTCGACCGTTGTGGCGTAAGGCGCGTCGTAGTGGATACGATGCCCATTGAACGTCAGCGCGGAGTAACGAAAGAGTAGCACCGGATCCACGTCAACCCAGCGCTCGTTCGATGCCGCCGGGGGTGGAGTTCCCGGCGCGGCAGGGGTCGCCGCCGTAGCGCCGGCGGCGCGATAGGCAATGGTCTGGTCCTCCTCGATCACCGGGCCAGCGTCGTTGGCAATGTCGTGTCGGACCGTGACGAAAGTGAGCGGGCCAGTGCGGCCCTGCTTCTCCTCGATGGCGGTCAATGTCGAGCGACGGCGGATGCGGTCGCCGGAGCGGATCGGCGCTAGGAAACGCACATCGCTGGCAGCCCACATGCGTCGCGGAAGCGGCACCGGTGGCAGGAAGTCACCTTTGGCCGGGTGCCCGTCAGGTCCGAGTTCGCGCCTGTCGGCAATATCGGGCGTCAGGCACCAGTGCAGGCCGGGCGCGGCCGCACCCTCGGCAGTTTGCGCTGCGTAGTCCCCAAGCGTGGCGCCAAAGCTGGCCAGCAGGCGCGAGGTCACAACGTCCTCGACCTCGTGTATGCGTCCAACCCATTCCTGCAGCGTGCTCGTGTCCGGGCTCATGAGCTTCCTCGTCAGGCGGCGAACTCGGACCGGATCCGGTCCGTATCGGCGCCAAGAGCGGGTACTCTGGGGACGGTTGCGAATCCCTCCGACCGCCCTGCCGGCATCGGCACGGAGATGCGCCTGCCGTCCGGCAGCGCCACCTCTGTCCGGCGCAACGCCTTGTGGCGCGGCAGGTCGTGCATTGCGCTCACCCGGCCCCAGGCGATCTGCGCACCATTGAGACGGTCTATGGCCTCTTCGCAGTCGATTGCCGCGAAGATCGGTTCGATCTCGGTGTCGAGCGCCGTGCGGTTGGCGACCCGCCAGGCATTGGTGGCGAAGCGTTCGTCGGCGAACAAATCCTGCCTTTGCAGCACGACGGTGCAGAAGCGCTTCCATTCATTGTTCTGCTGGATGGACACGACCACGCTGCCATCCCGACAGGCATAAGGTCGATAGGGGTAGATCGAAGCGTGTGCCAGGCCATATCTCTGCGTCTCGCGGCCCGCATATTCGTAGTGCAGCAGCGGCACGGTCATCCAGTCGGCCATGGCGTCGAACATGGCAATTTCGACAATGCGACCGCGCCCGGTCTTCTCGCGCGCCAACAAGGCTTCGAGGATCGCTGCATGGGCATTCATTCCGGTGGCGATGTCTGCGGCGGAAACCCCTATTTTGCTCGGCGTGTCCGGCGTGCCAGTGACGGCGCAGATGCCGCTTTCGGCCTGCACCAGCATGTCGTAGGCGCGCATAGCTGCGTAAGGCGTGTTCTGTCCGTAGCCGACGATGTTGATGGCAATCAGCCGAGGAAATTTTTCCGCGATTGCTTCTGCGGAGAGGCCGAGCCTGTCGATGGCGCCCGGCGCGAGATTCTGCACGAGAACATCCGCTCGCGCCACCATCCGGTGCAGGATAGCGAGGTCGTGCTCGGCTTTCAGGTCGAGAACCGCACTTTCCTTGCCGCGGTTGAGCCAGACGAAGTAAGCCGACATGCCTTCAACGGTGGAATCGTAATGACGCGCGGTTTCGCCCTCCGGGCGCTCGATCTTCACGACGCGCGCCCCGGCATCGGCGAGGCGGACCGTGCAAAGCGGAGCGGCGACCGCCTGCTCGATCGAAACGACGAACAGACCCTCCAGCGGGTGGGCGCCGTCAGACATTGCGCTGTACCCCCGAGCGCGCCAGCACGCCTGGCTTTAGCCGCTCGTTCTTGCCGTAGTCCTCGGCGGCGTGGAAGAAAAGCCGCGGCGTGCCGTCGATGTCCTCGAGTCGCTTGGTATAGGCTTCCAGATAGGCCTTGCGGCCATCGTCGCCGACACGGCCCGGCATATAGGCGACGAAGGGCGGCAACACGTCGAAGCCGGAGTAGCGTAGCAGGCCATTGTGGATCGGCCACAGCACCGTGAGGATGTCGCCATCGATGCCATCGGGCGCATAGGTGTCGGCCGAAGTGCCCGTGGTGGCGGCCACCATGGCGAGCTTTCCCCTGAACATGCCGGTGTCGTATTTGCGCCCCGGCAGATACGCAAAACCACGCGCGAACACACGGTCGGCCCAGCCCTTGAGCATTGCGGGCATTCCGAACCACCAAACCGGGAACTGAAACAGCACGAAGTCCGCCTGTTTCAGCTTTTCGATCTCGGCCATGATGTCGGCCGAGAGCGCGTCGGCCTCGTACGCCGCGGTCTGCTCGTGCGGCAGGCTGAAAAAGTCCGGATCGTTGCGCTCGCCGGATATGTCGCCCGGCCCTGCGACAGGATTGAAGCCCATCGCATAGAGGTCGCTGACGACCACATCGTGGCCTGCGCGGGTCAATGTTTCCACGGCCATATCCTTCATGGCGCCGTTGAAGGATTTTGCTTCCGGGTGGGCGTAGACGATGAGGACGTTCACGGCGGCAACTCCTAGTAGGAACGCGGCAGTCCAAGCACGTGCTCGGAAAGGTATGACAGGATGAGGTTGGTCGAGATCGGCGCGACCTGATAGAGACGCGTCTCGCGGAACTTGCGCTCCACATCGTACTCTTCCGCGAAACCGAACCCGCCATGCGTCTGGATGCAGACATTGGCGGCTTCGTTAGAGGCATCGGCCGCCAGCATCTTGGCCATGTTCGCTTCGGCACCGGGGTTCTTGCCGGCCTCGTAGAGGTTCAGCGCCTCGCGCACCATCAATTCGGCCGCGCGCATGTTGGCGTAAGCCCTTGCGATTGGAAACTGGATGCCTTGGTTTTGGCCGATCGCTCGGCCAAACACATGCCTTTCCTTCGCGTAGACGCTCGACTTTTCGATGAACCATTTCGCATCGCCGACGCATTCGGCTGCGATCAGGATGCGCTCGGCGTTCATGCCCGAAAGGATGTAGCGGAATCCCTTTCCCTCTTCGCCGATCAGGTTTTCGGCCGGCACGCGCAGGTCGTCGAAGAAGACTTCGGTGGTGGCATGGTTCATCATCGTGCGGATCGGCCGGATGGTGAGGCCCTTGCCAACGGCTTCGCGCATGTCGACGATGAGGACGGAGAGACCGTCGGTCTTCTTCATGCCATCCTTGAGCGGCGTGGTCCGCGCCAGAAGCAGCATCAAATCCGAATGCTCGGCGCGGCTGGTCCAGATCTTCTGGCCCTTGACTACGAAATGATAGCCGTCGAGGCGAGCAGTGGTCTTGAGAGCGCCGGTGTCGGTGCCGCTGGTCGGTTCGGTGACGCCGAAGGCCTGCAGACGCAATTCTCCCGCGGCGACCTTCGGCAGGTATCGTTGCTTTTGGGCTTCAGAGCCGTGGCGAACAAGCGTGCCCATCGTGTACATCTGGGCATGGCAGGCGCCGCCATTGCAGCCGGCGCGCTGGATTTCCTCCAGCACGGCGGCGGCGGCCGAAAGCGGCAGGCCCGAGCCGCCATACGCCTCCGGGATCAGGATCGAAAGCCAACCAGCCTCCGTCAATGCTTCGACGAACTCGCGGGGATAGGCCATGTCCCTGTCGAGCGCGCGCCAGTATTCTCCGGGAAAGCGCGCACACAGCCGGGCGACGGCATCGCGAATGTCCTGATAGTATTCCATGGGGTTTGTCCGGCTTTCGTCGTGCTGCGGGCCTCACTATCGCGCCGCCGCGTCCTGTCAGCAACGCAAAGCTGGCGTGAGCAGACATAACGGAATTCGAATGCTTACAGCGAGGGGCCGAGGAGTTGGCCAACCCAGATCGCCCGCCCTACGAGGTCCTTGGCGATGTCCTCTATTGCTTGTCCGGCAAACCGCGCCAGCCGAGAGGCAGGTCGGTCTGCCGGATATGCAAGGATCAGGCGGCGCACCGGCACGGGATCGATCAGCGGCGCGGCGGTGAGCAGCCCCGCGGTTACATCGGCATGGATAGGAGCGAGCGGCAGGATCGTCCAGCCATGGCCGTTGCGCACCAGGTCCTTCAGCGCGGCGTAGGAATCCGCCTCGATGCCGACATCGAGCGTGATGCCGGCATCCGTGGCACAGCGTTCTACGATGATGCGCAGACCGTGCTTGATGCTGGGCAGCAGCAGGCGCTTGCCGGCAAGCGAGGCGAACGATACCGCGCGCACGGTTGAAAACCCCGCATCAGGCGGCCCAATCAGGAAGAGATTTTCCAGAAGCAACGGGCGCGAGCGCAACGAACGCGCCATGCGCGGGTCGTACAGCACGGCGACGTCCACCTCGCCTCGGTGCATCCAGTCGAGCAAATAGCCGGTGTAGGCGCTGACAAGCCTCAGCTTCGCCTTGGGATGGTTCTTGGCGAAGGCGGCAGCCAGCGGCAGCGAAATAATGTCCGCGACGGTGGGTGGCAGACCGATCGCCACTTCACCGGTGAGCGGCGCGTCGGCTGGCGTGGCCGTGGCACGGATCTCATCGATCTCTGCCATCACGCGCATGGCGTGCGTCAGCACCTGCTTGCCCTGCTCAGACAGCACCATGCCGCGGCCGTGGCGCACGAACAGGGCAAAGCCCAGTTCCTCCTCCAGCATGCGCACCTGCCGGCTGAGGGCAGGCTGCGCGATGTGTAGCCGATCGGCAGCCTTGCTCAGGCTCCCGAGTTCGGCGACGTGGATCAGCGTACGCAGTTGCGATAACTCCATAAGCTATCGAATATCATTATATCTGATCACAAGAAAGAGACGACGATTAGATCGGATAGCCGAGATAACCTGATGCCAATCCAAATCTCGGAGTTCCAACGTGACGGCGAGCGTAGAAGCAAAACATCCGGAAACAGCAACGCCTGGGGCCGCTCCGGCGGCGTCTGAAAAGCAGTGGCCAGATCAGGTCTATGATGTGCTCAAGGCTGCCGGCATCAGCCACATGTCTTATGTGCCCGATGCTGGACATACGACCCTGATCCGACGCTTCAGCGCGGATCCCGAGGTCGTCGCCAACGTGCTGACGACGGAAGAAGAGGGCATCGCCGTCGCCGCCGGCGCCTGGCTCGGCGGCAAGCGGAGCGTCGTGCTCATGCAATCGTCAGGGGTCGGCAACTGTATAAACATGCTGTCGCTTCCCGTGCAGGCACGCTTCCCCTTACTCGTTCTGGTGACGATGAGAGGCGAATGGGCCGAGTTCAACCCCTGGCAGGTGCCGATGGGGCAGGCGACGGAAGCCTCGCTGAAATCGATCGGCCTCAAGGTGCTGCGCGCCGAGACTGGTCCAGACCTCGTGGAGACGGTGGCTCAGGCAGCCCTGATGGCTTTTGACGCCGATCAACAGATCGCGGTGCTGATCGGGCAGCGCCTGCTCGGCAAGAAGAAGTGGTGAATGAGATGAATTTACCGACAATGGACCGCCGGGTTGCGGTGAAGAAACTCCTTGACGCCCGCGACGGCGCATTGGTCGTGACCGGTCTCGGCTCGCCGACCTACGACGTGCACGCCGCCGGTGACCGCAACGACAACTACTATCTCTGGGGCGCCATGGGGGGTGCTGCACTGATCGGTCTCGGGCTTGCCCAGGCCCAGCCCGACAAGCGGGTCATGGTGATTACTGGTGATGGGGAACAGCTCATGGCGTTCGGCTCGCTGGCGACGATTTCGGTGGCGCGGCCCAGCAATCTCGACCTGATCGTGCTCGACAACCAGCATTTCGGCGAGACGGGCATGCAGTCGAGCCATACCGGTCGCGGCATCGGTTTCGACAAGGTCGCGGCCGCTTGCGGGTTTTCGAAAACCGCCGAGTTGCGCTCGCTGGAGGAGGTCGACACGCTGTGTGAAGAGCTGCGTCGCCCGGCCGAAGGTCCACGCCTTTTCGTGCTGAAAATCACCGCCGAGAACCTGCCGCGCTCGCTGCCACCGCGCGACGCGGTCGAGGTCAAGAACCGCTTTCGCGCTCATCTGGGCTTTGCCACTTGTTGAGGACCGATATGGCGCTGGTCAGTTTCCAGAACACGGTCGGCGGTCGGCTGCAATCGACAGCCGATACATTCGAGAGCCATGATCCGTTCACCGGCAGGCCCTGGGCGCTGATCCCGCGTGGGGGAGCAGCCCAGGTGGACGCTGCCGTGGCGTCCGCCAAGGCGGCATTCCGGTCGAAGGAATGGGCCGGCATCACCGCCACTGCGCGTGGCAAGCTGCTCGTGCGGATGGCCGACCTGATCGCCGACAACGCGGAGCGCATTGCCGCCATCGAGACGCGCGACAATGGCAAGCTGCTCACCGAAATGACGGCGCAGCTGCGCTATATCCCGGAATGGTTCCGCTATTTCGGCGGTCTTGCCGACAAGATCGAAGGGGCGGTGCTGCCGATCGACAAGGCTGGCATGTTCGCCTTCACCCGCCACGAGCCGCTGGGTGTCATTGCAGCCATCGTGCCCTGGAATTCGCCGCTTTTGCTTCTGACCTGGAAGCTAGCGCCGCTGCTGGCGGCCGGCAACACCGTCGTCATCAAACCGTCCGAACACGCATCGGCCTCGACGCTGGAGTTCGTGAAACTGTTTGCGCACGCTGGGTTCCCGCCAGGCGTGGTCAACACCGTTACCGGCATGCCGCTCGATGTCGGCGTGCCGCTTGTTGCCCACCCCGACGTCGCCAAGATAGCCTTCACCGGCGGTGAGCCCGGCGGGATCGCAGTCTATCGAGCGGCTGCCGACCAGCTCAAGACCGTCACGCTGGAGCTTGGCGGCAAATCGGCCAACATCGTCTTTGACGACGCCGATATCGAGAGCGCGGTCAACGGCGCGATCTCAGGCATTTTCGCTGCTGGCGGCCAGACCTGCATCGCGGGTTCGCGCCTGCTGGTGAATCGCAAGATCCATGACCGGTTCGTGGAGGGCGTCATAACGCTGGCGGCCAGTGCTCGATTGGGCAATCCCGCTCTGGCCGAGACGCAGGTGGGGCCGATCACCACGCAAGCCCAGCGCGAGAAGGTGCTGTCCTATCTCGGCATAGCACGCCGCGAGGGCGCACTATGCGTGCTCGGTGGCGGCAAGCCTGCGTCCAGTGAACTGGCCGAGGGCTGGTTCGTCGAGCCGACCATCTTCACCGGCGTGAACAACACCATGCGGATCGCGCGTGAGGAGGTGTTCGGGCCGATCCTGTCCGTCATCCCCTTTGACGACGAGGACGAGGCCTTCGCCATTGCCAATGACAGCCCCTATGGGCTGGCGGCCGGGATATGGACCAGCGACATGGGCCGGGCGCTGCGCGGCGCGGCCGTGATGGAAGCGGGAATGGTCTGGATCAATTCATACCGCGCCGTCTCCTATATGGCGCCCTTCGGCGGCTACAAGAGGAGCGGTATCGGTCGCGAGAGCGGGCAGGAGGCCATCAATGCCTATCTGCAGACCAAGACGGTGTGGATAGATACGGCGGGCAAGACCGCCAATCCCTTCGTGATCCGATAGGGTAGGCTTCGGTGGGAGAATTATCCTTATCCGTGGCCAAGCTCGGCACACCGCTCACTGAGACGGGGGTCGACTTATAATGATCGAGGGATTGGACATGAGACAGGCAGGAAAGGTGGCTGTTGTCACAGGCGCGGCGCGCGGCATCGGACGCGCTTGCGCGGAACGGTTTCTGGCCGAGGGCGCGAAGCTCGTGCTTGGCGACATCGATGCGACGGAACTGAGAAAATGTGCCGTGAAAATCGGCACCGCCGACAGCGTCCTGGCGGTCGTTACGGATGTCAGCAAGAAGGAGCAGGTCGATGGGCTGGTTGCGGCGGCGGTGGCGAAGTTTGGCCGTGTCGACATCATGGTCAACAACGCCGGCATCGCTCCGGTCCAGGACTTTCTCGACATCACAGAGGCGGACTACGACAGAGTTCTCGCCGTCAATCTGAAGGGCGCGTTCATGGGCACCCAGGCCGCAGCCCGCCAGATGATTGCGCAGGGTGGAGGCGGTGTCATCATCAACATGTCATCGATCAATTCAGGCCTCGCCAATCCACGCGTCGCCACCTACGCGATCTCCAAGGGCGGCATGAACCAGGTCACCAGTACCGCGGCTGTTGCCTTCGCTCCCCACGGCATCCGCGTGGTCGGTGTCGGCCCGGGCACCATCGCCACGGACATGGTCATGGACGGGACATTCATCGATTCGGAAGAAATGCGACGGGCGGTTCTTTCGCGCACACCGCTCGGTCGCCTCGGCACGGCAGCCGAGATCGCCTCGGTCGTGGCGTTCCTGGCCAGCGACGACGCTTCCTACATCACCGGCGAGACGATCTACCCCGACGGGGGGCGCCGCGTTCTCAACTATACGGTCCCGATCAAGGAGTGAGAGAATATGGGTAACTTCGACAAGCTGCATCATCTCTGCATCGTCGTGCACGATATCGACAAGGCCCAGGCCTATTACGACTCCATCGGCATTGGGCCATGGGAATCCTATCCGCCGCTGGCGGAGTACGAAGAACTCGAGGTCCCAAGTCCGAAGGGTTTCCATGCCATGCAATACCGGATCTGCAACCTGCCGAACGTCCAGCTGCAACTCTGCCAGCCGAGCCATGATCCCTCACTGCAGCGCATCCATCTCGATACCAAGGGTGAAGGCGTATTCCATATCGGCTTTGAGGTCCGCGATGCGGATGCAGCCGAAGCCAAGGCGAAAACCGACGGGCTTTCCGTGCTGATGCGCGGGCGCCGGGAAAACCGCACCGGCTTCACCTACTACGACACAGCCGAAAAGGCAGGCGTGATCCTGCTGACGCGGGCGACCAATCTGCCTGGCAAATGATTCCACCAACGCAAAGGATTGGGGAGGTCGATGAGGCCCAGGAACGACGGGGGCCGTCAGCTTCCCCGCAATTCCTGAAGCCGGTCGACCAGGAATTTGCCGCTGGTGATGATATGCATTTCCAACAGGCCGACGGCGCGCAGCGTATCCTTGGCTTCGCACAGGTCGATGAGTTGCCAGTGGTCGCGGTCGGACTGGGCCTGGATCTCGGTTAGCGTCACCATCATGCGTGTGTAGCGTTCCAGCTGCTGGTAGATGCGCCCCACCAGTTCGATCGTCGCCTTGCGGCCGGACGGCTGGTAGAGCGCGGCGTGGAAATTCCAGTTGAGCTGGTTCGAGTACTCGCCGGTCTTGCCCTGCTCCTGATGCTGTTTTGCGCGCTCGCGGGCCAGCGCGAGGTCGGCCTCCGTCATCCTTGGAATGGCCAGGGCCAGTAGCCATGTTTCGATCCGGGCCCGCAATTCGTAGAGCTCGAGGATCTCGTCCAGGGAAATGGAGGTGACGACGGCGCCCTTGTGGGAAACCAGCGTGACGAAGCCTTCCGAATGAAGCTGATGCAGCGCCTCTCGCACCGGAATTCGGCTGACGCCGAACTCGGTGGCCAGATGTTCCTGCCGCAGCTGGAAGTTGGCCTCGTATTCGCCGATCAGGATCTTCTGCCTGATGGCATCGGCGACCTGGGTCGAGATGGTTTTCTTCTGTACGAGCATGAATCAGCCTGGGGCGGCCGCCTTGTTTGTCGACTGGCGCCGTTTTGATTGAAGAAGTGGACGCATAGCACCGTTGTCACTGCGATGCCATGTCGCCCGTTTCGCTTCAGTAGACATGTTCCTCGATAGGCTTATTGCTGGCGATCCGTTCGTAGCGGAAGGCCGAAAGGTCGATGGAGCGGTACTCGCCGTAGGCAATGAGGTCGCTGACGCCCGACCCGGTCGCCGCCGCATGCATCATGCCGTGGCCGCTGAAGCCGGTGGCCAGGATGAAGTTCGAGACCTCAGGATGCCGGCCGATGATGCCGCTGTGGTCGAAGGTGTTGTACTCGTAGAGTCCCGCCCAGGCGCGCAGCATGCGCAATTGCTCGAAGCCGGGCACACGATGGGCCAGCGCCGGCCAGATCAACTCGTCGAACAGGTCGTAGTCCACATCCAGGCCAAAATCGTCCGGCTCGTTCTCGCGCACCGGCGGAACACCGCACAGGAAGAGCTGACCTTCCGGCCGCAGCCAGAGGCCGCTTGTGTCGAAGATGAAGGGGCAGTTTTCGATCCTTGTCGGCGTTTCGAAGACGAAGACGCAGCGCTTGCTCGGGACGACCGGCAGTTCGGCGCCGGCCATCCTGGCAATGCCCGCGCTCCATGGCCCGGCCGCGTTGATCACCGTGCCGGCGGCAAGCCGGTCGCCATTGTCCAGCAGCACTTCACCCACCTTGCCGGAAGATGCCATGGTCAGTCCGGTCACTGTCGCGGCAAGATAGTCCACGCCCTGTGTGCGCGCCTTGCGACGGAATGCTTGCATCAGGCCAGGACCGTCGAACCAGCCTTCGCTGCCAAGGCCAAGCGAGCCAAGCGCGAGATCGTCCGTGTTGAGCCACGGGAAGCGTTGCGCCAGATCGACCTGCTCGATCAGTTCGGCGTCGACGCCCATGCTGCGCTGAACGCGGTTCTTGGCACGCTGCGCGTCGGCCCGCTCGGGCGTCGCCAGCACCAGATAACCGGGCTCATGCAGGCCGATGTCGGCCAACTCGTCGCCAATTGCTAGCCGCGTCTTCACCTGGCGCAGGAAGTCGATGCTGAACTTCGACATCGCGATGTTGGGCGCCGTGCCGAACTGCTGGCGGATGGCGCTGGTCGACAAGGAAGACGAGGAGGCCGTGTAGTAGGGGTCCCGCTCGATCACCGCGATCCTGCCGTCGAAATCCGGGTTGGTTGACAGGAAGTAGGCGATCGAGCTGCCGACAACGCCTCCGCCAACGATCACCACATCATAGTTTGTGCCCATTCCAATCGTGTTCCCTATTTCGAATATCATCCGTGGCGACCAAGGATTGGATACTTTCCTCTATCGACCCACCTCCAGGATGAGACATACCCCGGTCTTAGACGCAGAAAAAGGGGTTTGACGCGAAAATCAGAATACATTATCCAATCTGTAGCAAATATCTTACATGCCGAGGATTGTTCCGTGGGCCTCATCGCTCCCCGTCTCGACGTCATCAAGCCAAGTCCGAGCATGGCGGTCACCGCGCGGGCAATCGAAATGCGCTCGGCCGGCATCGACGTTATCAGCCTGAGCGCCGGCGAGCCGGATTTTCCCACGCCTCCGCACATCGTCGAGGCGGCCTACGAGGCGATGCGCAGGGGCGAGACGCGCTATACGGCGGTCGACGGCACCACCGCGCTGAAGAAGGCGGTGGCCGAAAAATTCAGGCGCGAGAACGGCCTCGACTACAAGCCTTCGCAAATCAGCGTCGCGGGGGGCGCCAAGCAGATCATCTACAACGCCCTGCTGGCAACGCTGGCCCCGGGTGACGAGGTGGTTGTCCCAGCGCCCTATTGGGTTTCCTACACCGATATCGTCCTGCTCGGCGAAGGAAAGCCCGTGGTCGTTCCCTGCACGGAGGCGCAGGGCTTCAAATTGACGCCGCAAGCCCTGCGAGCTGCGATCACCGGGCGCACCAAGTGGCTTCTGCTCAACACGCCTTCCAACCCGACAGGCGCCGTCTACAGCCGCGACGAACTCGCTGGCCTGGCCGAAGTGCTGCTCGACCAGCGCCACGTCCACGTGCTGACCGATGACATCTACGAGCATATCCTGTTCGATGGACGTACCTTCCATACCATCGCCGGCGTCGAGCCGCGGCTGAAGGACCGTACGCTCACAGTGAACGGGGTATCGAAGGCCTATGCCATGACCGGCTGGCGGATCGGCTATGCCGGCGGGCCGGAAGCGCTGATCCGCGCCATGGCGACCGTGCAGAGCCAAAGCACGTCGAACCCGTCATCCATCTCGCAGGCCGCGACCATTGCCGCTCTGGAAGGTCCCCAGGACTTTCTTCGCCCTCGGGCGCTCGAATTCCAGGCTCGGCGCGACCGCGCTCTGGAACTGCTGCGCAAGATTCCCGGCCTCACCTGCCAGACGCCCGAGGGCGCCTTCTATCTCTATCCCAACTGCTCGGGCCTGATCGGCCGTCGCCGCCCCGACGGCACTCCCATCGGCAGCGACGACGACTTCTCGCTCTACCTACTCGATCAGGCACGAGTCGCGGTGGTGCAGGGCTCTGCCTACGGCCTGTCTCCGCATTTCCGCATTTCCATAGCCACGTCGATGGACCTGATCGAAAAAGCGATCGGGCGCATCGCCGAGGCCGTCGAAGCGCTGCGGTAGGGCCGGCGATGGATCTTGAGTTCGTCCAGAAGCTGATCGAATTTGTCTCGCGCTCGCCCATTGCCGAACTGGAGATCGAGCGCGACGGCGTTCGCGTCCGCATGTTCAGGCCTACGGCGTCGGCGCAATCCGCGTCGCAGGTGCAGCCTGGACCTGACGTAACGGTCCGTTCCCCAGATCAGACGTCGACATCTCTGCCCATCGCACGCCATTCGATCCGCGCGCCGCTGACGGGCGTGTTCTACTGCTCCGGCACCGAAGGCGAACCGCCGCTGGTTGCCGTTGGCGATGTGGTCGCGGAGGGGCAGAAAATCGGCGTCCTCGAAGCCATGAAGACGTTCAATGTCGTGGAATCCGATCGCGCTGGGCGCATCGTCCAGATCGCGTTCAACGACCATGCAGCGGTGCAGTCCGGCGACGTGCTGTTCGTGCTGGAAGATGAGGGCTGAGGGCGATGTTCGATACCGTCCTTATCGCCAACCGCGGTGAAATCGCGCTGCGCGTCCTGCGCGCCTGCCGCGATCTCGGATTGAAAACGGTGGCGGCGCACTCGGAGGCCGATGCAAGCCTTCGCCATGTCGCACTGGCGGACAAGGCCATCTGCATCGGACCGGCTGCCACGACGGAGAGCTATCTCAACATCGCCGAGATCATCGCGGCTGCGCAACTCACCGGCGCGGGCGCGATCCATCCGGGCTATGGTTTCCTTTCCGAGAACGCCGCCTTCGCCGAGGCTGTCGAAAACGCCGGCCTCATCTTCGTCGGGCCATCCGCGACGGCGATCCGCACCATGGGAGACAAGGTCTCCGCCAAGCGCACGATGATAGCCGCCGGCGTTCCCTGCGTTGCGGGCTCGGAGGGCGCGCTGCCGCAGGATGAGCAAGAGGTGCGCGCCATTGCAGAGGCCATCGGCTATCCGGTCATCGTCAAGGCAGCGGGTGGCGGGGGCGGGCGCGGCATGCGTATCGTTCGCGATGAGCAGGCTCTGATGGAAGCCGTTTCCATGGCGGTGAAAGAGGCGGACCGGGCCTTCGGCAACCCGCAAGTCTATCTGGAAAAATTTCTCGAGCAGCCGCGCCATATCGAGATCCAGATTCTGGCGGACAAGCACGGTAGGGCTGTCTGGCTCGGCGAGCGGGATTGCTCCATGCAGCGCCGCCACCAGAAGATCATCGAGGAGGCGCCGGCGCCCGGCATCGCCCGCGAGGCGATTGGCGAAATCGGCGACCTCTGTGCCCGCGCATGTCTGACCATCGGCTATACAGGTGCCGGCACGTTCGAATTCCTCTACGAGGACGGGCGCTTCTCTTTCATCGAGATGAACACCCGCGTGCAGGTGGAGCATCCCGTCACCGAGCTCGTCACCGGTATCGATATCGTGCGCGAACAGATCCGCATCGCCCGGGGCGAGCCGCTGTCGTTCAGCCAGGAAGACATCCGCATTCAGGGCCACGCCGTGGAATGCCGCATCAACGCTGAAGATCCATACAGCTTTCGGCCGCATCCGGGCCGGGTCGAGCGCTGGACGCCGCCCGGCGGTCCCGGTATCCGCGTCGAATCGCATCTCTACTCAGGCTACACCGTGCCGCCGCACTACGATTCGCTGGTGGCGAAGCTCCTGGCGCATGGCGCGACGCGGGCCGAGGCTATCGGGCGCATGCGCGGGGCGCTGGGCGAGATGGAGGCAGTCGGCATCGCCACCAATGCGCCGCTGCACGGTATCCTGATGGAGGAGCCCGGCTTCGCCGCCGGAGGCTTCGATATCCATCATCTCGAACATCTCATTGAAGGCGGCCTGCTCCAGGGACGAGGCGGCGATGACGATTGAGGAGATCGAAAGGCTGACCGCCTGGTGTGCAAGCGCCGGCATAGGCGAGATCGAAGTGTCGGAGGCCGGCTTTTCGCTGCGGCTGCATATGCAGGCCGTTGTTGCCGAAACACCTGCGGCTGCGGCCGAAGCGCCGGTGCCCGAAACGGTCTTCAAGGGCGTGCGTGCGCCCGGAGTCGGCGTGTTCCGTATCGATCATCCAACGACCGGCCACCCTGTTGCCGGACCTGGCCAGACGGTCCGCAAGGGCGAGACGGTCGGCGTCCTGCAGGTCGGCCCATGCCTGAAGGCCGTGCTCGCGCCGGCAGACGGCGTGCTGGGCGCGGCACTGATCAAGGACGGAGCGGTCGTCGGTTACGGCACGCCGCTCTACGAACTGGTGTGAAGGCAAAGGCGATGGTTCGAACCACTGAGGAAAGCGCCGTGGCGGCCGAAGGATTGCAGGTCGATATCAATTCCGACATGGGCGAGGGTTTTGGAGCCTACAGGCTCGGCGACGATGCGGCTATCCTCGACATCGTCAGCTCCGCCAATGTGGCCTGCGGCTTTCATGCCGGTGACCCCGAGATCATGGCGGCCACGTTCTCGATGGCGCGCGACAAGGGCGTCGCCGTTGGCGCGCATCCGAGCTTCGCCGATCTGTGGGGGTTCGGACGCCGCGTCATCCCGCATTCCATGGATGAGATCGAAAGGCTGGTCGCCTACCAGATCGGCGCGGCACAGGCGCTCTCCGCCTATGCCGGCCACCCGATCCGCTACGTCAAGGCTCATGGCGCGCTGGGCAATCTTACCCAGACCGATCGTGGCGTCGCCGAAGCGGTGACGCGCGCGGTCAAGGCGGTCGATCCCGGCCTGATCTGCCTGGCCATTGCGCTCGGCTTCCAGGACAGGATCGCGCGTGACGCTGGCCTGGCGGTCAGGTCCGAAATCTTCGCCGACCGCGCCTATACGGAGGAAGGGTTTCTTGTATCGCGCAAGCTGGAGGGCGCCGTCATCCACGATGCCGAGAAGGCTGCTGAACGGGTCGTGCGGATGGTCAAGCAAGGCGCCATCGAGACGCTTTCCGGGCAGTTGCTGCAGACGCCGATCGATTCAATCTGCGTCCACAGCGACACGCCAGCGGCCGTCGCCATCGCCGCGCATGTCAGGAGACGGCTGGAAGCGAACGGTGTCAGGGTCCGAGCGTTCGCTGCCTGAGCACGGCCGAACGGTTACGCGGCCGCGCCGAGGGCACGGCCGCGTCCGTTTCAGAACCAGACGTCGCTGAGGCGATGGCCGCGTGGATAAGGGTCTGTCGGGTCGAGGCCATATTGGCCAATACTGGTGATCCAGGCTTGTCCAGCGATGGTGACCACGACCGCGTCGCGGTCGCCGACGTGCGCATTGGCGATCACGCGGGAATCGAAATGGGTCCCGATGATCGACCTGTTGCGGAACAGCTCGCCTTTGGCGATCTGGCCCTTTGCCGACATCACCGCCAGTCGCCCGGTGGTGCCGGTGCCTGTCGGCGAGCGGTCGAGCCTGCCATGCAGGCATACCGTGCCGTTGATGCTTTCCACGCGCCCGTCGACGCGCTCGATCGGACCTTCGAAAATCACGTTGGACACATCGCGGATCTTCGGGTTCTCCGGATGCACGACAACGAGCTGCTCGTTGACGGCTTTCTTGATGCGTTGGCCGATCAGCGACATCTGGTGTGCCTCGTCGGGTTTGACAGCGAACCCTAGTGCGCGCGCATTGACATGGGCGAAAGTCATGCCGCCATAGGAGGTGTCGACGGTGATCGTACCGAGCCCCTCGACTTCGACTGGCGTGTCGAGGTGGACTGCGAAAGCCGGCACATTGGTGAACTCCACCTGCTTCACCTTGCCATTCTCGCAGAGGCAGCGCACCTCGATCATGCCTGCGGGTGCCTCCATGCGCAGCCGCGTCTCGGGTTCCTTCATAGGCACCATGCCCGTCTCCAGCGCCACGGTGGCGACGCAGATGGTGTTGGAGCCCGACATGGGCGGGTATTCAGTGCTTTCGAGGATCACATAGCCGAGGTCGGCCGAGCGATCGCAGGGCGGCAGGATGATGTTGGCGTTGACGTAGGGCGCGCCGCGCGGCTCGAAGAGGACGAGCCCGCGTATGTCATCCATATGCTCCTGGAGATATTCTTTCTTTTCGAACATGGTCTTGCCGGGCACGTCCATGACGCCGCCGGTGATCACATTGCCGACCTCGCCCTCGGCATGGCAGCCGACGACCGTGAATGTTCTTGACCAGCGCATTTTTTCTCCCTTTCCCCTTGATGACCAAATCTGAGTGAGGCGGACGGATCACCTCAAACGCCGCCGAGTCCTTCTTCAAGAAATCGATCGAGTTGTTCGATCTCCTTGGCCGAGAGGCTGATGCCGTTACTCTCCGATGCTGCTCGGGCAATGAATCGCCGCTGCGAGGGCAGGCGCGCGCCCTGGCCAAGGATCGCCTCGAACAGAGCTTCCGCACGTCCCAGCGGGTTACCGGGACGGCTTGCGGAAAAAGCCTGCGGCGAAAAGGCGATGATCAGCTCTCCATGCGATGGATAAAGCGTCGTGGTGCCGAGCAGATCGAGCGCCTCGGGGCTGGTCAGGTCGCCGATCATGATCCCGGCGAGCAACTCGATCATCGTCGCGATGGCGGAGCCCTTGTGACCGCCGAAGGGAAGCATGGCGCCCGCCAGGGCAGCTTCGGGATCGGTTGTTGGCCTGCCGTCAGAATCCATGGCCCAGCCTTCCGGCAGCTTCTGGCCTGCCCGGCGGTGGAGCTCGATCTCGCCGCGCGCGGCAACCGAGGTAGCGAAGTCGAAAATATAAGGCTGTCCGTCGCGCGGCCAACCAAAGGCAAACGGATTGGTGCCCAGCAACGGTCCGTTGCCACCGGTCGGAGCGACCGTGGCATAGCTCGGGCACATGGCAAGGCCGGCAAGGCCTGCCTGCGACAAGGCTTCGACCTCCACCCAAAGGGCGGAAAAATGAACGGCATCGTTGATTGCGAGCGCGGCGATACCGCACGAGCGTGCCCGTTCGACCAGCACCGGCAGACCCAGTTCGAAGGCTGGGTTGGCGAAGCCGTGCTTCGCATCCACTTTGACGATTGCCGGCGCGCCTTGCGACAACAACTCGGGCACCGCGTTCGGGTTTACCTTCGCGGCCTTGATCGTCCGCAGGGCGCCTTCGATCCGGTAGACACCATGCGATTTGCAGGCGTCGCGTTCCGCCGCGACGATGACCCTTGTGATGGCGCTGGCCTGGATGGGGTTCACTCCGGCCTTGCGGAAAATTGCATCGACGCGCTCATGCAGGGCATCGATGGTGAGAACGGTGCTGGTCATTTCTGGCCTTCGGGTTTGGCTGCGCGAATGCAGGTGCCGTTAAAAATCCAGACCACCGGCAAAGGCTCTCAAATCCTGTGCAAGCAAAGCGGGCTGTTCGAGGGCTGCGAAATGACCACCGCGCGGCATCGCTGTCCACTGGCGGATGTCCTTGAAGACGCGCTCGACCCAGCTCCTTGGCGGCATCGGCAGCTCTTTGGGAAACAACGCCACCGCAAGCGGGACGTGGATCGCCGTGCCGGGCGCGAATGCAAGCGGACTGGCGCGCGTTTCCCAATAGAGCCGCATCGACGAAGCGACGGTCCGGGTGAACCAGTAAAGCGAGATGTCGGCGAGCATGTCGTCGCGCGAAAATGCGGCGTTGGCCAGATCGCCATCGCAATCGCTCCAGTCGCGGAATTTTTCGATCATCCAGGCTGCCAGTCCGACCGGCGAATCCGTCAGCCCGTAGGCAAGCGTTTGCGGACGTGTGCCTTGAATATGAGCATAGGCGCCGTGAAGGTCCGCCCATCCGGCTTTCCGTTCCAGGAAGGCGCGTTCTTCCGGCGTCAAGTCACCATCCGGGCTTGCATCGTGAGGCGGTGAGAATGAGCCGGGGATGAAATTCAGATGCACGCCGGCGAGACTGTCTGGATGTGCGTGCGCCAGACAGGTCGACACGCTGGCGCCCAGATCGCCACCTTGCGCGAGATATCGCTTGTAGCCGAGACGGCTCATCAATTCAGCCCAAAGGTCGGCAACGGCAAACAGGTTGAGACCAGGCCTAGTCGGCCGGCTCGAAAAACCATAGCCGGGAATCGACGGAACCACGACGTTGAAGGCATCCTCCTGTCTTCCGCCATGCGAAAGCGGGTCGGTCAGAAGCGGGATCAGCTCATGAAATTCGAAGACGCTGCCTGGCCAGCCATGGGTGAGTATGACCGTTCTGCCGGTCGCAACAGCGGCGCGTGCATGGATGAAATGGATGGTTTGGCCGCCAATATCCGTCTGGTAGTGCGGATGGATGTTCCAGGCGGCTTCCTGCTTGCGCCAGTCGAAGCCGGTGCACCAGTGCTGCATAAGCCGCCGCAGTTCCTCGTGCTCCGTTCCTTGCGCCCAGCCTATTGCCTGCAACTGGTCCGGCTCGCGCCAGTTCGAGATGCGCTTCCTCAAATCGTCGATTTCGGACTGGGCAATCTCGATGGTGAAGGGACGAATTTTCATGGAGCCCTCTGCTCGCCGGCCATGAGGTTGCGGGCGGCGATAAAGTCGCGACGTCGCTGCCTGTTCGCGCGAAGCGCTTCCGTCGACGCTTCGATCGAGACTGCTGAGAAACGCAGGCGCGCGCCGACCGGCGCTTGTGCGAGCCGCCACAGGTCGGCTTCGATCACCGTAGCGATCTTCGGATAGCCGCCGCACGTGTTGGCATCGGCAAGTTGGATGATTGGCTGGCCGGACGGTGGCACCTGGACAGTGCCGGGTACGATGCCGTGCGACAGCAATTCCATCGGTGACACGAGCGAGAGCGTCTCTCCGGAAAGGCGATATCCCATCCGGTTGGCGTCGTTGGTGATGCTCCATTCGCTTCCGGTGAAGGCTGCCTGGGACTCAGGGGTGAAGGCGTCGAACTCGGCTGCCGGCAGAACCCGCAACTCGATTGCCGAGGCCAAGCCGTCTGCCGCACCTCGTCGCTCCTCCAGCGCCGCGCCGATGCCGCCCGCGGGGAGGCGGCATTGCGCCGGGTTGAGCGCAAGCCGGTCACCGCGTGACAGGCCGCGTCCGCCGAAACCGCCGAAACCGCCTTTCACATCCGTCGCGCGCGAGCCCATGACGGAAGGCAGATCGAGCCCGCCGGCAAAGGCGATGTAGGAGCGAGCACCAACGCGTGGTGCTTCAAGGACAAGGGTCTCGCCGGCGCGGATCGTCATGGCCCACCAGGGCGGGCAGGGCCGGTCGCCGACGCTGACGGCACAGTCCGCGCCGGTGACGGCGACGGCGGTGTCGATATGCGCGCGCAGCCGGAACGGATGAAGCGCGACCTCGATCCCGGCGGCCGAGGGATCATTGCCCAGCATTAGATTGGCGATCGCCAGCGCCTGCTTGTCCATGGCGCCACCATGGCTGACCCCCAGGGCCAGATGACCGGGCCGGCCGAGATCCTGGACCGTGTTCGGCAAGCCGGTGGTGAGGATCTCGATCATGCCTCGATCCCTGCGATTTCGAATCGGATCTTGTCTCCAGGCCTGAGCAGCACGGGCAATTCCGCTTCGGCGTTGAACAGCTTCACGTCGGTATGGCCGATCATGTGCCATCCGGACGGCGCAGTCATCGGCATGACGCCCGCCTGCGCACCGCCGATTATGACGGCGCCCTCAGTGACCTTCAGGCGAGGCGTGCTGCGCCTTGCCCAGGCAAGCCGTGGGTCGAGACCGGACAGATAGGGAAAGCCCGGCATGGCGCCGATGGCGGCGACGGTGTAGGCGGCTGCCGCGTGGCGCCTGACGGTCTCGTCGACAGACAGGCCGCAATGCGCAGCCCAGCCGGCGAGGTCCTCGCCGCGCGAGCCGCCATAGCTGACAGGAATAGTATGATGCGTGCCGGTCACCGCATGGGCATCGGTGCTGGTCCAGAGCGACATCAACTGATCGCCGACACTGTGGGCGTCCGTGGCGAGCGGGTCAAACACCACCAGCAGGTTGTTCATGCCGGGAACGGTCTCGCGCACCCCTTCGAGGCTCAGCGCAGCATTCGCTACCGCCCAGACCAGCTCCTGGGTGGCATCATCGAAAGCCCCCTGCGCCCCGTCGAGCAGCAGCGCGGCCGATCCCGCAAGACTGATGTGGGGCGTACCGACAACCATTGGCGGTCAGTCCTTCACCGGCATCGTATAATTCAGGATCAGGCGGCCGCCATCCGGATAGATGGTCTGGCCGACAATGTAGGAGGCGTCGTCGCTGGCCAGGAAGGATGCGACGCTGGCGATCTCCGAAGGTTCGCCACAGCGGCCGCTCGGCGTGCGCGACAGGATGGTCTGACGCTGCGCTTCGCTGGCCATGACCGAGCTCTTGACCATGTCGGTCAGGATGGTGCCGGGGCCGATGGCGTTGACGCGAATGTTATGCGGAATCAATCCGACGGCCATCACCGCCGTCAACTGCTTGATGCCACCCTTGGACACGGCATAGGCGACGGAATTGGGAATGGCCAGGATGGCGTTGATCGACGACATGTTGATGATCGAGCCGCCGCGTCCCTGCGCGATCATGGCCCTTGCCGCGGCCTGCCCGAGAAGGAAGGGCGCCTTGAGATTGACGCGCTGAACCAGGTCGAAGGCTTCCTCGGGGAAGTCAACGAAATCGTCCAGATGGATGATGCCGGCATTGTTGATGAGGACGTCGACACCGCCGAATCGCTCCGCGGCCTTGGCAACAACATCGGCTGCCATCTCCTGGGTGCATTCGGAGAGATCCGCCGATAGCCAGGCGGCACGCTCGCCAAGACGTTCGGCATGCTCGCGTCCGCGATCGGCCTGCACGTCGACAAGCACCACCTTGGCGCCATCGGCATGAAAGCGCTCGGCGCAGGCAAGGCCCAGGCCTTGTGCCGCCCCGGTGACGATCACGACTTTTCCTGCGTGCTTCACAACCCAATCCCTTTTCACAATCATGGCATTTATGGATATGTTATCCAATCTATCTTGAACTTTGACGCCATTGCAAGTCCGAATGGGAGGAGCGGTTGGGCCATTCTGGCCATCACTGCGCCATTTCCAGGTCGATCTGGCTTTTTTCTGCCGACCATCGCAAGGTCGGTTGACTCCACCGAATTAAGTGTGATTGGATACTATATTCATAATAGGTGCCGACGACGAGGAGTGCAGGCGATGGCGGATGGATCACAGGAAAGCGAACTGATCGACGCGTTCCGCGCTCTTGCGACGCCGTTGATCAGCGACAATCTCGCTCGTGTTCCCGGCGCTGTCGGGTTGCGGCCGTTTCATCGGGTGAGCGGCGTCATGGCGGGGAGAGCGCTGACGGTCAGGACTCGTCCCGGGGACAACCAGTTCATCCATCGTGCGCTCGATCTGTTGCAGCCAGGCGACGTCATTGTCGTCGACGGCGGTGGCTATGAGGGGCGCGCACTGGTCGGCGAGATCATGACAAGTGTCGCGGCTTCGCGCGGCGCCGCAGGCATTGTCATCGACGGCGCCATTCGCGATGCCGGTGCCATCGGCCGCAATCCGTTCCCATGCTTCGCGCGGTCGGCCATCCATCTCGGACCTTACAAGGATGGTCCGGGAGCCATAAATGTTCCGGTCTGCATAGGCGGCATGGTCGTCGGTCCAGGCGACATCGTCGTCGGCGACGAAGATGGCGTCGTGGCATTTCCAATGGACGGTGCCGCGACCTTGCTGGCCGCCGTCCGGGCGCAGGAAGCACGCGAGGCCGAGATCATGCAGAGCATCCAGGAGAACCGCTATCAGGGAGCCTATGCCCGGGCTTCCAGCGGCAGTCACTGATCGGCGGATCAGGAGCCTGCCGGTGAGAAATCGCATGGCAGGCTGGCGATCTTGCTCAACAAAACCGCTCCGCAACTAACCGAGGGGCGAAACAATGCATTTCGGGCACGCCGCCTGGATGCGCCAACAGGGGAAATGGAGAGAATTAATGGTTGTTTCCTTCAAGAGGCTTGCCAAGAGGCTGGCTTGTGCGACCGCCCTTGCCGGGCTGGCTATGACCACGATGGCAGCGGCTGCCGATATAAAGATCGGCATCGTGGCTCCCATGACTGGCCAACTGGCCAGTGAAGGGCAGGATATGGAGAACGCCGTGAAGATGGCGATCGACGCCGTCAACGCCAAAGGTGGCGTCAACGGCGACAAGATCATCACCACGACCGCTGACGACGCCTGCGACCCGCAGCAGGCGGTGACCGCAGGCAGCAAGCTTGTCTCGGAAGGCGTGACCGCCATCGTTGGCGGCTACTGTTCGGGTGCCGTCTTGCCGACATTGAAGATCTACGGCGACGCCGGCATTCCGTTCGTCATCATCGGAGCGAACTCGACCAAGCTGGTCGCCGCCAATCAGGGTAATGCCTTCCTCGCCAATTCGACCGGCGACATGCAGGCGACTACAGCGGTGGAGCTCTTCAAGAAGAACGGCTACAAGAAGATCGCGGTCGTGGACGAAGGCGATGCCTATTCATCCGACCTGGCCAAGCTGACCGCCGAAGCCTTCAAGGGCGCAGGCGGCGAAATTGCCGCCAAGGAGACCACCACGGCCGGCGAGCAGGACTATTCGGCGGTCGTCACCAAGATCAAATCAAGCGGCGCCGACGCTGTCTTCTGGACCGCCTACCATGCCGGCGGCGCACTGCTCACCAAGCAGCTTCGGCAGGCCGGTTTCCAGGGCGGCATCGTGCTGGGCGACGGCAACAATTCGCCGGAGTATCTGGAAATCGCCGGGTCGGCCGGTGAGGGCGTGTATCTGTTGTCTCCGCCGACCGTCGACCTCTTGTCCGGCGCCGCCGACTTCAAAGCCAAGTACAAGGAAACCTATGGTCGTGACGCCGGTGCCTATGCAGCTCTCTCGTATGATGTGGGCGACCTAATCGCCGATGCCATCACGCGGGCCAAGTCGGCGGATCAAAAGGCGATCATCGAGGCCCTCAAGGCGAGCGACTTCAAGGGCCTTGCCGGCGAAATCAAGTTCACCGACAAGAACACGCTCCAGACCTCGAACTTCCGCCCGGTGATCGCCAAAGGCGGCAAGTGGGTGGTTGTCGAATAAAGGCTAATCGGATTGATGCCGGGGCGGCCCTTGTGGCGGCCTCGGCGTCATCGCCGATTATCTGGCGCGCCGACGCTGCGCCCAGACGAGACTTTTTCAATTCTGCCCCAGGAGCATCAATGACGCTCGACCTGCTTATTCAGCAACTGGTGAACGGTCTTATCGTCGGCTCGTTCTATGCCCTGATCGCGCTCGGCTACAGCATGGTCTTCGGCGTCATCAAGCTCCTGAATTTCGCCCATGGCGACATCTACATGAATGGCGCCTTTGTCGGCCTCATTGTGTTTTCCTTCGTCGGTATCTGGGCCGGTAATGGCTGGCTGGGCGTGGTCTGCGCCCTGCTGGTGTCGATGCTGGTCGTCGGCTTGCTCGGCGTCGTCATCGAACGTTTCGCCTATCGGCCGATGCGCAATGCGCCGCGCCTCTCAATCCTTATCACGGCGCTCGGCGCCTCAATGGTGTTGAACGGCACGGCACTCGCCCTGACTGGCGGGCGGCACTATGCCTTCAACACGGATCTCGGTTTTGCCGGCATCGACATTTCCACCGTTCACATCACCTACACGCAGGTGGTGCTGGTGGCCGCCTCGATCGCTCTTATGACCGGGATGCAGGCCTTTGTCTCACGCACCATGTACGGCAAGGCGATGCGCGCCGTGTCCATCGACATGGGGGCGAGCCGCCTGATGGGCATCGATGTCGACCGGGTGATCGCACTGACCTTTTTCATGGGCTCGGCGCTCGCGGCCGGCGGCGGGGTCATGGCCGGCGCGTACTATGGCAGTGTTCATTTCTTCATGGGTTTCATCATGGGGCTCAAGGCCTTCACGGCAGCCGTCATAGGCGGTATCGGCAGCGTCCCAGGCGCCATGCTCGGCGGCTTGCTGCTCGGCCTGCTCGAGGCTTTCGGTTCTTCATTGCCCTTCGTCGGATCGGAGTGGCGTGACGTCTTCGTTTTCGGGACCCTGATCCTGTTCCTTGTGTTCAAGCCGACCGGCCTTCTTGGCCGCTCTGTCGTGGAGCGGGTATGATGATCGACGAAGTGAGAACCATGCCGGCCGCCGGGCAACCGCAATTGATGCGCTGGTCCGTCGTGCTGCCCGGCCTGGCGGCACTCGCCGTCGCGCTGGTGTTGCCGCAGTTCGCCAACGCCTACGTGACGGAGGTGGCGACCACGGCGCTGCTCTATGTCGTGCTGTGCCTCGGCCTCAACATTGTCGTCGGCTATGCCGGCCTGCTCGACCTCGGCTACGCCGCCTTCTTTGCGGTTGGCGCCTACACGTCAGGCATCCTGACCGCGGAATTCGGGTTCAATTTCTGGCTCACCATACCGGTCGGCATGGCGGCGGCCTGCGTGGCCGGCATCATTATTGGTGCGCCGACCTTGAGGCTACGCAGCGACTATCTGGCGATCGTGACGCTGGGCTTCGGCGAGATCGTCCGCATCATCGCCCGCAACCTCGACATCACCGGTGGCGCGAGTGGCCTCATCGGTATCGAGCGGCCGGAGATCTTCGGCTTCAGGCTGATGCAGGTGCAGCATTTCTATTATGCGTTCCTGGTGCTGGCGCTGCTCACCGCCTTCGTCTGCCTGAGCGTCGAGCGGTCACGAATGGGACGAGCCTGGTTGTACGTTCGCTATGATGAGGACGCCGCCGCCGGCATCGGCATCAACCGTGTCACGGCCAAGCTGCAGGCCTATATGATGGGCGCGGTGATCGCTTCGGTTGCCGGGTGCCTCTACGCCGCCAAGATGACGGCCATCTCGCCGGAGAGTTTCACCTTCAACCAATCGCTTCTCATCCTGCTTGGCGTCGTCCTGGGCGGCATGGGCCGCATTCCAGGCGTCGTCCTGGGCGCCATTCTCGTGGCCCTGCTTCCGGAAGTGCTGCGCGGGGCGGGCACCTATCGTCCCCTGGTGACTGCGGTTGCGTTGCTGGCAATCATGCTCTTCAGGCCGAACGGACTGTGGCCGGACAAGCGGGTTTGACCATGGCCTTGCTGGAAGTCCGCGATCTGCGCCTGAGTTTTGGAGGACTGAAAGTCCTTCACGATATTTCGTTCTCGGTTGAGAAAGGTGCCATCAACAGTCTCATCGGGCCGAACGGCGCCGGCAAGACGTCGCTCTTCAATTGCCTGACCGGCTTCTACAAGCCGAAGGGCGGCTCGATCAGCCTGAGCGGCCGGCCAATTACCGGTTTGCCGCCGCATCGCATCACCGCGCTCGGGCTCGCCCGTACCTTTCAGAACATCCGGCTGTTCAAGGAGATGAGCGTTCTTGAAAACGCCATGTCCGGCCAGCACTGCCGCAGCCGCCACGGGATTGTGTCGGCGATCCTGCACTTGCCGGCACAGCGGCGCGAGGAGGAGGCGATCCGCGCGATCGGCATGCGCTGGCTCGGTTTCGTCGGCATCGAGCAGCATGCGCATCGCCGTGCGGGTGGTCTTTCCTATGGCGATCAACGGCGGCTAGAACTCGCAAGAGCCCTGGCCTCGGCGCCCGAGCTCATCCTGCTGGACGAGCCTGCCGCCGGCCTGAACGAGCGCGAGAAGCTGAACCTCATACATCTGATCCGCCGTATTCGCGATGAGACCGGCGTCACCGTCCTGCTGATCGAACACGATATGGGGCTGGTCATGCAAGTGTCGGAAAAGATCGTCGTGTTCGACTACGGTCAGAAGATCGCCGATGGTGCGCCGGAGGCCGTCCGCGCGGACCCCAGGGTCATCGAAGCCTATCTCGGCAGGGAGGATTGATGGACTCCGAGATTGTTCTCAGCGCGGACCGTATCGTTGCCCGCTATGGCGCCATCGAAGCGCTTCATAGCGTCAGCCTTTCGGTCAAACGCGGTCAGATCGTCGCCCTGCTTGGCGCGAACGGCGCCGGCAAAAGCACGGTACTGCGCACGCTGTCCGGCCTCATTGCGGCGTCCTCTGGAAATGTCCGCTTCCTGGGCGAGGACATAACCAAGGCCCCGGCCCATCGGCTGCCGCATCGCGGGCTCGTCCACGTCCCGGAGGGTAGGCGTATTTTCGGCGACATGACGATCAAGGAGAACCTTGACCTCGGCTCGTTTACGCTTGCCGACGAAGCCGAGCGCCGGCGGCGGCTGGATCACGTTTTTGAACTCTTTCCCATTCTGGCGCGCAGAAAGAATGGCGATGCAAGGAACCTCTCTGGAGGAGAACAGCAGATGCTGGCGATCGGCAGGGCCTTCATGGCCGCGCCCAAAGTGCTCCTGCTCGACGAGCCGTCGATGGGCTTGGCGCCGCAATTGATCAAGGAAGTCATGAACATCGTGCAGCGCCTCAACCGCGAAGGCGTGACCATCCTGCTTGTGGAACAGAACAGCAAAGTCGCCTTGAAACTCGCCGACTACGGCTATGTTCTCAAAGCCGGGCGCGTTGTTCTTGAGGGACCCGGCAGCGAACTCGCGAGCAATGAAGCGGTCATCAGCGCCTATTTGGGCGGCGTCGCTACGTAGCTGGCAAAGCCGCCAACACCCGGATTCTACAAATGATACCACCCGTCTTTCTTCGACAAATAGCCGTGGGGAAGGACTTGGCACTCTAAGCCGGTCTGGAGATCTTGGCTTAGCCGTTGGCGCCGATACCTACGATGGCATCTTCTTTAAGGCAGGCTGCGGCTCGCAAAGGCCGCAGCAGTTTCGAATATGGTAGGGGTGGGGTTTTGAACCCCCGAAGGGAAACGTGTTTGTCATCAAGCAGTTGGCTCGGCATGCTCAGTCTCCTGCGGGCTATCTGGACGTTTGCAGCCAGCGTACGGCCAAGCAATACTGATCAAAATCTCAACATCGCCCTGCAAATTGCGCAAGGATAGCAAATATGCCCAATGAAATTGTCAAATCGGTCAATATTCGATGATCGGCAGCGACATCGCAAAATATGCCCCCGATGCGCTCGACCGGGCAATCATCGCCCATCTGAGGGTAGACGCGCCTCGCTGGCAAAACTTGCCGAAGCCGTGGGCGTCGCGAGAGGCACGATCCAGAACAGGCTCGACCGGCTTCTGGCCACGGGAACCCTCATGGGCTTCACGGTCCGCGTGCGGGAGGACTACGACGACAAACTCAGTCCATGCCGTCATGATGATTGAGGTCGTCGGCAAATCGACGACACAGGTGAACCGCAAACTGCGCGGTCTTCCCGAGGTGCGCGCCTTGCATACGACGAACGGCAACTGGGACCTCGTCGCCAATATTCGTGCGGCGAATCTGAGCGACTTCGACCGCGTGCTGCGAGAGGTCCGGATGATTGAAGGCATTGCGAACAGTGAGACGAGCCTACTCTTGAGTAGCGTATAATCAGTGGTCCTTGCTGGCCGATACACCCTGAACCCGAAACAGTGACCAAGTGGCGCGCAATCGGACCAAAACGGCCGATGCGTCGATGGGAGCCAAGGCGCCCTAGAACGCGGTGCTGACACCGGCCGATGGCATTCCGCCAGAAGACAAACGGTCGGGGCGTGTCATCCGATCACGCGCACCATCGATATGGGCCATCATCGCAAAAGCAGCACGTTCAGGATCCTGAAATTGGATTGCGGCAAGGATGCGCTGGTGTTCGTTTATTGTGACCTGTTTGACCTTCGGATCATGGCTCGCGGATCTAGCCACGCGGATGGATTCGCGTAGCAGACCTCCCAGATATGCGAGAAAATCGACGTAAAAACCATTGTGACACGCGGCAGCTATGCTCTGGTGAAACATGATGTCGGCCGTGACGCCTTCCTCGCTCCAATCCTCTGATGCAAGCATGGCATCATGAGCTGCATGCAAATTGGCAAGGTCTTCTTCCGAGCGGCGCGCCGCCGCCAATCTGGCCGCACTGACTTCCACGGGCTGCCGCAGCTCCAAAAGTTGTAAGACAACATTGGGATCAAACGCATGATTGATGTCCACCTTGAACGACTTTTTGTCTGACAAATTTTGCACATAAAGGCCGCTTCCCCGTAGGGATCGCACCAAGCCATCGGCTTTCAGTTGCGAAATGGCCTCTCTGACGACGGGCCTGCTTACCTGAAACTGCCGTGCGAGTTGCAACTCGGTCGGCAGGCGGTCGCCGGAACGGAAGGCCCCTTGCGCGATCCGGCCGTTAATAAATTCAACAATTTCGTTTGCGATTGAGTGGGTTACGCCCCTTGCTCCGGTTGTCGCAGTGGTCATCGTTGCGGTTCTCCATTCTCCACCACGCTACACTAAGCCCGCCAATCAACAATATGTCTTACAAAAATAGTTGTCTTACATATTGGGATAAGGTAAGCGGTCTCCATGCAGCATCGTGCGAGCGTGCACGCCCCGGCTGCCTGGAGGAGGACCCAATGAAAATCACCCGCAGGAATTTTACCGTAGCCATGTTGGCTGCGTGCGCAGCTTCGGCAGCGCTGCCCGGCTTCGTCAAGGCACAGGATGGAAAGGCAATTGCAATCTTGTTCGATAGTCTGCAGTCGCCGTTTTGGGTCACAAGCTTCGCGGTGCTGAAGGAGAAGGCCGCCGCCGCCGGTTGGACGCCGCTCGAGGCGATTTCGAACCTCGACGACAGCAAGCAGTTCGAGCAGGTTCAGTCGATGCTGCAGCGGCAGGTCGATGGCATCATCATCGTCCAGACCGATTCGAATGCAGTGATCCCGGCCATCCGCGAGGCCAACAAGGCTGGCGTGCCGATGGTACACTTCAACCGTCCGCCGGCAAAGAGCGACGCGAAGTCCGTTGCGATCCAGGCCGACAACAAGGAGATCATGAAGTCCACAGTGCAAGCGCTCGTCGACATTGCCAAGGCCAAGGGCGGAAAGTATCAGGCGGCGATCCTGATCGGCGATCTCGGCGACCAGAATGCAGTCCAACGCAGGGACGGCTTCTTCGAAGTGGTCGAGCAGTACAAGGATATGATCGAAGTCGTCGCCCGCATTTCCACGGAATGGAACGCTGACAAGGCGTTTGCCGACCTCACCAACGCTTTGCAGGCAAACCCCGGCATCAACTTCCTGGTGACCTCGTCCGACTTCCTGATCCCGCAGATCAGGCAGGCGCTTACCGTCGCCGGCAAGTGGAAGAAGTCCAATGAAGAAGGGCATGTCCTGTTTGCCGGTTTCGATGGTGACGAAGGCCAGTACCAGGCTCTTTCCGAAGGTTATATGGATGTCGGTGGCGTGCAGGATTTGTTCTTTGAGGCGGATCTCGCCATCAATGCGATCAAGA
This sequence comes from Mesorhizobium sp. ISC11, assembly GCF_037162595.1. Classification (NCBI taxonomy): domain Bacteria; kingdom Pseudomonadati; phylum Pseudomonadota; class Alphaproteobacteria; order Hyphomicrobiales; family Phyllobacteriaceae; genus Mesorhizobium; species Mesorhizobium sp. ISC11. Next base: position 200,662 of record NZ_JAVSPW010000002.1, read on the forward strand.
AAATCAGGGCTGGCGAACAGGTCGACGCGCTTCTGCTTGATCCAGGCTTCGTGCTGACGCAGGCAACCCTGGAGGCCGACCGGGATCGCTCTTGGGGCTATACGGTCTGGAAGGCACAGAACTAACCTCCTGTGCGCGGTGGCTAGGCCACCGCGCTCTTCAAGGATTTGCAATGTCAGTCATCTCGCCTAGCGGGGCCCCAGCCGCAGCTGGCCGCCTGTCGCTCGCCACGCTGCTGCGCCGCATCGTCCTGTCGGACTATCTGGTGTTGCTCCTTACGGTCGCATACGTGCTTTGTCTCTGGCCCTACGTTCCCGCAATCGTCAGTTGGGCCACCGCACGTGAAGTTCTGATTGCCATGATACCGCTGTTCATCCTGGCCGTTGGGCAATCCTTCGTCATGGTGATTGCCGCCATCGATCTGTCGGTTACCTCGATCGCAGCTCTCGCGAGCGTCGTCGGCGCGTCGATCATGACGGGGCAGGGCGGATATCTTGCCGGCAGCCTTATGGCAACACCGGTGGCATTGCTGGCATTCTTCGCTGTCGGGCTCGCTTTCGGAGCGGTCAACGGCTTGCTCGTATCGCGTGTCCAGATGCCGCCCTTCATGGTCACGCTTGTGCTGCAAATGTTTCTGTCGGGTGCAGCTATCTGGTACACGTCGCTGCATTCCGAGGCCGTCAGCATCGGCGAGCTGCCGCGCAGTTTCGTCGAGATCGGCAGCGGCAGTTTTCTCGGTATACCCTATGCCATCATCATCGCTGGTGTCGTTGCGCTTAGCGCGCACTGGATTCTGAGCCGAACAATCTTCGGCCGCTGGCTTTACGCCGTCGGCACCAATCCGCGGGCCGCGCTCGTTTCGGGGGTCCCAGTCCAGAATGTCATTTTCTTCGCGTTCGTAATCAGCGCCTTGTGTGCCGTCATCGCTTCAATCGTCTACACGGGCAGGCTTGAAACAGGTACTCCAGTCCTTGCCCAACGTGTGTTGCTTGACGCTATCGGCGCGGCGGTCATCGGCGGCGTCAGCCTGTTTGGCGGCAAGGCGAAAATCTTGGGCGTGCTCTTTGGGGTCCTGTTTCTGGCGGTGGTCGACAAGGGTATGCAGTTGCTCGGCCTTTCGCAATCCGTCGTATTCGCGGTGAAGGGCGGCGTCATATTGCTCGCGGCATTGCTTGACGCCCTGCGCAATTATCTGCTGGTGGAGAGCGGACGATGACGGCGGCGACGGCAGTTTCACATCGCGCGCTTCTTGAAGTCAGCGGTCTTTCCAAGCGGTTTTTTGGCGTGGAGGTGCTCAAGCAGGTGAGTTTTTCGGTGGGCGAAGGCGAGGTCGTCGGGCTGATCGGAGAGAACGGCTCGGGAAAATCGACGACAATGAACCTGATCAACGGCACATTGAGGGCCGATGGCGGAAACATGGTAATACAGGGGCGACCCTATAGCCCGCAAAATGCCCATGATGCCACGGTGGCGGGAATCGCGTTGATCCACCAGGAGCTCAACCTTTTCTCCAATCTCTCCGTGGCCGAGAACCTGTCGATCAAGTCATTTCCGCGCAGGTTCGGTCGCCTGCCGTTCATCGACCGGAGGGCGGTGTTTACTGCAGCGGCGGACTTGCTCGCCGAAGTGCAGCTCGATGTCGATCCGCGCACGCCGGTAAGTCTTCTAGCGCCCGGAGAGCGCCAGCTGGTGGAAATTGCCAAGGCATTGGCCCTAAAGCCACGCCTGCTGATCTTCGATGAGCCCACGACCTCCCTGACAGCACGCGAATCCGAAAGGCTATTTGCACTGGTCGAACGTTTGCGCGCCAAGGGAATGGGGATGATCTATGTCAGCCACATTCTAGAGGACGTTAGACGGCTTTGTTCGAAGATCGTTATCCTACGCGATGGGAGGATGGCAGACGGGGCGCCAACCTGTGAGATGGATATTTCACGCATGGTCCATGGAATGCTGGGCCGCCCGGTAGACGAGTTATTTCCAGTGCGCTCGCCAAGTCGTATCCAGCCAACGCTGGCATTGGAAGTCAATGCCCTGACACGTCCAGGCCAGGTTAAAGACATTAACATCCGTGTGGCGCGCGGAGAGGTGGTTGGTCTTGCCGGCCTGATGGGATCCGGACGTTCCGAAACCGCGCGATCGATCTTCGGCCTCGACCTGATCTCCGCCGGCGAGGTGCGCATTGGCGGTCATGTCGTCGAGCCGCTGTCGCCGATCAGATGCATGGCGGCGGGCGCTGCCTTCCTGACGGAGGATCGGCGCGGCGACGGGCTGCTCATGCCGGAATCCATAGAGCGGAATGTCGAACTGGCTTATCTTTCGGACCTGCCCGCCGGGCCCTTGTCTACGGTGCCAGTCAAGAAGGTTTCCGGGGCTACGGCGGACTTGGCACGTTCCATGCACATCCGTGCGCACAACCTTGACAGTCAGCCGGTGCAAAGCCTTTCGGGGGGGAACCAACAGAAGGTCGTCCTAGCCAAATGGCTGCTGCGGAAGCCGAATCTGCTCATCCTCGACGAGCCCACCCGCGGCATTGATATCGGCGCCCGCAGCGAAATCTATCTTCTGATCGAGCAGCTTGCCGCCCACGGAACCGGTGTCCTGATGATCTCGTCCGATATGGATGAACTGTTCGGAACCTGCGACCGCATCCTGGTCATCGCGCACGGCGAGATCGTCAGCGCTTTTGACGGACCAGACTATTCGAGAGCTGAAGTGCTTGCGGCAGCAATGCGGCCGCAGGCGGGAGCACATTGATGAATTTCAAGCAAAGACTTTTGTTGAACCTGTTGCGCGGCGCGCCGGTGTTGTTGTTTGTCGCGATCGTCACTGCGCTGTCGACGACGGTGCCGCGCTTCCTGGACGGTCCAAACTTCGTCAACATCCTCTCCCAATCGTCCCACATCGCGATTATAGCAATCGGCATGACATTCGTTCTGCTGATCGCCGGCATCGATCTTTCGGTTGGCGCTTCGATGTATGTATCGGCCTCTATTGTCGGGGTCTATTTCTCCGGCCTCCCGGTCTACCTTGCGCTGCTGATGGCAGCGCTGCTCGGGGCTGCCTTCGGTACTGTCAATGCCATCCTGATAGTCTATTTCCGGATCACGGCGTTTGTGGCGACGCTTGCCACGCTGTTCATCGGCCGGGGACTGGCCCTCTATCTCTCCGAGACGAAGATGGTGTTTGCTTCCCCGGCCGTGCTCGGCTTTGGACAAGGCGGATGGTGTGGAATATCCTTGGCCATCTGGCTGCTGGCGGCCATCGCGCTCGCCGCCTTTCTGGTGGAACGCTCCACGCCATTCGGCCGCTATATGTTTGCGATCGGCTCGGATGGCAACGGAGCAATCAAGGCTGGCCTTCCGGTCAGGCGCGTAACCTTCAGCGTCTATGTGCTGTGCGGACTGCTGGCCGCAGTCGGAGGTTTCGTGTCGTTCAGCCAGACGGCCGTCGCCTCCTCGACCTTCGGGCTGCAGAAGGAATTCGCGGTGGTCGCAGCGGTCGTGCTTGGGGGTACAAGTCTGTTCGGCGGGCGCGGCGGCGTGCTGGGGTCGCTGTTCGGCGCGGTGCTCATCCAGACGGTGCAGAACGGCCTCGTGCTGATGAACGCCAACCCCTATGCCTATCCGATTGTCGTCAGCACGATCATTTTCCTCGCCGTCCTGATCGACAGTGTCCGAACCGGGCTGCTTCACAGATTGACGCAACGCCGGATCCGGATCGAGCCCCATGCGCGGGCGCGGACCTCCGCCGCAAACTGAATGGTGATTCATGACAGTTTACAAGGGCGCGCTGGTCGGCTGCGGATTTTTCTCGGCCTACCATCTCAACGGCTGGAGAGGGTTGGCGGATCGGGCGAGAATTGCTGCCGTATGCGATCTCGATCGCGGACGGGCGGCAGCAATGGCCGAGCGCTTCAATATCGAACACGTCTACAATGACCTCGAAATGATGCTCGATGAGCAGGCGCTTGATTTCATCGACATTGCGACAACCCCCTGGTCGCATCTTGCGATCGGCGAGGCATGCGCACGGCGGAAACTGCCGGCGATCGTGCAGAAGCCGATCGCGCCGGACTGGGAGCAATCCGTCAAGCTCGTGGACGTGATGGAACGCGCAGGCGCGCCACTCATGGTCCATGAAAATTTCCGCTATCAGTCCGCAGTCATGGCCGCCGCCGATCGCCTTCGGTCCAACCGCATCGGCATGCCCAAGTTTGCCCGCTTCTCGTTCCGGACCGGTTACGACATCTACAAAGGCCAGCCTTATCTCGCCGAAATAGAGCGCTTCATACTTCTAGATCTCGGAATCCACGTGCTGGACGTGGCTCGATATTTAATGGGCGAGGTCGTAACCGTCTATTGCCAGACGCAGGCGATCAAGAGCGGCATCAAAGGCGAAGATACCGCGACCGTGATGCTGCGCCATGAAAACGATGGCGTCAGCGTGGTCGACATCAGCTATGAAAGCCATCGCCAGCCCGACTGCTTTCCACAGATGCTGTTCGAGATTGACGGGACGTCGGGCGGGTTGAGGGTCGAGCCGGACTATAGGCTTGTCACCACCAGGCGGGATGGGACGCTCAACGTCGAGACCATGGCGCCCGCGGGCTATTCGCCCGCCTCCGACCGATGGCTGCCGACGCAAGACAGCGTAGTCTCGATCCAGCGCCACTGGTTGGAATGCCTGGACACGGGCGCCGAGCCGGCGACCTCCGGCCGCGACAACTTGCGCACCTTCGCGCTTGTCGAGGCAGCCTATCAATCCGCGGCACGCAACGAAGCCGTTCGTCCTCGGATACACAACTCTCCTGGCACGGTGCATCAATGATTATCAAGTCCGTAAGAAGTACTGTCTATGAATGGAAGGGGCCTACATCGCCCCCACGCGCTAATCTAAGTGCCAGCCCGATGGACGCCCTCGGCGGCCTCACCGATGCCATGAGCAGTTTCCGCTTCCACCAGTGGCTGGTCGTCGAGGTCGAGACCGACTGTGGGTTGGTCGGGCTCGGCAACTGTGCGCTTGCGCCGCCTATCGCCAAGCAGATCATCGACGCCTACCTGACCCCGATCGTGGTCGGACGCGATCCGTTCGACGTGGAGGCAATCTGGCAGGCCATGTACCGCAGCACCATCGCTTGGGGCCGCAAGGGCATCGGCATGGCCGCGATCTCCGCCGTTGATATCGCGCTATGGGATATTATGGGCAAGGCGACCGGCAAGCCAGTGTTCAAGCTGCTCGGCGGGCGGACGAAGACGAAAATTCCGGTCTACGCATCGCGGCTCTACTCGCAACCTCTCGAAACGCTGGCTGAGGAGGCGCAAAGTTACCTCGATCAGGACTTCACAATGATGAAGCTAAGACTTGGCTGGGGGCCGAACGACGGACCGGCAGGCATCGCCAAAAATATCGACCTCGTGCGAACCGTTCGAGAGGTGGTGGGCGACGACATCGACGTGATGATCGAGTGCTATATGGGCTGGACGCTCGAATATGCAAAGCGCGTCATTCCGCGCCTTACCGAATTCAACCCGCGCTGGCTGGAAGAGCCGGTTCTGCCTGACGACATCGGCGGATATGCCCATCTGAACAGGCACAGCGGTGTACCGATCGCGGGCGGCGAACATGAGTTTACTCTGTTCGGCTTCAAGCAGCTTCTCGATGCCGAGGCAGTCAGCGTCATCCAGTACGACACCAACCGGGTCGGCGGCATCACCGCGGCACAGAAGATCAATGCCTTGGCGGAAGCTTACCAGGTTCCGGTCATCCCGCATGCCGGCCAGATGCACAACTACCATCTGACTATGGCGAACCTGAACTGCCCGATCTCGGAGTTCTTCCCCGTCAACGAGGTCGAGGTCGGCAACGAGCTATTCTACTACCTGTTCGAGGGCGACCCTCAGCCGGTGGGCGGACACATCAACCTCGACGACACTGTTCCAGGTTTAGGGATCAGCCTCAGCCGAAAGCACATGGACAATTTCATCGCGACCACCTGATTTCTGCTTCTTTGTCGGTGATCGGAAGTAGCGAGCCAACATTCCCGCACCAGGTTGACCGTTTTCAAAGATGTGGCGACTGGTGCGGGAGCCAGCGGTACAATCGTTCCCGTCGTTGCAAGTGTCTGCCTCGATCCTCCAGCCGGACGACGCCATCATCGTCAAAATCAAGGCGTCGCCGCTGGACGTCTTCGGCAACGCCGGACGCCGATTTCTTTTGCATCGAACCGTTTCAAATGCGTGGACCACCCACCCCGGCCACGGCCTGACCAGACTCGAGCAAAACGGATCGATAGCTGGGCTGATGCGGTTGTGCTGGATGCCTTAGGACCCGGTCGGCAAATCTACGAGCAGAGATTGGGCCGATCGAACTCGATAGAATTGGGGAGCGCCGAATGATGAAGTTCTACTTCGAGGAACCTTCCGCTGGTGACGTCGATGCGGACCTGTCGGCCCAATGCCAGGGACAATTGCTGCTTGTCATCCGTGAGATCGTCCAGGCGGCGGTCGCGGCGGGATGGAACCGGGACGACGTCCTTCTGGAATTAGTCGAACTCGCATGGGATTTGTACGAGGAACGCCGTTGATCATTCTCGCGGCTCGAGTCGACTCGTGGGGCTTGCCCGGCGTGAAGAACAGCGGCACATAGGCCGCGTCACCCACCCCTGCGCGCGCCAGCTCTTCGCCTAGCTAGTGGAGGACGGCGTCACAGCCACCCTCTACCGAGACCGCAAAGCTCTTCATCTATCCGGATCGGTTTTCGAATAGATGCCTAACGCTGACAAACACCACGCCTACGGCGCGATCGACCCAAAGGTGCAGCCGGTAGGGAATGATGCGGATGAGCCCGGTGGGATGATCGGTCAGGACGGCCAAGGGTCGCGCCGCGCCACCGGCAACAACCCTAGAGCCACATTGCGACTGGTGCCGACATCTTTGTTGCGGAGGCCCAGGCAGCTTTATTCCCGTAAACCAGACATGCCAACGACAACACTTGAGGCCGCGCTTGCCCCAGGTTCGGCGAATCTTCCATGTGCCGCACGCCACCTTGGCTCCCGGCCTTCATTGTCGTACCCTCGCGTCGCAAAGTCAGCGTGTGCAGAGGAGGCGCGTTCGAATGCGGGTTCCAATTTGGCTCCTTTCGACCTTTGTGCTGTTGTTGGCAACATTTCCATCCGGGGTGCACGCTGCCGGCGACAATCCGAAGCTCACGCCACTCGTTGCGGAGATCATCGCTCCCCCGCATGTGATTCCAGGCTCGGACGGCAGGCGTCACATCGTCTACGAACTGGCAGTGACGAATATCACTGGCGGCGATGTCCGTTTCGAGAAGCTCAAGGTCGTCGATGCCGACAGCGGAGCACCGCTTGCAGAACTCGGCCCGGATGAATTGCGCACGCGCGTCACGCCGGGCGCAAGCCGCGGCAACGAAAACCGCGAGTTGGCCGCCTATCAGTTCGCCGTCATCTTTCTGCATGTCGTGCTTGCGGACGGCGCGGCGGTTCCGGCTCGCATTACCCACGAGATCACGGCGTTTTTCGCGGTCATCGGCGCCGACATGACGGTGACGATTGGCGAGGGTGCCGTCGTTGCGAAGGCACCGGTGGCTCTTGGGCCGCCTTTGCGCGGCAAGGGTTATGTCGCGGCTGACGGCTGCTGCGATTCCATCCGCCATGTCCGCGCCCTGCTGTCGCTCGACGGCAAGTTCTACCTTGCCCAACGTTTCGCCATCGACTGGGAGCAAATCGACGACAACAACACGCTGGTCGTGGGCGACCTTAAGGTTCCTGCGAACTACCACATCTATGGCAAGCCTATCCTTGCCGTTGCCGACGGCACCGTGGTCGGGACGCGCGACGACTTGCAGGACCAAGTGCCCGGTGCGCTGCCCGCCAACTTGCCGATTGACGAGGCCGACGGAAACTTCGTCGTGCTCGACATCGGCTCGGGCTTGTTCGTCAACTACGCACACATGCGGCCGGGGAGCATTAAGGTGAAGCTCGGAGACAAGGTGCAGCGCGGCGATCAGATTGGCGAAGTCGGCAATACCGGGAACAGTCAAGCGCCGCATTTGCACCTGCATGTCATGGACAGCGCTTCTCCGTTGGCCTCGGACGGCCTCCCCTACGTGTTCGACAGCTTTACCATCACCGCCGTCGGCGAGGCCACCGAGGATTTTGACATGGCGGAAGCGACCGGATCGCCGATGACGCTTACGCCGCGCGTCCCGCCCCAGAAACTGGAAGACGCGCTGCCGCTTGACCTTTCTGTTGTTGACTGGCCACAGTGATCGCCTTGTAAAAGGCAGTGGACAGTCCGCCCTGATTTCCGAAATGGTGAGCTCGAAGCCGATGACCGCCACCCGCACAATACCCTTACGTCTTTTCCTTGCCGCTGCCGTCCTTACCTGCGCAAGTCCTGCAAACGCCGATCGGCTGCTGGACGAATCGGTCGAATTCACCGGTACATTCGCTTTTGTGAGTTCAGGCGCGCCGGGCCTGGTGATCGCCGGCGTTCGCAACGGCGAGACGGCGTTTGCCGGTTTCGGCGAAACGGTCCGCGGATCCGGCATAGAGCCGAATGCCGACACAATGATGCGAGTGGCATCCATTTCGAAGGCATTTTGCGGAGACGCTCTCGCCAGTTTGTTGGTAAAAGGAGAGATCGGCCTGACTGACCCTGTTCAGACGCACCTGCCTGACGGTTTCGTGGTGCCGGAGAAGGATGGGCGGACCCTAAGGATCATCGACCTCGCGACACAGACATCCGGCCTGCCGCGCGAGATGGCCCAGGCAGGTGGAACACCCAACGATCCCTACGCCGGCCACACAAAGGAAGCGATGATCGCAGCCATGCACGGGGAGCCGTTTCTGTTTCCTCCCGGAACTGGCGCGCTCTATTCGAACCTGGGCTTCGACCTCCTGGGACTGGCGATCAGCGGAGCGGCTGGCAAGCCGTACGCTACCGTCTTGGAGGAGCGTGTGTTGCGGCCACGCGGCATGGTGGACACGGTCTTCAATCCGCGACCTGGTGACGAGGGCCGGCTGATGCAGGGCCACAATTTCGACGGCACGCCGCTTCCCTTCGTGCCGACATCGGTGACGATGGAATGCGCCTCGGGGCTTTATACGACGCCCAACGATATGCTGAAGTGGATCGCCTGGCACTTGGCTCAAGGCGGCTCTGAGGACGATGCACGCCGCATTATCGACCACGCCAGCCTAGTCAGGAGGGATGGGCTCTCTCCGGCGCTGGGCCTCGACGACGGTGGCGCGCCGATGGATGCGATGGCGCTCGGTTGGGTTGTGGTAGAGGCCGACGGCAACCGTCCGCTGGTGCTTCACAAATCCGGAGGGCGACAAGGCATGTTTACATATGTTGCCATCGCGCCGACGCGCGGCGTCGGCGTCTTCGCGGCGATCAACCAGTTCAGCGCCGGGGGCTTTGAAGCAATGGTGCACGCAGTAAACGAACTGATCTATCAGCTCGCGCCCCGCTGACTGCGCTCTCGTCTCACAATCAGATTTCTCGTCGAGGACATTCCAATGACCGGTTCAGGCCACAGGCGCTTGCTCATCCTCTGCTTCACGGCAGCCTGCGTCCTTGCGGCTCCTCACGTCGCCGCCGCCAAAGATCGTCTGCTTGAGGAAGCCGTGGGATTTGCCGGCGGCATCGCCTTCCTGGGCTCGGGCGCTCCTGGCCTCGTGATCGCCGCGGTTCGCAACGGCGAGACGGCCTTCGCTGGCTTCGGCGAAATCCGCAAGGGCTCGGGGCAGGTGCCCGACGAACATACGCTGATGCGGATAGCCTCGATCTCCAAGACCTTCTGCGGCGATCTGATGGGCTCGATGATTGTGGATGGCGTCATCGGCGCGACCGATCCCCTTGCCAAACACCTCGGGAAGGACTGGACCGTGCCTGGGCGCGAAGGACGAACGCCGAGGCTCATCGATCTGGTGACGCAGGCATCCGGCCTGCCGCGCGAGGTACCGAACCAGACAGGCGGCACGCCGGACGACCCGTTCGCCGGCAATACCTTCGACCTCAGCCGCGCTGAGCTTGCGAAGCCAGAACCCTATCTTTTCCCTCCCGGCACGGGTGCCTTTTACTCGAACTGGGGTTACGATCTGCTCGGCCTCGCGCTCGCCAATGCCGGTGGCAAGTCCTATGGCGATCTGCTGGCCGAGCGGGTGCTCACGCCCCGCCAACTGACCGACACCAAGCTCAACCTGGCGGAAGGCGATGCGGCGCGGACCATGCAGGGCCATTTCTTCGACGGCACACCGTTGCCCCTCGTTCCTTCGCCGGAAACGATCGGATGCGCGGGCGGGCTCTACACCTCCGCCGCCGACATGATGAAGTTCATGGCCTGGCACCTTCGCAAGGATGCGGCCGGCGATGCGGAGCGTACCGTCGACCATGCGGGCTGGCTCTGGCGCGACGGTCTCTCGCCGGTAATCGGCATCGACGATGCGGGGCCGATGGGAATGATGACGCTTGGCTGGGTCGGAGTTCTGGCCGACAAGGACAAGCCCATGATGCTCAACAAGACCGGCGGATTGCAGGGGCAGTTCAGTTATGTGGTGTTGGCGCCAACGCGCGGTGTCGGTGTCTTCGCCTCGATCAATCAGTTCAGTGTCGGCGGGTTCAAGGCGATGGTCGCAGCAACGAATGATCTCGTCGCGCAACTTGCGCCAAGATAAGGGCAGTCCAGGCGGGAGCTACGCCACCTAATACGAGCTGATTAGCTGGAACAAAAAACGCGTGCCGGTATCAGTCAGACCTCGGTTATCTCTGAACGGTACCGCAACAAGCGCCCTTGCATTGAGGTGTTGCCCAAATGCAGCCTTTGCACCTATTCCGGCCGAGCCGAGTTCCGCCTCGATGTAATCCACGCCCGTATCGTGGTTCCAGACCGCACCGTAATCGACATAAGCAAACACGTTCAGATTTGGGATCGGCAAAGCCTCCGGGAGTTCGATGTTGCGTCCCAATTCCAGCGAGGCCGCTATCCCGCTATCGCCTGAAGCGGCCGAGCCATCGAAAGCCAGGCCATAGGGATCGCCGCCGAGCACCAACTGGACCGACGATGGCACCGCCGTCGGCGCATATTGCGCAGCCACTCTGAGGTGGGCGACGGCCAGCGAAGCGATCTCCTTGGTAAGGTCGAGGTCGCCCCGAAAATACCTGTAGTCATCAGGAACGCCTGGACGCGGTGCAAGCGGATCGGTGCTGCTGCTCGCGCCAAAGCCGTCGAGGCCTTGGCCGAAAGTACCTGTCACCGTGATGGCGCCGTTTTCCAACTCACCGGTATACTTAAGGGAGGCCGCCAGCCATCGGAGGTCCTCATCCGTCTGCGTTTCGCCGCCCAACGCCAGCGAGTTGTCCTTGAAGTTCAATTCAAGGCGGCTAAACAGGCTGTGGTCAATTGTCCGCAGCAGTGGGTAGTTGGCATACGCGCTGCCGAACCTAGAGGCTATGTCGAGATCGAGAGGCTTGAGGTCGGCGCCCGGCTGGGAAGAGACATAACCGATGCTATAGCCTACATGCAGTCCGTCATACCCGATCGGGACATCGTGCGAAGCCAGCACGAACTTCAACTCCTCGGGACTGTCCGGAATGGTCACCAGGGCGATGTTCGCCACATCGAACAGCCTAAGCGCATCGTTGAAGGTGCCGGTGCCGGTCAGCTGAAATGGGCCGACGGCATTGCTGCCGAGATCGTCGACTATTGCGTTTGCGCCGGCCCGCTTGAAGCCAATGTCGAGTTTCAGATCACCGCCGGCGGAGGGCGTTTCGGGCCGAATGAAAGTGCCTTCGATGGTCAGGCCGCCAAGATCGCTCATCAGCAACAGCACGCGCTCGGCCTCCTTGATCCGGATTGGCCGCATGGCGACGATGCGATCGATGTAAGGTTTCAAACGCCGCTCAATATCAGGGATGGCGCTGTTGATGGTGACCCGGCGCACGTAGGATTCGTAGAGAACGATGACGACGTTGCCGGATGAAAAGTCCTGCTCGGGAACGACGGCCCACGAGAAATATCCGGCCTTCTGGTAGATCTCGTCGATCCGCTCGGCGATGGCGTAAAGGTCGGCGGCGCTTATCTTTTTGTTCCGCTGCGCGGCCCACGCTTGCTCCAGCGTAGCGCTGGGCACCGTCACCGCGCCTCGAACGGTTATCGACCTCAAGGTAAACATTGTTTTTTCGGCTTGTTCCGAGCTCGTTGCCTTGCGTGCATCCGGAACTGACAGGTCAATCGTGCCGGGCTTCCTCGGAGCGGAATAGCGTCGGATGATCTCGTTCTGATCCGAAACCACCGAATCGATCCGCTCGGGGATCGTCTGGCTAAGGCTCGGTCCGACCATGAAGGCACTGGTTGCAAGACTGAGGGACACGCGACGTACTGCGTCGAACCAGTGGGACAGCGCCTTGCGAAGAGGCATCAATCAAACTCGCTGACATGTCGTGGCAGGGAAAATCAACGGTTATTCGAAACTTGGTTTAGCAAATTAGCAAATATGTCGGGGTCCGTCATCCCGCGATGCACACCCGTCAGTGCCCCAACAAAGCGCAGACCGCCTGAGCCTGAACCTCCCGCAAGCGGTCGAGCAACGCGCCAGCCGGCTCAGCGATGTTCAGCGTGGTGGTGACCGAGCGCGTCCCGTCGGCGGTTGATGCCGCCCACTGCGTGTAGCCCGGGAAACTGCCGGTGTGGCCATAAACGACACCGCACGGCGTGGTGTAGCGGAACAGTCCGAGACCGGCCTCGTTCGTCCCGGGTCCGGGCGGACTGGAATTGCCGGCCACGAACTTCATCTGTTCAATCTGCTCGGCAGCGCCGAAGAACTTCAGTCCGAGATCTGCCCGTATGAACATCGACAAATCATCAGGCGTCGACACGATCGCGCCCGACGCCCACGCACCGCTCGGGCTGACGAAGGTCGTGACATCTTTCGGCTCGGATCCGGGCGCGACGACATAGCCGTGGATGGCGGGCCCAGGCAGCGCGATGTCGCGCGTGGGGAAACTCGTCTGGGCGAGGGCGGCAGGACCAAACGCGATGTTCTTCAGCAGCGTCCCGTAGGGCATTCCTGTGACCGCCTCGGCGATCAGCCCGACGACGACGTTGTCCGTGTTGGAGTAGGTATACTGGGTGCCGGGCGTAAACTCGAGCGGGTCGTTGCGGACCCAGCCGATGATCTCAATGGGCTGCACGTAACCTTGAGGATTTGTCGCGACCTGCTCGGCCAAGCCCTTGGACTGCAAGTAGTCGGGCAGGCCGCTGGTGTGGTTCAGCATCTGGCGGACCGTGACGGCCGACCATGCCGCCGGCAGATCAGGCAGGTGCTGGCCGATGGTGTCGTCGAGGCCGAGCCGGCCCTTCTGGACGAGGTGCAGGGCAATGGCGCCGTTGAATGCTTTTGAGATGCTGGCGATGCGCATGTATTGGTCGACCCCCAGCGCCTCACCCGATATGACATCGGCGCGCCCCGCTGTGAGTACGGTCATGCGACCGTCGCGGTAGAGCGTGGCGATCGCCCCGGGAGGTCCATCCTCTGCATCGAGGAGCTCCTGTAGGCCGGCCTGGACCTTTGCATCGGCTGTTCTCAACTGAGCCGCGGTTAAGCCGGTCGAGCGTGCCGGGCCTTCGCTATCAGGATGTTTTACATAGAGATCCGGATTCATCTCTTCAGAAGACACGATGACTTCGTCATTGACGCCCGAGTCAATATAATCATCGGTAATTGAAAAGCCTGCCAGAAGCTGTTTGTCCGTGAGAGGATACCAGGAGCCGAGTTCGTGCGAGTAGGCGGCAATGGCCAGCATCGCGAGTTCACGATTGCTATACAGGTCGACTTCATAATCTTCGACCAATTTGCCATCCGAATATTTCTTATATCCATCAATGTAAGGATCGCGGGAATTGTCGCCTCTATACTTATCCACAATGTCGCCGACGGTGACCTTAGACTTGTTTCCGTGGAAATAGATCTTGCGGAGGAGAAAACCCCAAGCAGCTACCCCATACTCTGGGGTTTCATAAATGGCAGTTTGGTTGCCGTACCGGTCTGGCAGAGTGCAACCCACATATCCTCTCATGCTGTCTCGCTGCCATTTCGAGATGTTTATGGCGCCGGGATTGTTTGTTCGAAGGGCCCTCCGAGTAAGCGCATTTGAGGAACTATAGTCAGCGTCCGGCAGGCTGCTAAAGAAATTGCCGATCCCGACCAGACTTCTGAAGTTGAATTCAGTAGCTTCAGGATATTTCGCATCGTCGCGAAATGGCGGGGCTAGACTGCGCGCCTTGTTCGCTTGCCAAAACGGCAGCCCGAGTGCACTACCGGTCTGCATCCCCACTGTGCCGTCAACGGGCATTCCATATGTGCTCTGGAAGGACTTCACAGCGCTTGCTGTCTGCGAACCAAACACTCCATCAATCGCTGAGGCGTAAACAGATTTGTCCGTGAGTACGCTCTGTAGAAGCGCAACCCTACGATCAAGAACGTTGCTTCGTGTTTGCTGAAAGACCGGACCGACGGGTTGACGCTTGTCGCTGATGCTGAAGTTGCTGACCCATTCGCTCGACCCGGAATAATCGTCAGGTGCTCCGCATTTCAGGGGATTCGCTGCGCTAACTTCATCCGGGCTTTCAAAAGCGAAGGCCGGACCGGAAGGCAAGAGGGCCAGGAGCGCAATGCCAAGCCAACCGCCCATCCCCGGCCTGAAACAACCGCCTATCATTTGGCGACTTCACCGCATGCGTCGACTGCATCGGTCTTCGACATGCATCCTCCGATCTTCGGCGAATGTCAGTTCGCCTCCTTAACCGACATTCTCGTCTCCCGAGCACCTTTTCCATATCATCCAAAGAGTGGATGACGGAAGGTGAACTCGATTCTGATCTGGCGAATCTTTGTCAGAAACGCCGCTATCGCCGCGGCAGCCTGCAACTTCAGCGCCGAGAGCTTCCGCTTGTCCGACGTGAACTCGGAGCGAGCCATGTTTACGAGCTCGTATCGGCGAGAAACAGTCCTTTCCGGCGAATGGTTGAGCCGTGCGGTCTCCGATTGGAGCAGACCCTGACATGCGGAATTCCGATCCCCTATCAAGGGGTGCGCTTACGCACCTTCGGCGACCAGCGCGCATTTGCAGCCAAGTGGAGTCACTTGGCGTCGCGAAAGTGCGGCTGTGTTGAACGATGCCGGCCTGTCTGACTTCGCCGAGCTGCGCAAGGCGATCACACGACGGCAGCACGACCTCTACTTTGTCGCCTTCGACCTGCTGCACCTCAACGGTCATGACCTGCGCGACATGGCACTGGAGGAACGGCGTGAGATCCTTGAAAGCGTGATCCCCGCCAACATCCGCATCCAATTCAGCCAGGCGCTGCCCAGCGAGGCCAATCCATCACCTGATCGATGAAGCCGGTCTGGAGGGGCTGGCATCAAAGCCACGCCTGATCGGCGCCAAAAGGCATGAAGCGTGAAGCATGTGCGTGGCGAGGCAGACTCTTGCCATGCATGGCTGCAGGACTTTCGGGAAGAATGAGCAAGCGGGGAAGCGATTTTCTCTCCCATTGGATATCGGATGGTGATCGATATGGCTGTGGACGCAAAACGGGCAGCGCGAGCCAGGGCATTCCGGGCCAGGAGATCGATGAAGAGATCGGCCCGATCTTCGAAGACATCATGCAGGGTTGCGGGGCGCCACGCTTCGCCGCTGCGAGGAGGACTAATGCTCGGCAGCCGAGGGTTCGACAAGGTGTTGCTAATATGCAGCAGCGGCGGCATCTCTGACGGCCACCGCCTGGAACCGCTTCTCACGGCTGGCTGTAGACGTCAAAATGAGAACGAAAATCGGGAGGTGACGAAGATGGATAAGCGAGAGAACAGGATCATTGAGACGTGTTGCCTCATAGCCGTTCCGGTATCGATGGCTCTCACTATGGTGCTTGCTCAACTGATCCTTGGCTGAACCCAAGGCACCGACCAGGCAAGACATGAGCCGTATTACGCGACCGCTAAACCGGCAGGCGATCTGGCAACGCTAGCTATCGTTGCTCAGGTGGTTTCAGGATTACCTGAACATCGCGGGCAAAATCTACTACGAAACCCACTTGCTCCGCTGATGCGGATGCAAGCATTTTTCAGCGAGGTCGCGCTGGACCTGGTCTGCGCGGATGGATCGACCCTTCCTGTCCTCGTCAACGCCGCGGAGCGGCGAGGCGAATCGGGCAATCTGCGGTTCATCCGAATCACCGTCTTCAATGCGTCCGACCGCCGCCGCTATGAACGAGAGCTTCTGGAAGCGCGCCGCACTGCAGAGCGGGCCAACGCCGAACTGCTTAAACTCCCATACACTCGAACGTCGCGTGGCCAAGGCGGCCGAGGTCGCCTGAAGAGCGAGCGGGCACTTCACCAGGCGCACAAAATGGAGGCGGTTGGCCAACTGACCGCCGGCATCGCCCATGATTTTAATAACATGCTCTCAGTCATTGTGTCGTCGCTCGGGCTACTCGAGAGGCGGCTTGCAAACGGCGAGGACGTTTCCCGGTTTGTTTCCTCCGCAAACCCGGTTTGTTTCCTCCGCAAACTTAGACTAGCGCTGGGCCTCTGAGTTCGCCTCACCGAGCATTCAATCTATAGGTTCACGGACGCAACGGCTTGTTCTTGTGCATCGCAGCAACGATATTGCTGCATGTGCGTTGTGCAGGACCGTGCCATTCCGGCGCACAAGGACACCGACTTGCGAAATATATCCGATACGATCGCTCGCCTGAGCGCGATGCACGCGCGGCCAGCAGCTGGATCCGGAGAACGGAACGACGCTCACTTGTCCGAAATTACAGGGTTCGGGTCCAATCCCGGAGCCTTGCGCGCGAGGCTTTATCTTCCGAAGAACCTGGCCCGGCAGGCGGCGCTGGTCGTCGTGCTGCATGGCTGCACCCAGAAAGCGGCCAGCTATGATCATGGCTCCGGCTGGAGCGAGCTCGCCGCCGAGCATGGTTTTGCGGTGCTGTTCCCCGAGCAGCAGCGCGCCAACAACCCCAATCTTTGCTTCAACTGGTTTGTACCAGGCGATATCAGGCGCGACAGCGGCGAGGCACTGTCCATCCGCCAGATGATCGAGGCGGCAGTGGTTACGCATGGCCTCGATCGCAAGAGGATCTTTCTCACCGGTCTGTCCGCCGGCGGCGCTATGGCGGCGGTGATGCTGGCGGACTATCCCGAACTGTTTGCCGGCGGCGCGATCATTGCCGGGCTCGCCTATGGAAGTGCCTCGACGATCTCCGCAGCCTTCGACCGCATGCGCGGCCATGGCGGTCCGTCCCAAGCCGACCTCCAGCGGCTGTTGCGGGCGGCCTCGCCGCACAAGGGTCCGTGGCCGCGTATTTCGATATGGCAGGGCTCGGCCGACACGACTGTTGTGCCTGCCAATGCGGATGCAGTCCTGGCGCAGTGGCAAAGCGTGCACAATCTCGGCGAAAAGCCAACACGCATAGAGAAGGTCGACGGCCAGACGCGGAAGGTCTGGAGCGACAGCAACGGGCGCGAGGTAGTCGAGACGTTCACCATTGCCGGCATGGGCCATGGGACGCCACTGCAAACTGGCGGCGGCGATGGTCTCGGCAACGCAGGGCCTTTCATGCTGGATGTTGGGATTTCCTCGACACGCCACATCGCCCGCTTCTGGGAATTGACGAAGCCGGACGTGCGACGCAAAGCCAAAGCCAAGGTCGCTTCAGGCGCCGCATTGCAGTCCTTTGCACCCACGGAAAAACCGCGGGCAGTCCGAAACGATCCCACGCCGGAGCGAGCCAATGCGCGCGGTCCGGAAAGTGGGATTTCCAAGGTCATCGAAAATGCTCTGCGCGCTGCGGGGTTGATGCGCTGAATTGTTGTGGCGGAGGAGCTCTTTGTCTGGACCCTGCTGAACCAAGAGCCAACCATCGATAAGGCAGTGAACCCCTGCTTACCCAAGACAGCGGCGTCGTTTGGGCCAAGGCTATTTACCATCGGCCCTGGAAAGCGCTCTTGAAACAGGCCGGCCTGTCGGATGTGACGCTACATGAGCTGCGGCATACCTACGCCAGCACGATGGTTCGAAATGGCGCTCCGTTGATCATCGTGGCACAGGCCCTTGGTCGCAGCGACACCCGAATGGTGGAGAAGCACTATGCTCACCTCGCCCCGTCCTATGTAGCGGACATCGTTCGCCGACTCGCACCCGACACTTAGAGGACAATCGCAATGGCTGAGGTCGTAATTGCCTGCTCACTTGCCGTGATCGCGTGCTTCTGCGCGTTGTGCATAATCGCGTTTTTCACGCTGGCGAAGTCCGCTACCCATCCTTCTTACCTTGAACAGAAAGATGACGCCGCTCGGCGCTTGGCCGAGCCATTAGGTCCAACCGTGCGAGAAGCTGTAGCCACGGCGATGGCAAAGGCACGGCGCTCCGAAACCTATTAAGCTCAACTCGACCTACGCCATTGCCGTGAGGCGCTTGCCCGCGCGCTCGTGCACGAAGGTGGCCATGTGAATAATAGGACCGGACCGCCCCACCTTCCGTGGCGTTACAGCTATTCAGAGCGATCGACAGGTCCACGCATTTGCGATGCCGCTTGGGCTTCGAAAAAGCTGACCGGCTTATCCGACGTCGCCCAGACGCAAATTCCGTAGGCAATCCCGAAGGAGATCAACAGGGCGGGCAAGATGGGTAAGCGGTGCATGGATCGGCTGGGCCTCTTTGTTGCAGACCCGCCCACAACCTCCTGCAACCCGATCGGTTCGACATAAAATATTTACCGTGTTGGCATGGTTTACGGATGGTTTCGCAGGCCATCGCGGATGCTTGCCACTGTGTCTGCTGGCGAAGACAAAAAAAGCCCGCTGCCGGGAGGAAGTGGCAGCGGGCTCGATTTTCGAATGTGGCGCGGGAGGAGGTGCGCCTCATTCAGCGCCGGCATCGCATCTGGGAGGAGTAGATGGCCGACAATCAAAATCTACCCGCTGCCCAGCGATTTCTGCAATCGTGGATCGTGCATAGCTGCTGTGCAGATTTGCTTGTGCCGACACACGTGTAGCATCAGGCCTCCGAATTGGGCAATTTTGTAAGCTCAGCAATCGAGAAAAGGCCGGTCCCGATCCTTGGAGGCGACACCAAGGCCATTCGCGACGCAGAGGAAGAGGACGTGTTCGACAAGATCGCCGCCCCGCCCCGGAAAAAGTTTGCCAGCGGGTCGGAACACTACTGCTGCTCCGGCATTTCAGTATTTTCCTGAGGGTCTTTTTTCACGCCCGGGCTGGGTGACGTATCCACTGGCGCATTACCGCCCTGGTTTTGCACAGGAGCACGCTTGAACGGTGCCGTCTGCCAAGAGCCGTTCGATAAGGGCGTGAGTACAAAGAATGCCATTAGGCCTAGGAAAATGACGGCAATAACCGCCACGCCCCACGCCATGAGTCTTCGCGTGCCGCGTTGTTCTTCCCTGCGAGATAGATTGTCCACCATTGCTCCGGCCTCTCGTGAAGTGGCGCCTGTTGCGAAAGCATCTCCCTCCTCGAACTTCGCTATTGCATCAAAGTTCCGGCCCCGGTGCAGCATCCGCGAAAGAGCATTTTTAAGCTTAGCGCTCTAACGGCGTCGCCGGCGCATTGGGGGAATAGGCTTCGGGTTTAGCCTTAGCCACTGACCGGCGGCGAAGTTCCTCGCGAATTCCTCGGTCTCGAAAAGATGCTGGGTGGTTTCGCCATTCTCGACGAGTTGTACCGCCCACTGGCCGTCGATGTGTTCGATACGAACACCAGCCCTTTGGTCATCGTCCACGGCCCGCACTCCCACACACGACGAAGGCACCAACAAATCATAGCGCCCAAAGCGCTTCAACGTTCGAAATGTACAAAGCGAAGGAGAAGTCCTGTGACCGGCGTGGTGCGCACACTTCTGGAACGCTGGCAACCGAAGGGTCGATCACGAAGACGGTCATAGGCGAAAATGCGACTGACGCGGCATCCCTGGATTGCTCGGTCGCGCTCGGTACGCTCGGCCTGGAGGTCACTGGGCTGGAATGCCGTCGTGCGGATGATAATAGGGCGCACTCGTTGGATACCAGGGTCACCGGCTTCATCAATATAGGCTACGTATTCGTAGTCTGGCGCGTCAGGAAAAACAGATAAATGACCAAAGACTCAAAAGAGACTCAACACGAAAAGTTTCAGAGAGTAGCACGGGAACTTGAAACCGATGAGGCAGAGGAAGCCTTTGACCGCGTGTCGAAAAAGGTGGTGAAGTCGCGGCCGCCGAAGGGCGAAAAGGTCGCTAGTTCCAAAGTGGCAAAGCGGCCCAATTCGCCGGAAACCCCGCGTGACTGATCTTGATGTTTGGTGCTGTAGGAAATTGCGCCATATGAGTCTTAACCGATCGGCCCAATTGGTTCGCGGATTAATTTGTTTCAGTAGCAGCCTCATTATGGCCAAAGCCGCGTAGAGCCTGCGGTTAGCCCCAGCCATCTGCGATAGGTGGTCGAGATCAGGGATTTCCCCATGGTTCGGCAAAGCCGGTTGATCCACGAGCGGCTTATTCCAATGCCGAGAATGATGCGCGCAAACGTTCCGTATACCGCTGAGTGACCGCGTCCATGACTTGATAAGGAGTGGGCGCAGGCCACCATAGCTCGCAGAAATTGCTTGTACGTCTGAGTACCGCATCCCCGACAAGAAGGGGGATAGTGGGCCGAAATCCAACAACTCGACTGCGATCCAAACGGGCATCGTTTCGCCCGGATTCTTGGTTCTGAAATGGACGGCAAATTCCTCTTTGGAAGTCGCCGCTCGTTCATCTAGCTTTCTAAGCCATCCCGTATGCATCGAGTCCACAAAGGCGGGGTTTTTTGCAGTCGTGAATCTCTTATCAAGCAGAGCTGGTTCGCATTGGGCACGAGGATCGTGCCGGCCAATTGAAAGCGCCACCTCTGTTCGAACGGAGATTTCGATGCGTTCGATTGCATCGAGTACCAAAAGCCGAAGTCCCTTGTCGAAGGCGTACAAGTTCGTCGAGTGCTTGAACTGGGTACCCGCTTTAAACGCATTGCCGAGTGCGAAAGAGTTGTCTTGCTGCTGAACCAGTTTGCGAAACGGATACCAATATGCGCTGAGCCGGTAGTACCCTATTTGCTGTAAATATTCGTCAGCTTTCGGCACATCAGGTACGGCCATATCCCTCGATTCCAGCAGCGTACGCCGCTGAGGGATCGTCAAATATGGCTTGATATGGCATGAAAAATAAAAAGGCCGACGCTTGCATTGCAGGGGCGCCGGCCGTGTCGACCTTGTAGGTGGGTGATTTGACGGTAATGTCAAGTCACGCGATTTCCCCTCCTACCGCGTGTTCACGAAATAATACTTAGCTGGTTACTGACCAATTGCCAATGGCCCTGCCATTCCCCCACAGCTGGGTAGCGCCATCTGGACTCCAACAAGCAAGAGTCGCATTCTTCCCATGGGGAGAGGGTTATGGGCGTCCACAAACAGAAGCCTATAATGCGGCGTAGGCGTTCGCTGTTAGAGCAGCGGGCGCTGATCCCAGTTTTGCTTTGCGGTGTTGCCGGGGCAAGCTATCTCATGCCGCCGCAAGCCAAACAGCATCCCCTTCCCACAGTGCACCGTCTGGGTAGCCCTAGCTCGCCAAGTGGATGCAACATTAAGGGCAATATCAGCGTAACAGGCGACCGTATCTATCACATGCCAGGTCAGCGCTATTATGACGAAACGGTCGTTAACCCGGCCAAGGGGGAGCGCTGGTTTTGCTCTCAATGGGATGCTTGGTGGGCTGGCTGGCGAAAGTCGAAGGTATGACGGCAACTGAGGCTGCGGAATCGGCAAAAACGTCTGGCTAGGTGACGGCGCGCAGAGAATATTAGCAATCGGGAACATTCGGTTCCTGCGGAAGTTTCTCGGGTGAAGGGACCTCAGGGAGGTTGCTATGAGAAAACTGTTCCTTGCTTCCGTGATTGCCATCGCCTGCGCCGCAGCCGCGGTCGCGCCTGCGGATGCACACTTCGGTTCTGGCATCGGCTTTTTTGGTCCGTTCGGCGGCTTCAGCCCGTTCGGCGGCGGCCCGTTTTACGGCGGTGGCCCCTTCTACGGCAGAGGTCCGTTTTACGACTATAGCGGCCGCTACTACGGCCCCCGCTATCCTGGCTACGTGGCCCGCTACCCGCATCGCTACTATTTCCGGCATCGTCACCATTGCCGCGTGAAGTGGGTTAGGCACTGGCACCATCACCACCGGGTGCTGGAACGCGTTCAGGTTTGCCGGTACTGACAAGCCGGATTGGCCTACCGCCCGTCTTTGGCCTTGGCATAAGCATTCGCCTGCCCCATGCCCGAATGCTTCTAAGCCACCTCGTCCCCCGGTCGGGTCGGATGCTGTCGATTTAGCAGGATAGACAAGGCCGTGATGATCTGAGGTATCGCAAACGGCTTGCTGATCATTATGCTTTCCGGAACGCCTTCAGCACTCCAATAGGGCGCGCCATCGCCGCTGATGTAAATCACGGGGATGGCGGGGTTCACTCCCCGAAGATCTCTGGCCAACTGCCACCCGTTTTTACCAGGACCAAGTCGAATATCCGTAATCAAGCTGCTAACCGGCGCTTCGTCAAACGCCTTTATAGCCGCTTCGGCTGTTGTCACCCCGATAACCCGGAAACCAGCCTCTTCCAAAGCCGTCTCAAGGTCCAGCAGGATTAGTGGCTCGTCTTCAACGACCAGAACCGGGATTTCGTCCATTCCCCACTTAGCACAGCCCCTGTTGCAGGCGCAACTTCACTTTAGCCACAGCTAATAAACGAGCAGAAGCATACGCCTGTGCTTAGGGCACTGGAAGCAGGTGGCTTGGTCAGCGCCCGTCCTTAGCCATGGCGTAAGGATTCGAAACGCCCATGCCGGAATGCTTCGTCGGGTCGAGCGTGTAGCTGAAACCGACGCTTCGCTGTTCGCAATTCGAGCAGCGCATCTTAGGCGCGAGATCAGCGGCCATCGCTGGCGCATCAGCGCCGCACCGCTCGCGCAGCGCCTCCAGGTCGAGCGTGCGGGAATGATTGCAGCGGGCGCAATGCGCCGTCACCCGCATGCCGCTTTCGATCAATGAACCAAACGTCCATCCCATGGCGTGAACGTAGCAAGAGCGGGAGCGGCGATCAACGATATCTCAAAGTGGCCGGCGCCCTTTGGCGGGGTGCTTCGGAGATGGACGCCGGCCTGGCGGGCGGGGTTGGCACGCCACAGGATGGTGGTCGACACGGTCAGATACCAAGCGACGGTGACAGAACCGTGCCGACCAATCTGGGCACGACGGTGGGCCTAGTGCCCAAACTTTACGCTACTCGCAAAACGACAGCGCAGCAATTAAACCTCATGGACTAGTTCGCGCAGTACGATCTTCGAACAGCCGGAACTATTCTTATTGGCACAGTGGCGGTCGATTCTCAGGATGTAGCCGCCCTAATTGCGACCCGTCGTGCTTGGCCAACGCGTCGGGTTCTGCGCGTGTCATCCCTTTGCAACCATTTTAGCTTAATCTAATTTAACCTCGGTCAGTCCGAGTTCGCGTATGTTGAAGTTCATCCGGCCAATGTTCCCCACGCTTGTCGAGGTGCCGCCGACAGGGGACAACTGGATTCACGAAATCAAGTACGATGGCTACCGGACGCAAATCATAATCGAGGACGGCACGGCCCGAGCGATCACCCGAAGGGGCTACGACTGGTCATCGACGTACAAGACGATAGTCGAGGTGGCGGCAACCCTTTCCCCCAAGTCGGCAATCATCGACGGCGAGGCAATCGTCCTCAACGGGAAGGGCGTGTCGGATTTCCATTCGCTGCGGTCCGCGATGCGATGGGCGCCGGATCGGATTATCTTCGTCGCCTTCGATCTACTGCACCTGGACGGGGTCAACCTGCGCCCAGCACCTCTGCTGGAACGTCGGGAAAAGCTGCTCGAACTCGTCGGGACTGCCAAAGGCGTGATCCAGTACAGTCACCATGTGCATGGCGGCGGGGCCGACTTCTACGCCGCGGTTGATCGCATGGGCCTGGAGGGCATGGTGTCGAAGCGGCCTGACAGCGTTTATCGGTCAGGCGACACCGAAGCGTGGCTGAAAACCAAATGCTACGAGGAAGTCGACTTTGAAGTGGCAGGCGTGCAGCTAAAACCGGGATCGGCACCACTCGCTTTGATGGCAACCCGCGATGCGGAACGCCGCTATGTCGGATCGGCTCACATCGCGCTGACCAAAGCCATGCGAGAACGCCTGTGGGCCAAGGTGCAGGAGGGGAAAGGCACGCCACCGAAGGGAGCCGACAAGCCAGACGCCGAATGGATCAAACCTGGCCTTGTCGGACGAGTGAAGACCCTTAAGCGCGAGGACAAGCTACGCCATGCGACTTTGCGGGCGATCCGCGAGGCTAAGGCATGACGCCCCGGCCGCTCCACCATGTGAACGTCGAACCCAACTCCCCTGTGGCAGTCGATCAGCGTGCAGCCTTGAAGCTCGTCCGAATGGCCATCGAGCAGGTATGCCCTGCCGGCGTGCTGCCTAGCGAGGAATGGGTGACGGGCTACTATGGCCCAGAACCGATCTATGAAGGCGAGGCATTGGCCAAGGCGATCATTGAGACCGTGGAGCGCCTGACGAAGTAAGCCCGCCGCTGAGGACACAATTACAGCGGCGGGCCTTGCACTTGCACCAGAGCTTGGATTTGAGGAGGGGAATCTCAACCAAGCACATTTCCAACTTCAATTTCAGAAACAGGTTCCAGCCCTACGAAAAAGATTAATCGCGGGTGGCCCGCCACCGGGTCTCGGAGCCAGTGGCGGGCCTTGCTTGGCTGTTTCAAGGAGATTTCCTTACCAAGCGCATTCCGAACTTCGACTGCGGACGCATGTTCCTCCCAGGTCGGTGCAAGAGTTTATGCACCCGGTGGCAATCGATGCATTGGCCAAGGGACGCCCAACAGGTCAACAGACCTTAATCGGCTTTCCAGCGCGCAACATGGCCCGCGCAATTGCGAGTTGCGTTTCCAGCCTAGCGTTCTCTTTCTGAGCCATATTGTTGGCCGCTATGAGCCGTTTCAGCGCCCGCAATGTCTCGCCTCGCGTCCATCCCGCCTCCAGCATGCAATCGACAATCGCCTGAAAGCCCGGCTCCATGGCCTCCTGGCAGTCGATGGCTCGGTCCTGATAATCGTCCTGTCGCTTGGGCGGATTGACCATATCTGCGTTCTCAGTTGGCGGGGCCTTTGGGCTTTGTCTCGGACGTAGATCCGTCGAGGAGATCGAGAAATGAGTGCAACGCCTTCACCATCATCCGAGCGCCGTTTTCGCTCAGGGTGAAGGATCGCTTCCCCTCGGCAGTTAATAGCCCGACAAGGCAGACCTCGGGATTATCGCGGTCATCGATTTCGATTGTGACGCCCGAGACCGCTGGCAGCATTACGTCCTTTGGCTTCTTCGGCATCACCACAACCTTGATACGTTCTCACTCCGTTCCCATCTTGGGCGGGCCTCGATCCTTGTCAATGAGACGACCTGAATGTGTGGACGCGTTTTTGTAAAATCGACCATCCCGGACATGGTGCGGCGCTTCGAGTTCGCGCACCCTGGCGACGTTGAGCGTTTGGGCAACGGGTTCCCGGTCTGGAATGGCGCGCCCAGCCTGACCTATCCAATCATTGTACGTGAAGAGCTTTCCACGAGCATGGCCGGTTTCCTTTCTGCGAAGTGGGGGCTGGTTCCCGGCTGGGCGCGCGATGGCGGCGGGCGGCCACCGCCTGTCAATGCGCGGTGCGAGACGATTGCCAGCAACGGCATGTTCCGAAAAGCATACGCCGCGCGCCGTTGCCTGGTGCCCGTCGACGGCTATTTCGAATGGCAAAAGCTCGATGGTTCGGGCACGAAAAAGCAGCCTTACGCTATCGCGATGACGGAGGACGAGCCTTTTGCCATGGCTGGAGTATGGGAAGAATATGCCGACAAGGCGACCGGCGAGTTGATCCGGACCTTCGCTGTCGTCACCTGCGAGCCCAATACGTTGATGGCGACGATCCATGATCGGATGCCGGTTATTCTGGCGCCTGCCGATTACATGCGCTGGCTCGGACCGGAACTGGATCCACGCGACCTCATGAAGCCATATCCTTCGGAGCTGATGAAGATGTGGCCGATCGACAGGAAGGTCGGAAGCCCGCGAAACAACACGCCGGACATCATTGACGAAATTGGCGTGGGACCAAACGACCTTTTCGACGTTTGAGCCTTTACACTGAACGGTCGCGGTAGGAATATTGTCCTCAGGTGGGGCGACTCTCAAAAGGTGTCGCAATGGCTAGGTCAAAACCCTCAAAGCAGTTATCACAGGCTGAAATCGAGCGCTTCCTGGTGGCAGCGGAAGCGCTGCACCTAAGCATCATCAAGCCGTTCATATCGCCACATTGCGACCACTACAGGCAGACGCGCGTCCTGCATGAGGTGCTATTGAAGGCCGTGCGGGACGTCACCGGGAAAGAGGTCGAGTTCATCCGGTGGAACACCACTGGACCGGTGCTGCCCCCTAAGGCTGGGTAAGCGCCTGGCGGCCGGGGATCGATCAGGCCGAACCCGCAGAACTGACAATGACCGCGATGCGGATAGCGACGGCATCAAGTCCGCCGTCGTAAATTCTCGTGAGGACGTGTTCCGCAGTTTCAGCCCTTTGGGCAGTGCAACCGCGAACGTCGCCACCGCCCAACCTTGCCGGCCTGTTGGCGACGCAATCCCAAACTCCCCACAATCCGTCGCGCTCAACATGACAATAGAATCTGTGCTTGTGATTTTCCACGCAAGGTAAACCCCCCGCATCCCCATTGGGGTCCAATCTATCCAGGAAGGTGGTTAATGGGCCCGCGTTTGCCGATCGCACTTTAGGCTGGCCGCAGTGGTCCGTCGCCCCGCGGTGGACTCCTCACTGCACCGGCCACGACATCAGCGCGGTCAGACGGCTGCCGATGCGAAATCGGCGAGATGCGGGAACAGAGTTCAGACGCCGACGTTTTTTCCCCAGGTCACGCGATTTGCGCGTGTAGAACTAACGGAGGAAAAAATGAGCATCAAAATGCTTACGATGGGCGCGATGGCGCTCGCAGTGATGACGGGCTCAGCGCTGGCTGGCAGCAGCACCACTTCCGCGCTCGATGATCCTGCAAAGATGTCACCTTTCTTCACGGATGCCGGCATGAAAACCTTGAGGTCGGAAGCGGATTTCAAGACCGCATGGATGTCCATGAAACCGGATGAACAAAAGGCGGTGCTGAAAGACTGCGGCGACACCACGCTCAACAAGTCGCACGCTGATTTCTGTGCCATGGCCAAGAAGATGGGCGGCTGAGAATAACCGCTCTAGGCATTGTTCCCGAAACGTATTTGGCCCGTCCCTTAGGCACGGGCCTTTTTCTGCGGACCATTCCCTTGCGAGCCATGTTGCTAAGCGCTCCCGTCGGTCTCGCTTTCCTCGTCAATCATCCGGACTGGCAGATAAGCATTCGTTTCCAGCCACTCACGCAAGACGATCTGAATGAGCTCCGACCGGCCGATTTTCATTTCAGCGGCAATGGAGTTCAGTGCGTCCTGTGTTGCTGGCTCTAGCGGGAGGCCGGCGACGTTCCGGAGCATCAACGCAGCGCGCCGAAGCATGATCTGAAGATCCCCTCGCGACATGTCGGCGATGCTATCGGCGGCGTTCTCCAGTTCTTTGGCGAAGGATGATAGGGGCATGGCTCTCATCCTAAAGACAACAGCGGAATAATACACAGCAATTCAATTGAACAACGGGTGTATCGGGGAACGCGGCAAAATTATCCTGGTTGGATTGGCAGCAGGGATCACGGTTCACCTGGGCGGGCATCAATGGATGAAAGGACATGAGATGCACCTTGCTGAGCTTACCAAGTATGCGGTCCAGGGACAGCGTCATTCACAGCGTATGCAGAGAACCGGCATCGGCAACGGCGGCTGGCCACTGTGGACCGAGGCGGAGACAGAAATATGCCGCTCGCTCTATCCAGACTACAAGGCCATGCGCAAGGCGTTGCCACATCGCACCCAAGCCGCCCTGGCGACACGATGCCAGACACTAGACATAGCTAAGAGGCGCCGTATCTGGACGGCAAGAAGTGATGCATTGTTTCGGAGACTCGATCGGACAGCAAGTGCGTCAGAGCTTTGCGCCGCGTTTCCTGACCACAGCCTCAAGAAATTATGCTGCCGAGGCAGCGCCCTGGGTCTTTCCCGCCCTAAAGTTCGCTACAAGCCTACTGGTTTGCTTTACTCGACGAACTTCGATCGGAATGTTCGCGACGAAACGTAACCATGGCCGAACTTGACGAATTTGCGAGGTCAAAGCGCTACTTCCGTCACAAAAACTGGAGGGGCGCCCGAGGCTTTGTCGACTACAATGCCATTGTGCGCGGAATACGAGAACTCGGCGGTACAGTCCACATCGAATGGAGCGAGCAATGAGCGCCTTCTTCCGGTGCCGGGTCGAGGCGACGATCGAGCACATGATAGCCCTTCTGGATGAGATGGATGGTGATCCGAACATGCAGGCGGAACCTGTCGAAGAACAGCATGACCGCGAAGCCGTCGACCTCAACTCTGTCATTGAACGCGTAACTGCGAGGGTTATCCACAGGTCGCCAAGATTGGTAAAACGCTCCGAGCTTCGTTAAGGTCTCGTTAACACTCTGAGAGCATCGTTTGCGTGGGTTCTGAACCCCTAATCGCCTACGAAGCCCGCTGCCTAACCCCAAGCCCCCCGCCCAGGCAGCGGGCTTACTTTTCCAAAGAGAGCCACGTTAGCAGACAGCACTCACCGGCGGAGCCGTTCGCCAAAGGCTTGGCGGAACTGCGAGAGCTTAGCAGCCGGCATCGCTGCCCAATCATGTGCGCGGAAGCCGTCTGCTGGCGGTGCCACCGCCGCATTATTTCCGACTACCTGCTGGAGAAGGCGAACGCGTCATGCATACTCTTGGGGCCGGTCATGCTGAGGAGGCCAGCCTGACGCCAGGCGCTGTGTGCGCGATGATGGAACGATCGTTTATCCCGGAGAGCATCTCCTCGGGACGCAAGCATGGATCATTGCAAGATCGCGGCCATGGCGATCGCCAGACGTTGAAAAGCCTTCCGCGCCAGGCACAGGGTCTGGCGGAACAAGCTGTGACCTCGAAGGTTGGGTCACGCAGACAGCTTCTGAGGCACGCGCATGGCGTTGGACAGAGACGGGGCGAAACTAGCGGCCGGATTGTCCGTCGCTGCATTAGCGGCACTAGCGGGATACAACGCCATCCGCGCCAAACGTGCGATCGCCAGCCTGACATGCGGACGTATGATGGCAATTGATGGTCTGCGCCTGCATTTTATCGAAGCCGGAACCGGCATGCCGCTGCTTCTCCTGCATGGATCCATGGCGGAGGATTTCAAGTCGAGCGGCGTCTTCGATGAGGCGGCAAAGACCTACCGGGTGCTCGCATTTGACCGTCCCGGCTTTGGGCGAAGCTCACGTTCGCGCACCCGGCGCTGGTCCGCTTGCGACCAAGCCGACCTCATACATGCCGCCGCCGGCAGATTGGGTATTAAGAAATATCTCGTGCTTGGACATTCCTGGGGAGCCTGGATCGCCCTCGAGTTGGCGCGCAGGCATCCTTCATCGGTCGCTGGCATTGTGCTTGTCTCAGGCTATTACTATCCGCCACCGCGGCTGGATCTTGCACTGGCCGCACTCCCGGCATTGCCGGTGATCGGAACGGGGTTTCGCCACACCTTGTTGCCGCTGCTTGTGAGGCTTGCCTGGCCTTGGGCAATGGAAAAGATATTTCGACCCGCTATGATCGCCAGCGACTTCGCCGCATCCGCCAAGGATGCCGCCAGCCGCCCTTCCCAACTGGGGGCGGTTTGTTCGGAGTCAGCATCTATGCTGGCCGCGGCCCTGTCGGAGAAGGCCAGCTATAAGGACATTTCCGTACCGACCGGCATCCTGGCGGGATCTGGAGACCGGTTGTTCGATGCGGAACGGAATGCACGGCGCCTGCATGGCGAAGTTGGTGGGTCTCTCCTCGAGGTGATTCCGGGCGCTGGCCATATGGTTCATCAGAGCGCCCCGCAGGCAGTAGTCGGTATGGTGCACACGATTTCAGCACGGCACGCCCTTTCCCAATCGAACCGTCGGCAGCGACGTAAGCTGCGTGCCGACGAGTTCAAGCCAGGTCCGGCTCCGCAAATGTTCCAGGCGGGCGACAAGTGACGCCGCTTGCACCAGATCGTCGTTCAAACGAGCTTTCCAAATGAGCGACCAACGTCCAGCCAACATGCATTCGGTGCTCCACCAGAACATAGAGGCACTGGTCGAGCACAGGCGACAACAGGAGGAGCACCAAAGCGTTCAGGTGCGGATTGCCGGCGCTATTTCGCGCTTCGCGGGGAGCATGACTTTCGTCTATCTGCATCTCGCAATCCTCGTGGCCTGGATCCTTGCAAACCTAGGCGCGATGCCAGCCATCCCAGCTTGGGACCCAACTTTCGTGATCCTGGCCATGGTCGCTTCCGTCGAGGCAATCTTCCTGTCTACCTTCGTGCTGATCAATCAGAACAGAATGGCCGAACACAGCGAGCGCCGAGCGGAACTGGATTTGCAGATCAGCCTCCTTAACGAACATGAAACCACGCGGCTGATCGAGATGGTGGCTGCCTTGGCGGTGCGTCTGAATGTCTCCACCCCGGCCGACAAAGAGCTGCGGCAACTGGCAGAGAATGTCGATCCCCGAAAGGTGATGACCCAAATCCAGCAGGCTTCTGAAGATCAGCAGGAAGCTTGATCAAAGCGACCGCGCCGGCAAGCCGCCGCAGCGTACCAACCCAACACGAGCTTACAGCGAGAAACCATTCGCGCGGCTGCTGTAGGCCTGCAATCGTCCTCATCGTCTGGCACTTGGCTGTCGAAGCACCAAGCCCGTCTTGGCGTTGTCCAAGGCGACCTCAGGACGTCAATCGATCGCGGCAGCGTATCAGCGGCGATAGCGAGGTACACTGGGGAGCCGAAGGTGTTCCCAACAGCATAATATGATCACCAAGCCCTTCTTTCTGCCGCAGATCATAACGGCCGTACCTCAACTCTTAAATGCTCAGCAAGGTCCAGAAACTCACATCCAGGATTCGGATCTTGGCCCGAGCTGCTGACTGGATCGCACGCCGGCAAGTCTTACATGCCGTATCCTGCGCCGTGCTTCTGGCTCTTGGCCAATTATTTTCGCCTCACCAAAACTCCCGGAACATTCTGTCCATCCTGCGTTGGGCCGCGCCGGACAATCCCTCTTGCACAATCGCCTGTTGCCCGGCATCGGAAGCTGGATCCCCACAGCTTCAGCCCGCCTCGGCTCCCCACCCGAGGCGGGCGGCGCGGAGTTGATGCAAGCATAGAGACGCCTTCACCCCATCAGAGCTGGCCGTACTGAGCCGCGTTTTGGCGCGCAGCAACCCCAAAAAACGAGACCGAAACCAAGAGAGAACGGAGTGCATCGCGCATCCTGGCTTACTACCAAGCTGGGATAACGGACGAGGACGAACTCGAACAGCTTTCTCGACAATCCCTCGCGTGGTTATCGACATTTCGGCAATTCAGCATGTGCACATACTAACTCCGGCGGACGGGCCACCGCGCGGCATGGCCCGACGCACAGAGCGTTCTGCCGGCGTCGAGCGTGATTCACAGCCGCCAGTTCTTAGGGCAGCTAGGAAGCAATGCATCAACGCCGCACCGGCTGCCCCGTCCTGGAACACTTTAATGCGCGCCGCCAGGAACGGGGTCGCTGTGCTGACGTTCTTCTGGGGACAAGGTGAGATTTCAGTGAACAGGCATATTTCGCGGACGGATGTCGAACAAATCGATCACACGGATGACAGCGGGTTTACGATAGAGCACGGCGTCCCGCCATCTTCAGCTATCGCGGCAGCGCTGGCCGGTGGGCTGGAGGCCAGCCGGCACAAGCACATTATCCATATAACTGCCTCGGAACGCAGCGCCGACGAGATCGTCGGGGCTTTGCGTCAGTTCCTGCCGCACGCGGAGATCATCTTGCTGCCGTCCTGGGATTGCCTGCCTTACGACAGGGTGTGGCCCACACGCGCCAATATGGGGCGGAGGCTTCGTGCGTTGTGTCACATGGCAACGAAGCCCGATCGTGCGCGCATCGCTGTAATGTCGATCGAAGCCAGTCTGCAGCGGGTGCCGCCCGCCCAGGTCATTGCTGGCGGTTTCGCAATTCTGGAGGTGGGACAAAAGTTCGACCGGGATGATTTCAGAACAAGGTCCGAAGCTTTTGGCTATGTCGTCGACGAGAGGGTCGACGAACCGGGTGAAATAGCTTTTCGGGGCGATCTCATGGACATCTTCCCCGCTGGCGCGGAGGACCCCGTTCGCGTCGTCCTTGGCCCAGACAGCTGCATTCGAGAGCTCAAAACCTACGATCCGATCAGTCAGCTCAGCGACCAGGTTCGAGACTCGATTGCTGTCGGACCGGCATCCGAGCTGATGTTTAAAGCTGGTGATCATCCTGAGCTGACAGCGATGCGCGCGACGTCGATGGAAGAGCGCCTGGTCGCATTATTTGGCGCGATGCCATCTGTCTTCGACAGTGCGTCGAGCGCCTCGATCTCCTTCCTTGAAGGGATCGACGGGCAGCCGCTCGACAAAATTCTGGACCTGATCGAGGATGCACGCCGTGCCAGGCAGGAGGCTGCCGGGCGCGAGAAACCTTTGCCGGAACAATTTTACCTGTCGCGTGAAGAGTGGGATGCTTCCGTGCGCAACCGCTCCACGAGACTTGCCGTTTCTGCCGAGCGAGTTCCCAAATTCTTTCGCCAGGCCCGGCCCGGGTACGAAATCGCTGAATTCGTGACAAGGCAGACAAGCGCCGGGGCCAGGGTGGTGTTGACCGGCGATGCCTCTGAACTGCAGCGAGCAGATCGCCTGCTCAATAGAAAGCTAGGCCGGCGGGCTGAGGAAGCGGTCGACTTACCGCAAATACTTTCCGCCGCGAGAGGCTCTCTTCTCAAGGCTGGCTTCGTCCTCGATGAAGGGTTTGTCGACGCGCAATCCGGTATCGCGATGGTCGCCGCAGCCGACCTGTTTGGCCCTGCGTTGAAGGCGGATGCCGGCATGGCCGCAAGCATACTCGAACCCGAGTTGCGCATCGGCGACGTCGTCGTCCATGAAGACCATGGCCTGGGCGTGCTCGCGGCGGTCGAACAGGTCGACTTGGCTGGTCAGCACCAGGATGTTGTCAGGCTGGAATATCATGGCGGGGCTTCCTTGCTGGTTCCGGTCGACGACTTTGGGAAAATATGGCGCTACGGCTCGGAACCGGAGGCAGTGTCGCTCGATCGCCTCAACGGCGAGGGCTGGCCCAAGCGACGCGAGGCTGCGTTGCGCGAGATCGACAGGCTGGCCAAGCGCCTGGTGGGCCTTGCCGAGATGAGGTCCAGCCAGCCCGCCGAGATCATCAAGCCCTCCCGCGCGGACTTGGCCCGTTTTGCGGCGAAATTTCCCTATACCGAGACTCCTGACCAGGCCGCCGCCATCCGCGCTGTGCTCGACGACCTTTCCTCGGGGAGAACAATGAACCGGCTCGTCTGCGGTGATGTTGGCTTCGGCAAGACAGAGGTGGCTTTGCGTGCTTGCGCCGCCGCCGCCCTCTGCGGGAAACAGGTTGCGGTCATAGCGCCGACAACCGTGTTGGCACGACAGCACTATGAGACGTTCAGCCGCCGTTTCGCAGGAACGGGCCTGCAGGTCGCCCACCTGTCAAGGATGGTCGGGGCAGCAAAGGCAAAAGCGGCAAAGGAGGGCCTGCGGAGCGGCCAGGTTACGATCGTCGTGGGTACTCAGGCCTTGGCGTCCAGGAGCGTCACTTTCGCCAATCTTGGACTGCTGGTGATTGACGAGGAGCACCGGTTCGGCGTCAAGTTGAAGCTGGCCCTGCGGAACATGGCGCCCTGCCTTCACACGCTGAGCATGAGCGCCACCCCGATACCGCGGACGCTGCAATCGGCGCTGTCGGGCATCCAGGATGTCAGCGTTCTAAACTCTCCGCCCGCCAAAAGACGTCCCGTCCGCACGATCCTGGCAGCGTTCGATCCAGCATCGGTGCGCGCGGCCCTCTTGCGTGAATTTCGCAGGGGTGGACAGAGTTTCTTCGTGGTTCCTCGCATCGAGGACATTGGCCCGGTCTCTGACCAGCTGAACAGGCTGGTGCCGGAACTCGGCGTCATGACGGCGCACGGTGAAATGAAAGGGAGGCAGCTGGACGAAGTCATGGTCGGATTCGCTGACGGTGATGGCGACATTTTGTTGAGCACCGACATCATCGAGAGTGGGCTCGATGTGCCTCGAGCCAACACCATCATTGTCTGGCGCCCGGACCGGTTCGGTCTGGCGCAGTTGCACCAGCTACGGGGTCGGGTCGGTAGAGGAGCGATGCAAGCGGCTGCGTTTCTTCTGACGGAACCTGGTGTTGAGCTGGCCGACGGCACCAGGGCCCGGCTTTCGACAATGCTTGCGCTCGATCGGCTTGGCTCCGGCCTGGCAATCAGTCAAAGGGACCTCGACCTGCGCGGCGCCGGCGATCTCTTCGGCGAAGATCAGGCTGGGCATATGAAACTGATCGGAGTGGGCCTCTACGAGCACTTGCTGGAGCGGGCGGTCTCGGCGGCTGGAGAAGGGGCCGACCCCAACAGGCAACTTGCCAACATCAACGTGCCTGCAAAAGGGGCTTTTCCCGAAAGCTATGTAAACGAGCCTACTGTCCGTGTTGGCCTCTATGCGCGGCTCTCTCGTATTCGTTCTGACTTGGACCTTGATGCATTCAGCGAGGAGCTCGAGGACCGCTTTGGTGACATGCCTGGCGAAGTGACCGTTCTGCTGGAACTTACCAGGTTGCGGATAGCAGCGTCGGAACTGGGTGTCGGCAAAGTTGATGTTGGGCCCGAAGCCGTCGCGATCACCTTGCGCAACAAGCCTCTGGCGTCACGCTGGCGGGACAGGAAGGTGTTGGGCCTGGAGTACCGAAACGGCCGCGTGATTTTCAAGCGGATCGAGCCCCGCGTCTCAGGCATCGATGCCGTTCGCTTGGCGCTAGATGCCATACGTGCAGTTCAGCCAAAGCACGAGGTCTGACGAGCCTTTTATCTCCACCCCGGCGGTACAATGTACCAGCTTCATATCACCTCAGCCAAGACTAGCAGGGCGAGGTTTAAGGCATCGTTCCGGCTTGATGGGCCGTCATGGCGGCCATGTTCTCGTTCAGGTGGGCCATGATCCAAACCGAGCCCAGGACCACCAGCGCAACGATCAGCACGCCGAAGGCCAAGGCCAGGATGTTGTTGGTGTTGTCCGGCCCGGTGGTCAGGTGCAGAAAAAAGACTAGATGCACACCCATCTGCGCAACAGCGAGCACCACCAGGGCCGAAATCACCGCCGGCTGGTAAATCAGATCGGTTTGAGCCGCCAGGAATGACGCGATCGTGAGCAGGATGGCCAGGCCGTAGCCGATCACATAGCCCAACAGCCCTCCAGCCACTTCGTGCTCGGTTATACGTTCCTCGCCCGGTGCGGAATCGCGGCGGTCCTGCATCTCGCCGGGCCTGCTCTCGGTGTCAGTCATGGCGATGCTCCCAACAGATAGACCAGGGTGAAGATGGCGACCCAGATGATGTCGAGTGCGTGCCAGAAAAGCCCGAAGCAGTGGACCCGCCGCAAAATATCCGACCGAAAACCCTTGACCCATAGCTGCGCCATCATTGTGCCCAGCCAGAGCAGCCCCAGCCCGACATGGGTGCCGTGGCAGCCAACGAGCGCAAAGAAGGCTGATAGAAATGCGCTGCGCGAAGGCCCCGCCTGCTCGCCGATCATCGCCGCGAATTCCTGTACCTCCAGAAACAGGAAGGCTGCCCCGAGCAATCCGGTGACGAGCAGCCAGGCCTGCGTGGCAGCCATCGATCTGCGACGGGTCGCGAGTGTCGCCAGGCCACCGGTGAAGCTCGACGTGAGCAGAAGGCCCGTCTGCACCGCAACGCGGGTGGGCTCGAACAAATCCTTGCCGGTCGGTCCGCCGGCGGTCGCCTTGGCAAGCACGGCATACGCCGCGAAGAAGGCCGAGAATATGATGATGTCGGACAGCAGAAAGATCCAGAAGCCATATGCCACGGTGACGAATTTCGAGGCCGGGCCGCCTTCACCGTGGCCGGTCGCGGAGCGCACGCCGTGTCGGCCGCCCTGACCAAGCCGATAGGGGTCTCGGGCCTGGGTGCCCGCGCTGAAGTCGCCGGGTAGCGCGTGATCGCTCATGCCGGCCGCTCCCAGCGCCGCAGCCGGGCTGACTGTGCGGCCTTGTGGTCATCGTCGATGCGCGCGACCTCTTCGGCGGGAATCTCATAATCCCCATGATCGCGCCAGGCGAAGACGACGAAGGTCGCGTAGGCGCCGATGAAGCCGACGATCGCCAGCCACCATATGTGCCAGATCAGCGCGAACCCGATCAGCGTGCTGAAGAAGGCGGTGACGAAGCCTGTCGGGCTGTTGCGCGGCATCTCGATAGGCTCGTATCCTTCCTCCGCACCGGGCCTCTTCTCCTCCCTTGCCCGTTGCTTGATGCGCCAGTAGGGCTCTTCATCCTCGACGTAAGGCAGCCGCGCGTAGTTGAAAACGGGGGGAGGGGAAGACGTCGACCATTCCAGTGAACGCCCGTCCCATGGGTCGCCTGTCTCATCGCGAAGCTTGTCGCGATGTCGGATCGAAACGGCGAGTTGCATGATCTGCAGTGCGGCGCCGGCGATCATCACCAGCACGCCGAACACGGCCACCACCAGCCATGGCGCCCAAAGATCCATGTCGATATGCTGCAGGCGCCGCGTCATGCCGAGCAGACCGACGATATAGAGCGGCACGAAGACCAGCATGTAGCCGGCCAAGGTGACCCAGAATGCGGCCTTGCCCCAGCCTTCGTGCAAGCGGAATCCGAACGCCTTGGGAAACCAGTAGGTGAAGCCGGCGAACGCGCCGAACAGCACGCCCGAAATGATGACGTTGTGGAAATGCGCGACGAGGAAAAGGGAGTTGTGCAGCACGAAGTCGGCCGGTGGAACGGCAAGCAGAACGCCGGTCATGCCGCCGACGGTGAAGGTGGTCACGAAGCCCAGCGCCCAAAGCATCGGCGTGTCGAAGCGGATGCGCCCGCCATACATGGTGAAGAGCCAGTTGTAGATCTTCACCCCGGTGCCGACGGCGATGACCGACGTGGCGATGCCGAAGGCGGCGTTGACGTCTGCTCCGGCGCCCATGGTGAAGAAATGATGCAGCCAGACCATGAACGAGACGATGCAGATGAACATCGTGGCCGCGACCATCGAACGGTATCCGAACAGCGGCTTTGACGAGAATGTCGAGAAGACCTCGGAGAAGATGCCGAAGGCGGGAAGCACCAGAATGTAGACCTCGGGATGGCCCCAGGCCCAGATCAGGTTGACGAACATCATCTGATTTCCGCCGGCTTCGTTGGTGAAGAAATGGAAGCCGAGATAGCGGTCCAGCGTCAGCATCGCCAGCGTGGCGGTGAGGATCGGGAAGGCTGCGACGATGAGCAGGTTGGACGCGAGCGAGGTCCAGCAGAACATCGGCATTCGCAGGTAGCCCATACCAGGCGCACGCATCTTTAGGATGGTCGTCACCAGGTTGACGCCGGTAAGCAGCGTGCCGACGCCGGAGATCTGGATCGACCACAGATAGTAATCGACACCGACGCCCGGCGAGTAGGTGGTCTCCGACAAGGGGGCATAGGGCAGCCAGCCGGTGCGCGCGAACTCACCGATGACAAGCGAGATGTTGACCAGCAGGGCTCCGGAAGCCGTCAGCCAGAAGCTGACGGAATTGAGTGTCGGAAAGGCTACATCGCGTATGCCAAGCTGCAGCGGTACGGCGAAATTCATCAGGCCGATCATGAAAGGCATCGCCGCGAAGAAGATCATAATCGTGCCGTGCGCGGAAAAGATCTGGTCGTAATGCTCCGGCGGCAGGTAGCCCGGCCCGTGGATCGCCAGCACCTGTTGCGTGCGCATCATGATGGCATCGATGAAGCCACGCAGAAGCATGAGCATCGCCAGCACAATGTACATCACGCCGATGCGCTTGTGGTCGACCGAGCTTATCCACTCGTTCCACAGATAGGGCCAGTAGCCCTTCACCGTTATCCATCCAAGCACGGCGACCCCTGCCAGAAAGACGCCGAGAGCCGCGACGAGCGGGATGGGTTGATCGAAGGGAATGGCCGACGAGTCGAGCTTGCCCAGCATCGTCATTCCGCCCCTTCTGCCTGTGGATGATGCCCCGTCGGCGGCGCCGCCGCGGGCAATGCCTTTGGGCTCACCTGTGGCTCGCCGCCGGCGGCACTTTCGGCCGGCCCCGGACCCGGGGGCAATATCTGCTGAGCGACGGCATCGAACAGCCCGGGCTGAACATGACCGAACGTGGACGGC
Organism: Mesorhizobium sp. ISC11; assembly: GCF_037162595.1. Taxonomy (NCBI): domain Bacteria; kingdom Pseudomonadati; phylum Pseudomonadota; class Alphaproteobacteria; order Hyphomicrobiales; family Phyllobacteriaceae; genus Mesorhizobium; species Mesorhizobium sp. ISC11. The sequence continues at coordinate 239,279 of NZ_JAVSPW010000002.1, forward strand.
GGCACGTTGGTGCTTTGCCGGGCGAGCTCGCGGTAGGCATTCGCGTTGAGCACGCCGCCGCCGCCACGCAGCGACGACGTCCAGCGGGTGAAGGCATCGGCTGAAACCGCGCTCACGCTGAAGTTCATGTCCGAGAAGCCGTCGCCGCTGAAGTGCGCCGACTGGCCGAAAAAGCTGCCCTCGCGGTCGGCCTGCAGATGCAACTCGGTCTGCATGCCGTTCATGACGTAGACCATGCTGCCAAGCTGGGGCACGAAGAACGTGTTCATCACGCTGGCCGAGGTCAGCTTGAAATGAACTGGAACGCCGGCGGGGATAACCAATTGATTGACAGCGCCCACGCCCTGCTCGGGATAGAGGAACAGCCATTTCCAGTCGAGCGCCACCACCTGGATGTCGAGCGGCGGCTGCGCGGAAGGGATCGGTTTGCGCGGATCGAGCTGGTGCGATCCGTAATAGATCAGCCCGCCCAGGAAAAGGATGGTGAGCGTGGGGATCGACCAGACGATCAACTCGATGCGCCCCGAATAGGTGAACTCCGGGTCATAGCGCGCGTCGCTGTTCGAGGCGCGGAATTTCCATGCGAAGGCCAAGAGCGCAACAAGCGTCGGAACAACGATCACCAGCATCACCGCCAGTGAGTTCAAGAGGATCGTGCGGTTGCCCGAGCCAATGGGTCCTTGCGGGTCGAGCACACCCCCCGCGCAACCGGGCAAGAATGCGATTGCCGGGATCCAGAGCAGTCGCCGCCCCGGCTTGGAGCTGGATCGCAACAACACTTGCTCGGCCACCAATCCTGGAGAGGACGCGTTCTTGGGGCACGCGCTCTTGGCACTTCTCATCTGAAGCCTTCCTCTGAACCAACTTCAAGGCGCGTGGCCGGGGTGCCGCCCTCCGCCGGACGAAGGACCTAACTGGCGCTTCCCAGGTTTGTTCCTCCTCGCTGGCTCGTGCACAAACTCCAATTCGGCGGCACGGCGATGGAGCACAGCTAAGTCGATCACCCCATCAAGCTGGTGGAGCCGGGACCGCTCCACGGTTTTGGCCCATGAGCGAATCGACGCCAGTCATGGCTCGTGACGACCGGTGGGGGCCCGAACTTCTTGCCGATCGCCGCGCCGGCGGAGAGGACACGTCCTTCGGGGTGCTCGTTTTCCATCTGACGTCTGCTCCTGACGCGGGATTTTTTCGGGGCTGGCCGCAAGTCGCCCAAGCGTGCGACGCCTAACTGGCGCCTCCCGGGATTGTTCCGCTTGTCAGTGTTTGGGCGACATGGGCGCGACCCGAGGGGGGGAACTCTACCTGCTCGAGAGATGGAGTTGTCCAACGTGACCATATTCACAACGACGGCGGCTCGGTTACCTCAGCTATTTGCAGCCGTCGCTGGCTCGCGTACGAATTTTGATTTCGGCGGGACGGCGAACACCGTGAAGCGCTCAGCCAGACTGTCAAGAGCTTTACGCATGCCCACTCCAGCGGCAGCCGCACCGTGTCCAGTGATGACCATCTGAGGGTTCAGGGCAGCCAGACGCTTCACAGATCTTTCCGCCGCATCCCAGTCCGGCGTGAAGTAGCGCGGCGGACCGTGCATCTCGAGATCCTGGACGGCGACCTCATAGACGGACTCCTGACCGGTGGTGATGAAAGCGTCCCCTACGATCAGCGAGCGGTCTTCCTCGCGCCAGAGCGAAATGTGACCAGGGGCGTGCCCGGGTGTGTGCAGCCATTGCCATCCGGGCATTCCGGGGACCGATCCGTCGGCGGGCAAGAGTTCCAATCGGTTGCCAAGATCGATCGGCCCGCGCGGAAAGAGCGGCGAAAGCAGCGCCATCAGTCCGCCCCCGACCCAGGGATCCGGTGGCGGATAAGATTCAGTTCCGTCCAAATAGGGCCACTCGAGTCGATGCGCGAAGACGGGCACCTCCCACCTATTCGCGAGGTCCAGAACCGTTCCCACATGGTCAAAATGGCCGTGTGTCAGGATAACCGCGGCAGGCCGTGCGTTGGTGCCAAACCGCTTTTCCGCGACCGCAAGAATACTGCTTCTCGACGTCGGCAACCCCGTATCTATTAGCACCCAGTTCCGATCTCCGCTGCGCGGTGCGCCGAAGAACACGACATTGACGATTGCCAGCCGCAAATAACCCAGGTCCGGTGCGATGCTCCAGGCACCGTCGCCATGATCTTCGCGCCTGGCGTGGTCGATCTCGGAAAGTCGAATCTGAACGGTCATGATCCCGTGCCTCGGTTGTTGCTGCGCAGCCGCTCGAGTTCATCGGCGGCGGTGGAACATCGCCCCGAACTTGGGCACGGCCCCCTTGTTCCTTCCTTGATCCTCGTTCGCCACCCGGATCGCAGACAGTCCACCACCGGAACAAAGGCTCGGCCAATCGGTTTGACAGAAGCCGCTCACGCAAGGGCGCTGGACTGAGCAACGAAGATCGGGCGCGCCCGATCGGATGCGGTATTTCGCCAACACGGTTTCGGGTCCGAACAAGGCGGCCGAGTTCGAAGCCGACTGTCCAAAAACGGCTTCCAATGAGCGAAGTGGGACGCAAGGACCAGCAACAGATGCTTCGGTCCGGAAGCTTCGCGCTTCGTCAGCTTTTCAATGGCAGGTTTTGAGTGAGTTGTTCGCATGGTCCGGTCCCTGAAGGCACAAGGCTGCTAAGTGGGTGGCGCGTATCGCGGACTGCAATGGCTATAAATGCGCATTTTCGGACCCTCGCATGTGGGCTCCTCACCATGCCTCTGGGACTTGCATTTTGGGGATTATCCGCGAGGTTTCTTCGGCAAACGGACAGATGCAACGACGGCAATTAGCGTTGCACTTTAGCGGCGCTCATGGGCCACTTGTCGTCGCGGGCCAGCTTCCGCGCCGTCCGGTCAGCCGCGCCTGGAGCAGCACCACGACCAGCAGGAAGAGCCCCCGGATGACGGACTGCCAGTAGGCCGAGAGGGAGATCCAACCCAACCCGTTTTCAAAGTTCAGGATGTTGAAAAGGATGCCGAGCAGGAGCACACCGGCCAGCGTGGTCATGACTGAGCCCGAGCCGCCGGTAAGCAGCGTCCCGCCCACGACCACGGCAGCGATGGCAGACAACTCCCAGCCGACGCCCTCGATTGGCTGGCCTGCGCCGAACTGCGAAGCGAGAACGACGCCCGCGAGCCCGGCCAGGCAACCGCTTGCGACATAGACGAGAAATTTGATGCGGTCCGTGCGCAGCCCCATCAGCCGCGATGCATCTTCGCCGCCCCCGATGGCCAGCACCGTCCGTCCCGTGCTGGTGTAATTCAGGACGACCGATCCGACCACATACGCAACCAGGGCGATGACCGCCGGGATCGGGAAGATCCAGAAGTTTCCTTGGCCGATGGCGGTGAAACCTGAATCATAGGACACCGAAACGGACTGGTTGCCAGCCAGAAGCAACGCCGAGCCGCTTGCGGCCAGCATGGTGGCAAGCGTGGCGATGAATGGCATCAGGTTTGCGCGCGTAACCAAGAGCGCGTTGATCAGCCCGGCTGCCAAGCCGGCGCCCACGCCAGCTGCAACACCAGCTGCTATGCCGTGGGGGCTCGCCAGCGCGGAAGCGACGCTGCCCAAGGCGGCGACGGAGCCGACCGACAGGTCGATGCCCCCGGTCATGATCACGAAGCACATGCCGAGCGCGACGAGCGCGAACATCGAGTTGTAGCGCAGAACGCTCATCACATTGAAGAAGCCCAGGAAACGTTCGTAGCGCAAGAATCCGAACAGCACCAAGGCTGCAAGCGCGACAACGACACCGTAGGTGCCGACTATGCCAATCAGTCGGGCGCTGTTCATAACTACACTCTGTGTTGCTGCTGCAGCCAGACGGCGAATGCGATGATAGCGGCCTTGACCACGAGCGCAGCGGCATCGGGCACACCATTGGCGAGCAGCGTGTAACGGACCAACTGAATGGTCAGCGCGCCGAGCAGGGTGCCGATAATCGTCGCCTTGCCGCCGCTGAGCAGCGTACCGCCCACTGCGACAGCCGCGATGGCGTCCAGTTCCATGCCCAGCCCGACAAGATTTGCGTCACTGGAGGAGTTGATCGCGATGACGACGAGACCGGCCAGCCCCGCGCAAAGGCCGCTGATCGCATAGACCGCGAGCTTGATCCTCGCTACGGCGATGCCAGCGAGTTCCGAGGCCTTTTCGTTGCCCCCGACGGCCAGGATGCTTCGCCCGAATACCGTGCGGTGAAGAGCCCACGCCGCCGCTGCAACCAGCACGGCCATGATGATGACCTGTGCCGGAATGCCGAGTGGGCGGGCCAGGCCGATCCATTGGAATTGCGGCACGCGGAAGGTCTGCAGATTGCCGTTGGTCATGACCTGCGCGATCCCGCGCCCCGCGATGAACAGCACAAGCGTTGCGACGATCGGCTGGATGCGGAAGCGGGAGACGAGCCACCCGTTGAACAGTCCCAACAGGCCGGCAACGAAGATCGAGACGACCATCGCCACGACGACCGCCAGGTAGGTGTTCCCGACCGGGAAGATCTTGCCCATGAAGATCATTGGCGCCAGTGCGCCGGAGATAGCCATCAGCGAACCAACCGACAGGTCGATGCCGCCGGTGGCGATCACCAGCGTCATTCCCACCGCGACGATCACAATGGTGCAGACCTGGGTCAGATTGACGTTGAGCGTCTGCAGCGTCGCAAAATTGCGAGTATAGCCGAGATTGAAGGCGATCAGCAGCATCAGCGCGATCACCGTTCCGTAGCGCGCCAGAAAGCCGAACAGATTGAAACCGAGGGCGCCGGCGTCGTTGGCAGGGGATGGTGTGGCCAGATCGCTCAAGCTGCCGCCTCCACCGGCGAACCGCCATGCGCCATCGCCGCGAGTACGTCCTCCACGTTGGCCGCCTGGCCTTCCAGTTCGGCCACGCTCACCCCTTCGCGCAGCACGAATATGCGATCCGCCCCTTCCATTACCTCCTCGATTTCCGAGGAGATCATCAGGACGCCGAGCCCATCGTCGGCAAGCTTCAGAATGAGGCGCTGGATCTCGCCTTTAGCCCCGACATCGATGCCGCGTGTCGGCTCGTCGAGGATGAGCAGCTTCGGGTTCATCGCCAGCCACCGGGCCAGCAGCACCTTTTGCTGGTTGCCGCCTGAGAGTTCGCGGACCTTCTGGTTGGGACCGGAGCATTTGATGCCGAGGTCGCGAATGAAGCGCGCGACGATCTCGCGCTGCCGGTCTTCGTTCAGGATGCCGTTGCGACTGATCTTCGGCAGCAGTGCCAGCGTTATGTTTTCCGCCACCGTCATCTCCGGCACGATGCCTTCGGCTTTGCGGTCTTCTGTGCAGAACCCCATTCCGGCGGCGATTGCGTCGGCGGCTCGCTCAGGATGGTAGGATGCCCTTTCCATCGTCATCTCGCCGGCCTTCAGGCGGTCGGCGCCGAATACAAGGCGAGCTGTTTCGGTGCGGCCGGCGCCGAGCAAGCCGGCAAAGCTGGCAATCTCCCCGCGGCGCACATCGAAGGTCACATTGCGAACCGACTGGCCGGCCGACAGCCCTTGCGCGGTAAACAGCACATCGCCTATCCTCGAACGATCGCGCGCGCCGAACGCAGTCGCGTGGCCGTCGACCACCGCGACATCGCGGCCAAGCATGGCCGCGACCAGTTCCAGTTTGCCGATGTCGCTCATCGCAGCGCTGCGCACCGTGTGGCCATCGCGCATGATCGTGACCCGGTCGCATACCTCGTAGAGCTCGTCGAGCTTGTGGCTGACGAATAGAACCGAGACGCCTTCGGCCTTGAGCTGCCGGACGACGCTGAACAAAACTGAGACTTCACGCTCGTCCAGCGAGGAGGTCGGCTCATCCATGATCACGAGGCGGGCGGAAAAGCCGATGGCGCGGGCAATCGCCACCATCTGCTGCGTGGCGGTATTGAAGTCGCCGAGCGGGCGGCGCACATCAATGCGGATCGAGAACCGGCTGAGCAGGCGCTCGGCTTCAGCATGCATCGCGCTCCAGTCGAGCAGTCCCCGACGGCGTTTCTCGCGTCCGAGGCAGATGTTCTCGGTTACAGAGCGGAGCGGGACGAGATTGATTTCCTGGTAGATGGTACTGATGCCGCTGACCTGCGCCTCATGCGGAGACCCGACCTCGAACGGCCTCTGCTCGAACAGCACCTGACCCCCATCCCGACGGTGGTAACCGGTGAGCACCTTGATAAGGGTCGACTTGCCCGCACCATTCTGGCCGATGAGTGCGTGGACCTCGCCCGGAAGGACCTGGAGTGAGGCACCGGCCAAGGCAGGGATACCGGCAAAACGCTTCTGGATGTCACGCATGTCCAGGAGCAGCGCTGCTTGATCCGGCTGAGTGATCATCGGCAAACTCCAAACCCTACCCGCCGGAGCGGGTAGGGCAGCTGGAAACAGGGTGGATATCAGAATGCAATATCGAAGTCCTTCTTCGCATTCGTCGGGTCGAAGAAGGCATCCTCGTTCTTAATAAAGGGCGGGATCTTTTTGCCGGCGGCATAATCGGCCATCGTGGCGAAGGCCTTCGGCCCGAACAGCGGGCTGCAGGCGCAGATGGCGCCGATCTTGCCGTCGATGATCGCCTGTACGCCTTCCTTCTCGCCGTCGATCGACAAGATCAGCACATCCTTGCCTGGGGTCTTGCCGGCGGCTTCCAAAGCGGCGATTGCACCCAGCGCCATCTCGTCATTGTGCGCGTAGATGATATCCGCATCGGGGTGCGCCTGAAGCAGCGTCTCGGCAACCTGCCGGCCCTTGTCGCGGGCGAAGTCGCCGGACTGAGACGCCAGGATAGTGAACTCCGAATGCTTGGCGATGAAATCGTCGAAGCCCTTCTTGCGATCGGTGGCCGCCGAGGCGCCGGTCGTGCCTTCCAGTTCGATGATCTTCGACTTGCCATTGGCGTTCTTGACCAGCCATTCGCCGATACGGGTCGCCTCCTCGATGAAATCCGACCCGATGAAGCAGACGTAATCCTCGCCCGGTTTGGCCATCGTGTGGTCAACGTCGCGGTCAACCAGGAACACCGGTATGCCGGCATCGCGCGCCGCCAGGATAACCGGCACCAGGGGCTTGTCCTCGCGCGGCGGCAGGAAGATGGCGTCGACGCCCTGCGCGATCATCGAGTTCACATCGGAAGCCTGCTTGGCCGACGATCCGGCGGCATCCGTGTAAACCAGTTGATGGCCGAGCTTGGCGGCTTCGTCCCGCATGCTCTTGGTCTCGGCAAGGCGCCACGGATTGTTGCTTTCCGTCTGGGCGAAACCGACCTTGTACTTGTCCTTCTTGGCGAGTGGCGGCAGCGCCGCAAAGGCGCGTGAGCCGAGCATCAGCGCGACCGCGCCGGCGGCGGAGCCTACCAGTAGTTTTCGACGGGTAATGATCATGCTCTTTCCTCCTTGATTGTCGCTTTCTGCGACCATGGACTTCCTCATCATTCGGCCCTGAAGGCTGCGGCGACGCCGCTGTTTGCAATTGGATGGGGCGCTATGCCGCCTCCAGGATGAAATCGGCGCATCGATCGCCCAGCATCATCGCCGGCGCGGCCGTGTTGCCGGCATTGATGTTCGGACAGGCCGACATGTCGGCAACCCGCAGATTGTCCACCCCGCGCACGCGCATCGCCGCGTCCAGCACCGCCATCCGGTCGCTGTCCGAGCCCATTCGGCACGTGCCGGCCGGATGGTAGTTGGTCTTGACGAAGCGTTTGCAATGTTTTGCCAGCGCCTCATCGCTGAGATCATCCTGACTTGGCACGGCAATGGCCTTGACCCGATCGCCGAGCGGCTTGGTCTGGAACGCCTGCAGGAAATAACGCTGACCCGAGATCATCTCCCGCATGTCGTCTGGATGCTTGAGCAGATTGGGCGAAACGACCGGCATGTCCTTCGGGTCCGCCGACCGCAGCCTCACAAAACCACGCGACTTAGGCTTCACCACAACCGTCGTGACGGTAAGCCCATAGGTGTTCTCGACGAGGGTGAGGATATCGCGATCCAGATAGACGTGCGGAACGCAGAAGGCCTGGATCGTTGGTTCACCGTGCGGATCGGCCGGGTTGACGAAGGCGCCGGCCTCGACTCCGGCCGAGAGGATCGTGCCGGTGCCGAAGAGCTTGAAATGGAGGCCATTCCTGATCATCCGCCAGCCTTGGCCTTGCCTGAAATAACCGTAAGGGCCGTTTGCCGTGGCGATGATCGGGACCTCCGGATGGTCGACCAGATTTTCGCCGACCCCTGGCAGGTCGGCGGCGCAAGCAATGCCATACCTGGCAAGCGCGTCGGCAGGGCCGATGCCCGACAGCATGAGCAGTTTCGGCGAGATGAGGGCGCCGGACGAGACAATCACGTCGGCATCCGCATAACTGGTACGCTCGGCGCCCGATGCGTCGGAGTAAACGACGCCCGTGACCCGCCCGTTTTCGATCAGCAGCCGACTGACAGTGCAATTGAGTTTCAGCGTCAGCTTAGGATCATTCGTCAGAGGCTCGATGAAAGCGTAGGCGGCGCTGCTTCGCTTTCCGCGCCGGTTCATGAACTGGTAGAAGCCGACGCCGCGCTGCGACGGGCCGTTGAAATCATGGTTGTACGGGAGTCCCAGTCCTTGGACCGCCTGGACGAACCATCGCGAAACATCATCGATGTGGCCGGGATCCGAGACCAGCAGCGGACCTTCGCTGCCATGCAGTTCGCCGCCGAGCCGATTGTTTCCCTCCATCCCGGTGAAGTGCGGCAGCACCGCCTGCCAGTTCCAGCGTACGCCGGCATTGTTGCCGCGCAGCATCTCGTCCCACTCGTCGTAATCAGCCGAGCGGCCTCTCATATAGACCTGGGCGTTGACCGAGGTGCCGCCACCCAGCACGTTGCCTTGCGAGATTTCATGGACGCGGCCGTCTAGGTGGGCTTGCGGCTCTGTGCGGTGATAGCGCATGAATTTCGAGCCGTTGATCATCTTGAAGATGCCGGGAGGCATGTCGAGCAGGGGGTGATGGTGGGAATGGCCGGCCTCCAGCAACAGGGTTCGCCTCCCTGCTTTGACCAGCCTTGCCGCCGCGACGCATCCGGCTGCCCCGCCGCCCACCACGATATGGTCAAAGGACTGCGTCATGCCTCAGGCGCCTCACGGCTTTCGAATGTACCGCGCACATACTCCCAGGCCGCCGAAAGGTGGTTGAGCAGCGCCCGCTCGGCGCCATCGGGATCGCGCTCGATGATGGCCATGCAGATTTCCCGGTGGCTGAGGAAATTCACGCGGTTCCGTTCGGGCGATCGGGGCATGCGCATCCACTGCGGCGAAAGCCACGCGGTGAATGCCTTGTGCACCACAGGCAGCACCGGGTTTCGGGCGATATCGTAAAGCGCGGCATGAAAAGCCACGTCGGTTGCGTAGAAATTCTGCGAGTCCGGAATAGCCGCCTCGTTCATGGCCAGGGCGGCCCCGAGTGCTGCGATGTCTTCCTTGCGGGCATGGATGGCCGCGTTGCGTGCCAGGGACGCCTCGAGGAAGACGCGCACGTCATAGAGGTTCTTCACGCCTGCCTGGTCGCTCAGCAGATGGCCGACAATGCCCTCAAGCGCGCCGAGCGCGGCATCCAGGCCCGGCCTGCGCGCAACTGGCCTGAAGCGTGGACGGGCTTCCACCAAGCCGCGGCTGGCCAGGCGCGCAATCGCCTCACGCACAACGCCCCGGCCCACGCCATACGCGATCATAAGTTCGCGCTCGGCCGGCAGGTAGCTGCCGTCGCCAATCCGTCCGGACGTGATGTCGGCCTCGATTCCAGCCACCATCGCGTCGGCCGCCCGGGCGGCGAGAATTGCCGCGGGCATCTCAGGACGGTCTCCCAATTCCAGCAAGCTTTCATCCTCCCAGCGGTGACCCATTAAAAAGTAAATCGGACCAAAGCACAAGCGCGTTGACTGTTTTGTCGGACCAAATCGGAGGCCATGGTCCACCAGTTCTCTGGAAAGCCGCAGCTTATGTGGATGAAATGAGCAGAGTGGTTGCCAGTTGGCAAGCTTGGTGCAATTATGGTCCGACGAAAAGCTCGATGGAAGCAGCATGAACGGCACCGAGATCAAGGAGGTCGAGACCCGGCTATTCCGGGTCCCGCTGCGTGAGGTGATGACCGATGCCAAGCACGGCGCGCACACACATTTCGAGCTGGTGACCGTCACGTTGAGGCTTGCCGATGGCAGCGAGGGCACCGGATACACCTACACCGGCGGCAAGGGCGGCTATGCTATCAAGGCAATGATCGAGCACGACCTGGCGCCCTTCCTGCGGGGACGCGACGCGACCGGGATCGAGACGCTCTATGACGGCATGCTCTGGCACATCCACTATGTCGGACGAGGTGGCGTCGCATCCTTCGCGATATCGGCGGTCGACATTGCGTTGTGGGATATCAAGGGTCGGCGCAGTGGCCTGCCGCTGTGGCAGATGGCTGGTGCGGCAGGGAAGACCGCCAAGGCCTATCGGGGCGGCATCGACCTAAACTTAACCCTCGATCAGCTCCTGGCCAGCATCGATTCTTATATAAAGGCCGGCTTCACGGCGGTGAAGATCAAAGTCGGCAAGGACGACCTTGCGGAGGATGTGGCCCGGGTGAAGGCAGTCCGCGAGCGCATTGGGCCCGATACCATCTTTATGGTTGACGCCAACTATGCGCTGACCGTCCCGCGAGCGATCGAGGCAGCGAGAGCATTCGCGCCCTACGATCTGCTGTGGTTCGAGGAGCCCATCATACCCGACGATTATGAAGGTTACGCCAGCATTGCCAAGGCAACTGGGATGCCCCTGGCCATGGGAGAAAACCTGCATGTCATCGAGGAGTTCGAGCATGCCTTTGCATGGTCGAAGCTCGGCTACATCCAACCTGACGCCTCCAACTGCGGCGGTGTCACAGGCTGGCTGCGCGTGGCAGCGCTCTCACGCAGGGCTGGCATTCCGGTCTGCAGTCACGGAATGCAGGAACTTCATGTCAGCCTCGTTGCAGGCCAGACAAATGCCGGCTGGGTAGAGGCGCATAGTTTCGATATTGACCAATACACCGCTGAGCCGCTTAGACTTCAGAATGGTTTGGCGCTTGCACCCGACGGACCTGGCGTGGGCGTTGTCTTCGATTGGCAGAAACTGGCGGCGTTCACGACTAGCGCCCCCTGAATGAGCGCCAGTTCTGAACTTGATGAACGAGATGATGGTCCTGCGGGAGTGGAATCGGAATTGCGAACGGAGCAGTGCTGGGTCTCCAGGCGGTAATCACCGACCTGTTACACCGGCGTCGCTGATGGCTGATTTCCAGCCCCTGAGCGCAGTCTGGTGAGCCCTGAATGGACTCGCTCAATCTCAGCGCGCCCGGGCAATGCCGGGGAGGGCGTCTGCGTCCGGTGGCAAGGCCTCTCTCGGGGCTGGCTGTTCTGCTGCAGGCGACGGTGGTGGACCCGGTTCGGCCCGTTCCTCGGCGATCAGCCGGGCGCCGCGTTCATAGGTGAGATAGCGCCACAGCCATTGGATCGAGACCTGGACTCGGTGTTGAAAACCGACGAGCAGGTAAACATGGATGATCGCCCAAGCGGACCAGGCGAACCAGCCTTTCAATTTCAGCCTGCCGGACTCGAACACGGCAGCATGGCGGCCGACGATCGCCGTGTTGCCTCGATTTCTGAAGACAAAAGCCGGGAGATCCTCGCCAGTATCTGTCCGGCGTGCCAGGGCCTTGCCGAGGTGCTCGCCCTGCTGCTTGGCCACCTGGGCAAGACCCGGCAGTGGCTGGCCGTTCTCGTCGAGGAACAGCGCGACATCGCCAAGCGCGAAGATGTCGGAACGGCCCATTACCTGCAGGTCGGATCCGACCTTCACCCGGCCGCCGCGGTCTAGCCCGACACCAAGCTGGGCCGCCAGCGGCGAAGCCGCCACTCCGGCGGCCCAGAGCGTCAAGGCTACCGGGATGACCTTGCCGCCGACGGTGATCTTCTGTGCTTCGATGGCCTCGACGCGACTGTCGAGCGCGACGTCGACGCCCAGGCTTTCGAGGCGCAGACGTGCATATTCGGAAAGCTCCGGAGCGAAGCCGGCGAGCAGACGGTTGCCGGCTTCGACAAGTATGATCTTTGTCTTCTCTGGCCGGATGTTGCGGAAGTCGCGTGCCAGCGTGTGCCGGCTGAGTTCTGCGATGGAGCCCGCCAGTTCCACGCCGGTCGGGCCGCCGCCGATGATGGCGATCGTCATCAGCCGTGATTGCTCGACTGGATCGGTTGTCCGTTCCGCATGCTCAAACGACAGCAGCAGCCGTGACCGTATCGTGCGGGCGTCCTCGATGCTCTTCAAGCCCGGACAAACCCGAGCCCAGCTCTCCTGGCTGAAGTAGAATGGCTGCGAGCCCGTTGCCAAGACCAGCAGGTCATAGGGAACCGTGGTCCCATCGGCCAGAACCAGTATCCTGGCCTCGGTGTCGATCTTGGCGACATTGCCGAAGAGGACCTGAACAGAGGGATAGCGGCCCAGTATCTTGCGGATTGGCTCGGCGATGTCAGGCGCCGACAAGGCGGCTGTTGCAACCTGATATAGCAGGGGCTGGAACAGGTGGTGATTGTGGCGGTCGATGATCGTGACCCCGATCTCCGCCCCGCCGAGCGCCTTGGCTACCTCCAGACCGGCAAACCCTCCGCCGACCACCACGATGCGGGGTATCATACTTCTGCTGTGGCTACCCTCGATGTTCCGTTGGATGGCGCGTTGCATGATTGCTACTCCCCAGTCCGGTTCCGCAGGTCATAAGCTTGAAGGAATGCCTCGTTGCTGGATGGGACGACTGACATCCCAGCTCGAAAGACGATGACGGAAGTGGCGGCACCGTTGAAGAGCGGGCCAGCACCCGCAGCCAGTCCTGCAAGCAGGACGATGCTGGTCAGAGCCGCCGAGGCACCTGCCGGTCCACCGCGGTTGGGCAGCACCAGCACCAACAGCAGCGGCACGATTCCGAAGATGACCAGCCACCAAATATCCCAGGCGAGCGGCATGTCGCTGTTCATCTTGATCCGATGCAGGCCGAGCAGCCAATGGAACACAATGGCGTCCACCAGATGCCAGACGCCGAACCCGATGAAGGCCAGCCGAAGGATCTCGGTCGTCGTTACGGCCCGCCTGCCTGCTGCCCTCGCCGCCACCAGCAGCACCGTGCCGGCAACGGCGAACACGTACATGAACAAGTGGAAGAGGCCGTCGGCCATGATCTGGAAGCGCAGGTCGGAACCCGCCGGGTCGGCGAGGCCCGAGAGAAGATGATGCCATTGCAGAATCTGGTGCAGGACGATGCCGTCGAAGAAACCGCCCAGCGCGAAGCCGAGCAGAAGCCAGCCGACTCTCGTTCTCGGATCGAGTTTCGCGGTGATGGTGTCCATATCAGGACGACTCCGCCGAAACCGGAGAGCCAAGTCTGGTTAGCAGCTCCAGGTGCATCGCCCTGTCCGGCGTCGGGTCGTGGAGATCATGACGGGCCTCGATCCAGAAGGCGGTAATCAGCCCGCCGACCACTGTCGTCAGAACCAAAGTCCCAGCAATGATTGCCAGCATGGATGTCGACCCTTCAACCGCGGGCACGCCGCGCCCGACCCGAACCTTGGCTTCTGCCGTATGTTCCCTCGCGTCGGGCGTTCTGGGGAGGAACAATCAACTTACATCATGGTTCGGATGCCCTGTTGGGGGATGGCTGAAGCGGAGAACATTCATGAGTGAATATTCGGCGGCGGCTCCGAGCAGCCGCGACGACCACAAGCGCGGGGCATCACCCGCTGGCTGTTTTCGACAACATGATCTGAGGGTTCACGTGCTGAGCTCCGGCGATGCCTTCGATCTTGCGATGCGACGTCCGGCAGGGGGTCCGGGAGCCTCGCCGCGTCAAAGCTGATGCGGTGGCGCGACGACAGCAAGGAAGACACGGCCTCCGCCGCCCCCCTCGCGAAGTCGTCGAGGTGACAGACTCGTCGCGTGGGCAAACAGCCTCGTCCCAACGGGCACCAGCGCTCGATCATGCTCGGCCAACGAAGAAAAGGGGTGCCGCTTCAAGACGCAGAATGCGCGTGTCGTTGAAATGCAATCGGAGGTGAAGAAGATCATGGGCCGCGGCCGGCTGCGACGAGCAATCGAGGATCGCTTCAGTTCGGCGGCCGGAGCTCTCTTGGGATTCATCATCGATCCTGATTGGGTCTTCCCTTAGCATTTTGACTGCCTCGTCCTTGCTGAGGCCGCAGTTGTGCGCAAAGTAGGTCGCTTCAATCGCCTTTTCACGATCCGCCGTGGATTCTGTGTGCTGTTTGGGTTTTTTGCCCATCATTCTCTACCTTGCATGCCACCGAACCGTCACAGTGCTGTGTTGTTCCCATGACATCGGTTCTGCTGACCTGCCGAGGCGCGGTTGCCTGATGTGCTCGACAAACGATATCCGCAACGCGCGAATGTCGTGACTTCAATGGTTTGACAGTAAAAGAGCCCGCGCCGTGGGAGGGGCCGGCGCGGGCGATCGGGTGACCGATCTTGCAGCGCGGGTCGACCGCTGCACGCCCCGAACTGTGCTTGCGGGAATTTGTTCCAGGTGCATTGCTCCGCGTCGGCGTCGCGGGTTTATGCAGGGGATGCGCTTGGCATTTCGCTTCGGACCCCGTCCAGACCTTGGATCTGTCTCTGCAAATGTGAGTGAACGTTCACTGTAAGTAGGTGGTCACGCGTGAGTGAATGGCGAACGCGAGCGGGTGATCTGATGCTATCGCATCGTTTCCACCTGCAGTCGTATGCAGAGCCTTAGCAGTTTTTAGCCGCATTCCTGACCTCGATGAACAGGGTCGAGAAGGTGCAGTCCATCACCGAAGATGTAGTCCGTGCAGATTCGGAATGTCGCCGGTCACGAAGAATGATGTGATCTGCCGCTTACCCTCGCCGGTGTGCTTGGTGGAGCCGACCAGGCCGTCGATAAGGACAAACGAATGCGAGGGCCGGTCGCCTCACGGACAAGGTCATGATTGGCCTGGAATTCCTTCTCCTGGATCGGGATGCCTTTCAGGACCGCCAGATCGGTCTCCCGGAGCTCAGAGATTTTCTACAGCTTGCGAAGACACGTATCCAGGTCTGCCCTTTTGTCCCCAACCTCACCCCCGGACTCGGGAGGGCGTCGCAACCGGAGCGTGGCAGCAAAGGAATCCGGCGGATACCTGCCTCGGAACAGATCATCGACGATCCTGTTGGGGCAGGAAACCGAAATCATTCCAAATGTGAAGGCAGGACAACAGACGAAGGGAAACCGAAGATGTCGAAGTCTTCCGACCGCACCGTACCCGGCGAAGGCAAGATCGAAACCGGCCCGAAAACATCTCCGCAACAGGATCCGGTGGAGGGATCTCGCGAGACAATCGATCGCGAACTCGAGCGGACAGATGACGAATATAGTTCCGACGAGGCGGAACGCTCGCGCCGAGACGTGCAAAAAAAGGTGGCGGAAGAGACCGAGCTGCCGGAACGCGGCTCGGCATAAGGATTGCCGGCACGTGCCAGGCAGAGACATGGAAGGTTCCATCCGAGGCCGTATCGCTGCTTTTTCGTGCTGCCTTCAACGCACCACACAAACCCGTGCGCGGTGCGCGGCGGTGATCCCAAGACGGCCAGGCTATCTTCGATGCCAAAGCTTGATTGTCGAGACCAACCACCCATGGCGTGGTCGCCTGGCGACGCGGCCTATCGCCGATCACACCTCGCCAGCGATCTCGGCAACTCTGTCAGGCTGCGCCGGCCCCTAGCTGCGAGCGGGCGAAGTCGCGGGCTGCGGAAGTGCCTCTGGGAAAGCCGCTGCGATCGCCATAGTCGCGCGGCCTGTTCCCGCTGCGAGCGTGGCGCGCGGACACGCCCTTCGCACCGATGATGCCGAGCAATGTGATGCCGGCGACCATGGCACGCGCGAGGCCCACATTGTCGCTTGGGACTGTCATGCCGATAGGCTGTCAACAATGTCGCGATGTCCAGCCCTCGCCAGCGACCCGGCTCCACAGCCCGGCCTGCTTGTCCACTGAAAGTGAGAGTATGCCGCTGCTTATTTCCCGCGCCCCAAAAGCACGGAGCAGATCTTCCTTGCCGCTCATGCCGAGGCACCGGCAATCCGCTCGGCGCCGACCAGATCGACGACACCCAGCGCGATGCTGAACCAGGCTCGTCATCCGGCTGTTCATGCCACATCACCTGGGGAAGTCGCTCTTGTCGGTCTGTTGGGCGCAGGTCGGGCAGGCGTGAAAACGGCTATGGCGCAGCTTAGGTGGGCCAAGGTCAACGAGCCTCGTCATTGCCTTCTCGCGAGGGCCACCAACGGCGGTGCTCGGCGCGTCTGCGAGGGTCGCGCACCTCAACTCGACGACATTAACCCGGACGCGCATGCTGATCCGACTGGAGCAGGGCGAGGGACGTTGCGACCGCGACGCCATGCTCTCGATCGTTTGGAACTGCTGCGGCTGAAATCCTGAGCCCGCCACCGGCCGACTGTAGCGCGAAACGGCTGCCAAACGAGCGATGTCCGGGCCTTCAAGGCCTCTTCTATTCCGGCCAAGCCGGCCCGGAGCCCGCATTCAGTCACATCCCTTGGACTTGGGTGCAGAGTTGCTGCATCGAGGCCATTTGAGCAGCCGAGTTTGCGCCCGAACCCGTGTTGGTGCTGGCAGTCTTATCACCAGCTGTGTCCGAGGATCCCGACGTGCCGGTGGTCGTACCCGAGCCGATACTGTTGCTAGCCGTGGTGTTGCTGCCGGTCGAACCCGAGGATCCCGACGTGCCGGTGGTTGTACCCGAACCAGTGCTGTTGCTAGCCGTGCTGTTACTGCCGGTCGAACCCGAGCTGCCTGATGTGCCGGTCGTTGTGCCAGAGCCAGTGCCGTTACTGGCCGTCATTCTCGAGCAGTCGGAGCGAACCTGTGCCTGCTGTTCAGAGCTCAGCGAAGACCAGTTCCGGCGGATCTCATCCTGCGACAGAAGTCTTCCCGAATTGGCGTCTCTGAAGAATGAGCCGGAGAGCTTGCTGTCCCAACCGCTCGGGATACCGCTTTGGCCGGAGCCGGACGTAGAACTCATACCCGAACCGGCCGATGAGCCGGACGTTCCGTTTGTGCCGCTGGATGTTCCCGACGACTGTGCGAAGGCTGCGGTGGCGAGACAGAGAGAGATTGCTGTTGCTGTCAAAATCTTACGTTTCATGTGAGTCTCCATTAGTGGGCGGCGCCCTTGTGGCGTCGCCCCCTAATCCAGAGGAAAGGCACTTGTTCCTGTATAGAGCGGAATTCAATGTCATGATCCTTGTGCACCAGTCCTGGGTCTCAAATGCGATGCCGGGGCGCTTCAACCACCAGCGAACCGCAGGCAAGGGCAAGACGCCCGCGATCGTGATCGCTGGGAATGGTATCGCTTTTGCCAAGGAGAAGAAGGTGGTGGTGAGTGACGCTGCGGACCTGTGCTCTACCAAGCACTCCGCCAAGAAGCCGGTGCCAGAGCTGGACTGCAGTTCGACTGGAACGGCCAAATTGCCGGCCGGTGCAACGCCGGAAAAACCACACCTCGGATAAACACCAATCCGTGGATGGAAAAAGACTTTCAGTGAAACGCGCGCTGGCGACGCTGCCTCTCGGGGAACATTGTCGCCTGGAAACACTTCGCACTGTCACATCAGTTCAACGTTCCCCTTTGGAACTGGCCCGCTGCCGAAAGGTGGCGGGCAGTTTAGCATCAGCTTGACGGCTTGATCGCCCACCACCTTTAGCGCCGGCCCAGCCCGGCCGGTTTTTTGTACATTAGCGGAACCTGAAAACTTGGCGGCTGGTTCTCAATCGACGTCGAGCCCCCTTCGCTTCTGGTCGAGGGCCGTAACCCTCGGCCGGGCGCGCATCGCTCCGCCAGTGGTGCGGGCCCACCTCGCTCTTCAAAGTTACAGTGGCTTTTGCGTTGGGTCGGCAGCCGTAGGCTTTGTCAACAAGGCAATTTTTCGCCGCAGCGCCGTCATATGCCTTTCGACCAGGCGCACGTGCTCGGCGTCGACGGTCACCATGGCCGGAGACTGGTGGTCGCCTTGTGGCTGACGGTCACCTTGTCGCCGTCGATGCGCGTGATCGGGCCGATCAATTCCATATGCTGCCAATCCAGCCTTCGAAGCCGAATCGACACAACCGAATGCGGGAAGTAGTCGTAAGAGGGGATCGTCACGCTTGATGGGATCGGGCGTCACCCGGCCGCGCACAGTCGCCGTGACGGCGACCTCGTCGCCAACTTTGAAATTACCTCGAGCCATGTCCAAGAGACAGGAGCAGCCGGCGATGGGGTCAAAATGAGCGGAACCTAATATGCGCGGGCGCCTTATCTGCTCATGAGCACGCGCGGCGCAGACTTTCTGCACAAGTGGATTTCGAACATGTCCCTAACACGGTCGGGACTGATACAACCTCTGTTGCCGAGCTGACCCAAGAGCTCTTCGCCGATGCTAAAGCGCTCGGCATCAAAACCACTGAGATCGAGGAAGACGTGGGCAGCGCCTACGAAGCGATCCTAAACGCGGTGTTCCGCCGTAACGGTCACTTGGCAAACTGATCATGTCCGACCTAGGCCGGACGCCTTCGCAAGCGCAGATCGCAGTTGGCGCCACCATGGGGTGATTGCTGGGCACCACGGCAAGAAGCATTGTTGTTAGTCGCTTCCTCAAACGGCTCTACTGACATCCCAGATGTGAGGTTTGTTCCCGCTCATGTCTCGGTCTTTGCAAGGGTACACGTAGGGTCGGAGAGCGAAAGCGCTCTGCGTCCTGCAACCAAGAGGTACACCGCGCTCTTTGCAGCACGTGTCGAGCGTCGTCGGCGCATATGTTCATGTGTGCTCACGGAAAGCGCGCCCAGACAGACCGACCGGGCAAGGGTGGGTGCGAGGAACGCGGAAGGGAGGCGGAGCCTTGCACTCAAGAAAGACCTGCGGCACATCTCAGCAGCCAGCGATATCAAGCTCGAGCAGCATCCAATGATTGCCAGTCGGGTGCCATTAAGTACCAAATCGCGGTCGCAGTATAGCTCCAGGCCTGTGAGCTCACCGCCGCAGCAATTGTCACCAGCAGGATTAGCACCATCGTCTCGCACGTGGTTTCGGTGGCGTCGTACATTACATTGGCGGGAGTGTGAACAGACCTCAGGAAGCTCACCCTTTCGTAACTTCGCTTGACTAGGAGGAACTGTGGAAGCGTTGTCTATCCCCACCCTAGGAATGATCCTGCTCACGGCCTCGCTGGTGGCCATGATTTCGAGGCGTCTGCGGCTGCCTTACAGTGTCGGCTTGGTTGTCGCCGGCATTGCACTGAGCTTCCTCCCGGGCGTTGCCGAGCTGCCTCTCAGCCGTGATCTGATTTTCACCGTGTTCCTGCCGCCGCTGATCTTCCAGGCTGCCCTGGAGATCGAGTGGCGTCACTTCAGAGTAGATCTGCCGGTGACAGCGCTGCTTGCCTTTCCAGGGGTCGCGATCGCAGCTGCGGCAGTGGCGGTCGGCATGCATCTGCTGCTTGGGTGGAGCTGGATTGGAGCGAGCCTGTTCGGTGTGCTGATCGCCGCCACGGACCCGGTATCAGTGCTGGCGGCCTTCAAGGAAATGAAAGTGCAAGCTCGCCTCCGTCTCCTTGTCGAATCCGAAAGCCTACTCAACGACGGTGCAGCCGCGGTGGGTTTTGCAATTCTCATCTCTGTGGCTGCTGGCGCCAGCGCAACGCCGTTAGCTATAGCGTCGTCATTTGGCTGGACAGTGACGGGTGGGGTGGCCGCAGGCGCGGCTGTGGCAGCGTTAATTCTTCTTATCGCGGGGCGGACTGAAGATTACCTGGTTGAGATCACATTGACAACGATTGCCGCCTACGGCTCTTTTCTTGCCGCTGAAAAGTTCGGCATGTCGGGTGTGCTGGCGACGCTGACTGCCGGCCTGCTGGTCGGAAATGTCGGCTGGAAGGGTGCTATCTCGGCCAATGCACGAAGCCACGTGCTCGCCTTTTGGACCTATTCGGCGTTCCTGGCCAACTCCATTGTGTTCATTCTGATTGGTGGACATGAAGCCCACCAGCCGTTGGGGATCTTTTCCGCAAGCTCCTTTATTGCTGTCGTGCTCGTGCTCCTCGGCCGCGTGCTGGCCATCTATCCACTCTGTGCCCTGCTGAGGGGGACCTCACTCCAGGTCAACGTCAAGTACCAGCACATTCTGGTCTGGGGAGGACTGCGAGGATCGCTTGCACTGGCGTTGGCCCTTGCACTGCCGCAAGGGATACCCGAAAGGGGGGAAATCATCGTCACGGCGTTTGCTGTCGTGGCGTTTTCAATTTTCGTCCAGGGCCTCACTATGCCTTGGCTTATCCGAAGGATGGGGCTGACGATTAGAGACTGAGACTTGGTCGCCCCGCTCCGCCGCCGACCTAGACGCCCGACCAGTCACCGGCTAAGCAGAAGAGGGGATCGTCATGCTGATGCGATCCGGCGTCGCACGGCCACGCACCACCGCCGTGACAGCGCGCCTTCATCGCCACCTTGAAACCCCCACCCATCTCCAAGAGTCTGGAGCGGGTGGGTCCGCGTCAAGCAAGAGCTAGTAAACATCCCGCTTACAGGCGCTCAGAGCGTTCGTTCGGGATGGCATTGGTCGTCATGGCAAGACGATCTAAAACCTTGCGGGATCTTTCGTTGTTCGAAGCGTCGCTTCGATGGTCAAGTGGAGGTCATCCAACTGTGCATCTGCCCGTCGCTGAAATTCCCGCGCGAATTTGATCAGCGAGGCGTCTGGATGCTAAGGGCTCGGCGCGTTCATTTCCGAGCGACCCAGTTGACCAACTTGGGGTCTGGATTCTGCTTTCCGGTAAGTGTGGCGACCAACGACGCGGCGTGATACCGCCATTGGTCTTTCGGGATGTTGTCTTCGACCACCAGTCTCTTGAATGACCGATGTCCACTCAATGAACGCCACCTTCTCGCCTGTCATGGTCTCGATCGACTTCACAGGGGTTCTCAATCCACGCCCGCGCACCTGCGGCGTGCTTATCCAGGCGCATCAGGTTCGGCCTCTATCCGGGGCAGAGCAAATGGTTCGGAGCCGCCTTCAGCGACCCGGTCCACGCTCAGCAGGCTGCGCGCATACTCCTGCTGCGCACGAACAATGGCATCATTCTGCTGCGAGGGAAGAAAGACCGGCAAAGCAAGGCACACACTTTGTGTGGCCAACAGCTTATTCCAGTTCGCGACCAGCGCCTTGAAAGCCCGTCCAACCGCCCTTGGATTGCGGTCGAGGTCATAGAGGCCCAGCGGATTGACCCGTCCGTTGTTCTCCCGAAGCGCACTGTCCCAGTCCACCTGATCCGTCAGTGAGTACCAGGTGAAGCCTACGATGGGAATGCCGTCGTTGCGGATGCGCAGCACGTTGGCCCACTCTTTCCACAACCAATAGACGGCCTCGTCTCCATTAGGGCCTTCGCTGATGTTGGTCTCTGTATGCATGACAGGTAGCCGGTAGCGGTTGAAGTACTGCCGCGTGATCTCGTCGTAGCCAAACACCTCGCCGGACCCGGACGTCGTGCCGTCTTCCCAAACCCGATGTTCGTTGGTCTGGTAATAATCGGTGCCCATCACGCAATGCCGACGCAGATGGTTCTCCAGGAAGAAACTGTATTCTTCGGCCGTCATCCCGTTTTCGAGAAGGTAACGATAGGTGCGCGCGTCGACGTCGTGACCGTAGTTGAGATCAAGCGACAGGAAACGCTCTCTGTTGAACCGCTCCGCCCCTAAGATCGCCTCGGGAGAGTCGGCGTGGAAGTATTCCGAGGATTCGCTCTGAATAAAAATCGCGTCCGGTCGCACCTCGAGGATCGCCCGCATGGCAAGCACGTTTGCCTTCACGATGTGCTTGAGGGCGGTGACGAAGGCGGTGTCGCTGCTCAGTTGCTCGTTCCACCAACCCCAGCGGGCTGAAAAGGTGGCGCAGATGAACATCTCATTTATTGGCGTGAAGAGCTGGATCCACGGATAGCGGATCGCAAAATCCCGGGCATAGTGTTCGAATAGTCTCGGAAAGTCGGGGTTCTGGAAATTACCAACCCAGTCCGGCACGCCAAAATGGCAAAGGTCGACGATCGGGAGAACGTCCTTCGCCTTTAGGTCGGAGAAGGTCTCGTCGGCGAAAGCCCAGTCGTAACGTCTATCAGCTAGCCACGTTTTGTGAATGGGAGGTCCGTAGCGGAGGAAATGGAGCCCGAGGTCCTGGACGAGTTCGAAGTCGGTGCGCCATCGATGGTAGAAGCGACATTTTTCCAGTTCGTCGACCCGCTCCCGCCCTCCTCGAATAGTCGGTGTGCTGTTCTCGATGCCGGTGGCAAACATGAACGTGAACATTGATGGTCCTCAGCCAATGCAGACATGCCTGACTTGCTCAACGTTCAGTGCTCCACGCCGTTCCTGCAAGGTGGTTGAGGGTCGGTGATCCTGGCCTGGCCGAGGCGGTTGTCCACCGTAACCACGCACAGCGTCTTCGGCGAAGCCTTCGCCAAGTCGAGCCTGAAGGAGTTCAGCGACAGCCGGTCGATCGGTGCCAAGCTCGGCTTCAGTGTCAAGTGGTAGTCGGCAGGTTGCAGGCTGATAGGGGCAATGAGCTTGGCGCCGAAGCGAGCCGGGCTGATACGAATAGATCAAGATATGATCCGTAGGAACTGGGGCTGAAGCCTCCTGCTGATGCAACTGCTGCGCTCTGATGGGCTTTGCCATTTCGGTGTTTGCGCAAAAGATGATATGGGTTCCGGGCGGTGCGACGTCACTCCAGGAGAGCTACCAGGACTGGAGCCTCACATGTCATAGATCGCCTGCGCTGTCTCACAGCAACAAACGCAGCAGAACGGCCAGCGGACAAGGCTGTCGAGCTCAGGCGGATCAGCGATGGGACCTTGGCCGGCAACCTCGTGCTTCCGTGGGCTTCTGCTCGACGCCGGCGCAAGCCTGCAGATCGACGACGGCCCGTCGCTCGACGTGCTTCGCTTCTCGACCTGCGTGCCCGCCGGCTGCATCGTCCAGCTCACCCTCGATGAAGGAACAGTGGCCGCATTGCGGGGAGGAGCGGCGCTGAAGAGCGAGGTCAGGAGCACCGATCAGAAGGAGGCGCTGTGATGGCCGGGATTGCGAGATTTCTAGCGGCTATGATACTGGAACGAAGTCTGCCGCCTGGTTTCTGCGGCTCGGATCGCAATCGACGCCGTAACCGGCAGGCCGGGTATTTAGTCTTCGGACAGAGCGAGTTCGGCGCATCTCTCGATATTCCAATTGGTCTCTCAGGATGCGCCAGGACCATCCTCCCTTCCCAACCGGTGCAATCTATGATCCGCTCCCGCCACAGGAGGATCGCATGGCATTCTCTGTTATCGGGGCTGGGTTCGGCCGCACCGGCACGCACACTCTGAACTTGGCGCTTGAAATGCTCGGGTTTGGGCCGTGCCATCACATGGAGGACGTCAACTCTAACCCCGAGCACCGCGACCTGATCCGCGCGGCCGGGCGCCGCGAGCCGGCGAACTGGGACGTCGTCTATGCCGGTTACAAGTCGGCAGTCGACTGGCCGACGGCCTATTTCTGGCGCGAACTCGCCGAGTATTTCCCCGACGCCAAGCTCATCCTCACCGTTCGCAACCCCGAGGACTGGTACAGGAGCGCACGCGTCACGATCTTCAACACCATGGGCGAGACCGCCGACCCGCAAAGTTTTGGCCGGGCCGTCATAGAGACGAAAATTTTCGGCGGTCGTCTCGACGACGAAACCCATGCTATCGAAGTGCTCGAAGCCCACAACGCCGAAGTGATCTCAGCTTTCCCGCCGTCGCGCCTGCTGGTCTGTAAGGTGGCCGACGGCTGGCCGAACCTGTGCGCCTTTCTCGGCGTGCCGATCCCGGCTGAACCCTTCCCCCACAGCAACACCACTACCGAATTCCGAAACCGCTTCGCCAAATAAGCCCCACACCGAGTTCGACGCCGAAGCCAGGCCAATGCGCGTAGCAGCCTGTCCACGCCGGCTCCGTTGCGTGTAACCAACGGGGGAGCGGGTGCATCAGAAAGGGACGGTGGGCGCTGTTGGGCGCGAAGGTGCCATGCGGCTAGCCGCTCTCGGATGTCCGCTACTGGGCGGCGGCCATGATAAGTGCAATGGCCAACTTGAGGCGCAAAGTCGCCCGACTGCAACAGCGTGCGCGTGTTCGACCATGATGTCAGTGGCACCATAGCGGCGGCGCGGAGAACCTCGCCCCACGTACGCCCAGGCTGGTCGAGGGACGGCTGCAGGATTGCGAGGAGCCGGGTTGCCGATGCGTCGGCAAGCCGGTCCTCAAGGGGTCATTTTTAGGTAGGCACCGGCTTGATCTGACCAGAATGCAACGGCGGCCGAGAGTTAGGCCTGCCAAGGCCACTTCGCGCATTCGTTCCGAACCTGCGTACGACCAAGACCCAGGTCTGCAAGCTGATGGTCTTCGAGCTCGGCCAGCTGTCCACGTTGGCGGTAGAGTTGTATCCAACGCGATACTATCACAATAGGTCCTGTCGCATTGTTGATGATGTGACGAACATGCGTCGGCAACGACGACGGAGGCCTCCGGCCTTCAGTAAGTGGGTGATTGAACATTTCTCATCCTCTCGCTGCATCCATGTTGACGTGTCGCGCTGAAATGCTCCAATCTGCCCACGGGCGCAAAGCATGGTTTCTCGTGCTTGGCCGAATTTTTCTCATGACATGGTAGAAAATTGGCTCGCCGACTGCCATCACTCAACGCCCTCAAGGCCTTCGAGGCCGCGGCTCGCCACGGGAGTTTCACCAGGGCGGCGGACGAACTATCCGTGACGCAGGGCGCGGTGAGCCATCAGGTGAAGGCGCTCGAGCTCGAATTGGGCGTCAGGCTGTTCGATCGCGAACGTCAAAAGCTGAGCATCACGCGAGCCGGCCTCTCCTATCTAGAGGTGGTACGTGATGCCTTCGACCGTATAGCTCTCGGCACGCAACGCATTCAGCATCTATCCAGGGCCGGCGCGTTGACGGTCAGCACGTCGCCCGACTTTGCCTCCAAGTGGTTGGTAAATCGCCTTGGCAGGTTTGCAGAGACGCATCCGGACATCGACCTCAGGGTTTCCGCAACCATGCATCACGTCGACTTCGCAAGAGAGGACGTCGATCTTGCCGTGCGGCATGGCGATGGCAACTGGGCTGGGCATGATGTTGTCCGCCTGTGTTCCGAGCAGCTGTTCGCGGTTTGCAGTCCCAAACTTCATCAGCGGATGCGCGAGCCGTCCGATGTGTTGAAATTTCCGCTGCTGCATCTTGATGACCGGAAGGACTGGTCGGAATGGCTCGAGGCTGCTGGCGTGCGAGATGCCAAACTCTCCCACGGACCGGTCCTGAACCGTGCCAGCATGGTCATAGACGCCGCTGTCGACGGCCAGGGCATCGCACTCGCCCGCACCACGCTTGCGGCTTGGGATCTCATCAACGGGCGCCTCGTCAGACCGTTTGCTACGGCTCTGCGATTGTCCAAGACATACTGGATCGTCTGCCCCCGCGCGATGTCGATGGTCCCTAAAATCATCACATTTCGTGAATGGCTGTTGGCCGAGGCCGCTGACGACGTGTCTCGCCTCCAGACGCTCGATCCATAGTGGCACGTTAAACCGCGAACGCACGGCAGTCGCAACCGCTCGACTGCGACGGCGAGGGTCCGGTTATCAGTCTCAAGCAGTGATTCAGACGAAGGCAGATAAAGTTCGGCTGACGCGCACCCGCGGTCGCCGGAATGTCAGCGCTTAGGCATTCGCAAAGTAGAACTCTAGGACCGATTTGAGGGGCAGCGCTGACATTGATCGGGAACAGATAATCCGTAATGCCGCCCGCAGGTGCCGCCTTCGACTAGGTGCTTCCAATCCACGTGACAAGCGCACACCAGGACCACCGCCACTCTCTGAAATGAACTCTATTCCGGCTGCTTCGAACGTTGCTTTAAGCTGAACTATTGTGGACTGTTTCAACGTCTCGCCTCGTTCGAATCGCACAACGGTTTGAGTTGAGACTCCGGCCTCCTTAGCAAGCTCTAAAACCCCCCAGCCCAATGCAGCTCGTGCCCGTTTTGCCGCGGGGAGGAAATAGGACGCGCCTTTAGTGCCGCGATCATGCTGACCCCAAGGGAACTTTCGATCAGTTCGCCCCAGTTTGTCGAAGGGCGCTTAATGTGTCGCGGTCGAGATGTTTTGGTTGACGCTAAAAAAGTTGGTCGGGTCGTATTTGCTTTTCACTTCCGCAAGCCGTCTGTAGTTTTCGCCGAATGAGGCGCGGATAACTTGGTCCGCGGGCTCGCTCTGAAAGTTCAGAAGGTGCATCCCGCTCGAATGCGGCTCGAACGCATCATACATGGCGCGTACCCAGGCAATATGCCTTTCGCTTTCGGCCGGATCCACCCACTGCGCGGTCATTCCTATGTTGTATTCCGCGCCGCGCTGGGCGAAGGCGGATTCAGCGCGACTGATCCTGCCTGGCGCGCCGCCATAGAACTCTACGATGCAGGCCGAAAGAGGCGACTTCATGCGATTTCCATGCTCGACAAGCAGGTCTATGATCGTGTCGGTAAGTTGCGGAACGAAGCTCGCCTTCCAGAAATTGTGGGTGCCGTCCGGGAAAGCGCCGTCAAGCAGCTTCTGCATCGTCGGGAAGGGCATTAGCTGGATGGCATCGAGCATTGGGGGACCGAAAGCTCGCAGCGGCGCCAGCACACGTGCGCCTTCTACCACGTCACCGCACCAGCATGCGATTACGCCGATCGCCGGCATGCCGTCCGGTGTCGTCAGCATGGCCGCGTAGGCAGTCAGTTCCTCCGGTGCCGTGGCCATGAAGTCACGATAGAAGCGCAACACCTCACCGGACTTGTCGCGTGCGTGAACGATCAGGCCGCCGAGCACTGAAGATATTTGCTGCGCCCGGAAGGTGAAGCAGGTGACGATGCCGAAATTGCCGCCGCCGCCGCGCAAAGCCCAGAACAGGTCGGGGTGTTCTTCCATGCTGGCCGTCAGCAGGTTGCCCTCCGCTGTCACCAGCTCAAACGAAATCACATTGTCGCAGCTCAGTCCGTACTTGCGCACCAGCCAGCCTACGCCGCCGCCGAGCGTCAGACCGGCAACGCCGGTCTTAGAGACGACGCCGACCGGCACCGCCAACCCATGCAAATGCGTCTCTCGGTCGAGATCGCCAAGCGTCGCGCCGCCCTGAACTCGCACGGTCTGGGTCTTGGGCTCAACCATCACGCCACGCATGGCGGAGAGGTCGATCACGATGCCGTTGTCGCAGAGCGCGCGCCCGGCGACATTGTGACCGCCCCCACGCACCGCGACAAGAAGGTCGTTTTTAGAAGCGAATTTCACTGCGTGGATTACATCAGCGACACCGAGGCAGCGTGCGATCAGTCCAGGGTGTCGATCAATTGCCGCGTTCCAAATACGGCGTGCCTCGTCGTAATCGGCATCAGCGAGCCGGATAAGGCGGCCAGCCAACCCCGAAGCGAACTCATCGATGAGGTCGGCGCCAATCGGCATGCCATTGCGACTTTGAAGCTGCGTCTCTAACATATCCTCCTCCTCAACTTCTCACCGCGTAAGCTCAAGCCTCGCGGTGAGAAGTAGCATAACACCAGTTGGCGGGCCTGTGACGCCGAAAACACCTTCGATCCGATAAGTGGCGCTCGGTGCGGAATGGCCGCTTTTGCCAACTGGATTCTAGGAAGCTGCCAGTCGGCTCGCGGCCCCATGACAGTCACATCAAGCAACGGAGAGGCGCACGCCACCAGCCGAGCAGCTCGCACACCACGGTATACCTCGACTAACGTAACACCGCCGCCGGTTGCGGCGTAACATCTGGGTGGATATCGACTATCTGTGACAGGGTAGCGTCAGGCCTAAACCTTGAGGTGACAGGGCCGCAGAGATAGCGAGCCATCGGGCAAAAATTGAAAGGCCGGAAGGGTTGCCGTACGGGTTTACCAAGGCAACGACGCTAGGTCTGTTCGCGGACGGTGGAACAAAAACCGCGCTGTCGAGATTCGGTCGTTGCACTGTTCCCATTCGGTGCTTTCCCCATGAGAACTGCCCACTGGCCTGACGGCTGGCGGGCTTTTTTGTATCAGCGGAACCTTATTACTCATGCTCAGTTCTTGGCGGCAGCGCCCCGCACGCTGCTGGCCAAGGAAAGGCAACCCTTGGCCGGGCCCGCATCGGTCCTCACCCAAGCGGTGCGGGCCCACTGTCGATGCTGCCGAGCCCGTCTTCACACCCTTGGGCGTATCTTTCGAACAGTTCCACCTTTTCTGAATAAGGAAGGCGGTGTAAACGCTGGCAACCTTCGCACCGATAGTGGGCGGCAACGATGAACCAACGCCCTGGCTTGGTGAACTCGTTTCCACATCCGGGGCATTTGAGTGTCATCTCAACCGAAGATAGTTTCTGGGAGAGCGGCATCAGGTCGCGTAACTCAAACTGCCGACGCCAGAATCAGCGTTATCCCCACCACCGTCGACGCATAGATCGTGGCTAAAGCACGATCGGTCGAGGAATACTCGGCGGGTGTGCGAGGCCGGCGAAGTCGGGGCCTCGGAATGTTTCGGTGCCCACGGGACGTTGGCGGAAGCGTTGTCATTGCAAGCGTGCAAAGATAGACGCTGGGCTATATCGGCGGCGATCAGAGAATAGTCCGCCACCAATTTCGACCTGTCCGAGACAATGGAGATTTCACGTTGCAACATCGCGCGCCTCCCATGAGTTCTCCCAACTGACGGGTCTAAATTATGTTCCGCCAATTTTGAGAGGGGTGCTGCTGCCGATGTGCTGGCGCGGCTAATCTACCAGCAACAGGAGCGGCTTGCTTTGGCTGCTCGTGCCAAATCACCTGCCGCAAGTCGCGCATGTCGACCTGCTGTCCGCACGTCGGGCAGGTATAGAAGTTGTCGTCCTCATCGGCTGGTTCGCCGCCGTGCTCCTTGCCGGGAATGGATGGTCCACGTCGGACGGCCTCGCCATGGCTGTCAAACAGTCAATTCGTCTAAAATGTTCCGGAACCATTTTAGCGCATGCTAAATTGAAACGCAGTCTTGCGGGTCAGTTCATGCGTCTGAAGTTCATCAGGCCAATGTTTCCCAGGCTTGTCGAGGTCCCCCCGACAGGAGACAACTGGATTCACGAAATCAAGTACGATGGCTATCGGACGCAAATCATAATCGAGACGGCACGGCCCGAGCGATCACGCGAAGAGGCTATGACTGGTCATCGACGTACAAGACGATTGTCGAGGCGGCGGCAACCCTTTCTCCAAGTCGGCAATCATCGACGGCGAGGCAATCGTCCTCAATGGGAAGGGCGTGTCGGATTTCCATTCGCTGCGGTCCGCAATGCGATGGGCGCCGGATCGGATCATCTTCGTCGCCTTCGATCTGTTGCACCTGGACGGGGTCAACTTGCGCCCAGCACCTCTGCTGGAACGTCGGGAAAAGCTGCTCGAACTCGTCGGGCCTGCCAAGGGCGTGATCCAGTACAGTCACCATGTGCATGGCGGCGGGGCCGACTTCTACGCCGCGGTTGATCGCATGGGCCTGGAGGGCATGGTGTCGAAGCGGCCTGACAGCGTTTATCGGTCAGGCGACACCGAAGCGTGGCTGAAAACCAAATGCTACGAGGAAGTCGACTTTGAAGTGGCAGGCGTGCAGCTAAAACCGGGATCGGCACCACTCGCTTTGATGGCAACCCGCGATGCGGAACGCCGCTATGTCGGATCGGCTCACATCGCCCTGACCAAAGCCATGCGAGAACGCCTGTGGGCCAAGGTGCAGGAGGGGAAAGGCACGCCACCGAAGGGAGCCGACAAGCCAGACGCCGAATGGATCAAACCTGGCCTTGTCGGACGAGTGAAGACCCTTAAGCGCGAGGACAAGCTACGCCATGCGACTTTGCAGGCGATCCGTGAGGCGAAATCGTGATGTTACGAACGCCAATGAAGTAGGCCCGCCTGACAGCCCACGTCCTAAAACACACCACCGATGCCTATCCCCCCACTAATGTCTGGTGGGGGGGCTATGGGGCGTTGCGGGACGGCCTGCGCGCGTTTCGCCGCCTTGCGGCTGGGACCGGTTTGCGAAGGGCCGTTGTCCGACGCGACTTTAGCCGGCTTGGCCTTGACGATGACCGGCTGCTTGCAGATTCTGCCGGAACGCAAAAAGAGATCGCCGAGCAATCCGACGGTCGGCTCGGTCGTGGGTGCGATCTGTTTGGTATTTTTGTAGTAGTCGGTGAGGGCACGGATGGAGCCTGTGCCCCAATCGCCATCAACTTGCATCCGGTAGCACCCCAGGCGACGAAGTTCGGTCTGAATGCTGCGCGCAAGATCGCCTGCCTTGTCCTTTTCCGCTTCGCCCGCCGAGGCGCCGACAATGAGAGTTTCGAGGCCGGAGACGACGCTCTGGCGAGCGACTGCAACGCTTTCGGTTGAAGACAGATTGGCGACCCGAGTGCCGACCGGCTCCGCTGAACCGCCTGACGGTGCCGGAATCTCGACGGACCGCAGCGTCTGTCCGACGATGAGCACGGCAGTCTGCAGGTCGTTGGAGGCGAGCTCTATCTGCAGCTTCTTCTTGGCGTCTGGATCGGACAGGATGCGCGACAGGCTCGCGCTCAACTGCGCCGGATCGAGCATCTGCTGTTCGGTGAAATAGAATTGTTCACGCAGGTTCGACTGATCCCACGGCACCTGGCGGCCGACGGTGAGCGCCTCGGTCTCATTGCGGACGCGGATCATCATGTCCGAAATGCTCAAGCCAGGAATTTCGACGTTTTTTAGAAGCGCAGTGGTGAACGGGCTGTTTTCGCCTGTTCCGTCGACGGTGACGTTGCCGGGCTGGGTGGCGAAGGCGACAAACGTGTTTTCGCCGACCTCGACCTGCGCCAGACCGTTGGAGATGTTGGCGCCGCTGCCCAGCGGATTGTTGCGGCAGGCATCAAGGAAGATGAAGGTCTGACGGCCGCGACTGGCGAATTTGGCGATCACATCATTCAGCTTGACGGCGTGCGCCGTCAGCTTGTCCAGGTTTTCCGGATCGGGCGTATCGATCGGTAGCAGGTAGTTTTCGCCCTGCACCTGCATGCCGTGGCCGGCGTAGAAGATCAGCACGGCGCTGCTTTCGGGCAGCTTCGCCTCGGCGTCATGGAAAAGCTTGACGAAGCCATCGGCGGTAAGATCGGTTCCAGTCAGAACCTCAAAGTTCAGCCGCTTCAGGCTGTCGGACAGTTTCGTCGCATCGTTGACCGCGTTGGCGAGGTGCTCGAGACGCTTGCTCTGGTAGTTCGTGTTGCCGATGACGATCGCCAGCCGGTTGCGCGGCTGTAATGAGGCGTTCTGTTCGACCGCGGCGCGAACGTCGATCGTGCTCAAAATCGCGAAAAGCATGAGCAGCGGGATGCGCAAGTATCCGTGGCGGTGGGTCATATCGGCATGCTCGTTCCAGCCTGCGTCAATCTTGATCCGGCGGCCTTCGAACGCACCAGACGCAAACGCAATCTGCCCGAGCGTTTGGACCCCGTGCCGCCAAAGGCCCGCAAATTTTTATACCAAGTATCCTGTCAAAGATAGGAAAAAGGGATTTGTATGCAGTCACTGGACCGTGGAGGGCTCGATGCCGACCAAGATCAACCTCGCGCTGCCGGTTTACGGAGCAGCCTACAAAAGCGTATTCGTTCGCAGCCTTTTTGCGGCCCTGACTCACGAAAGCCTTTCCAGCTACGCGTTCACGCTGTCGGAAATCGAGTACACGGATATACCGTTTTCTCGGAACTATCTGCTCACGAATTTCTACTACAAGAAGCTGGACTGCAGTCACATCCTGATGATCGACAGCGACATGGGCTTTTCGCCCGATCTCATTGCCGCGATGCTGGCGCTCGACAAGCCTGTAGTCGGCACTTTGTATCCGCGGCGTCTGGTCGACCTTCGCAAACTTCACTCGCTGTCGAAACTGCCGTTCGACAAGGCCTTTGCGCAAAGCCTGGAGTTCCTCGGAACCATCATCGAACCGCGGCAGGAGATGGGCGGCTTTGTCCGGGTATCGCTATGTGGCACGGGTATCTTCTTGGTTTCGCGCGACTGCGTCGCCAGGATAATTGAGAAACTGCCCGAAACGGTGAACCGGTCGCGCTACAGAAAAAACAAATACGCCGCACAGTTCGAGAGCTTTCTGACGCCATTTTCGAAGATCGTGACGCCGGACGTGGACTTGCCTACCGATTTTTCTTTTTGTCATCGCTGGGCCCAGCAGTGCGGCGGGGAAATATGGGCAAGTTACGACCGCAAGGTTGCCCACGCGGGAAGCCTGACCGTTTCGGCAGCCTATTCTGACCTCTAGATGTTCGCGTCCTTGTACCGCGTCGTACTGCATCTGAGCGGTTCAATCTGAGTTCGATAGTGACCTTGTCGCCACACATGACCTTATAGTGGCCTGAGAGCGAACGCCTAACCATTGCCGACGAGCAGCGCGCTGCGTACACTGCCTGTCAATCAAGTCAACGAGCCCCATTGAAGGGCCGGTGATTTATTGTAATTGCCTTAACTGTGACGGTATCGATTCTCGTAAGGTGGGATCGAATGAGAGTGCCGCGCGAGGCCTATCAATTGGCGGGTGTTTCGTTGCTTGCGTTAGCGGCGGCATCCACGTTGCAGATATCTGGCGCGGAAGCGTGCTCGGCTATCGCAAGCGGTGCTGGTACAACAGTCGGCTCAGGCATCTCGGCCGAAACGACGTTCGAAACGACATCGGTCACGGTCGAGTGCAGCACAACTGGAAACGTCCAGGATGTCGGCGGCGTATTCACGACGGGGTTCGCGGGATACAAGGGGCAAGCCAACGACTCGTCAACAGTCATCGTCAACGATTATGACGGAAACGGCGATGACATTGTTAGCATCTTTGGCGGTATCCTGGACAACAGCACGCCTACCCCCGTCATAAGTGGCCTGCCGCCGGTAACGTCATCGGCAACGACATCCTTGCAGTCGGCAGAGGGGACCCTCGAACTCTTTGGCGGCAACGACCGGTTCGAGATGTCCTATGGGGATTTGTCGGGCGATCCGTTCGCCCCAAATGTCGACGCCAATCTCGACGCCGGGGCGGGCGATGACACCGTTATCATCCAGGCCGGCAGCATCCACGACATCGATCTTGGAGATGGTGTCGACAGTGTCGTGATATCCGGCAGCGGCACACAGGTCGGCAATGTGACCGGTGGCATCGGTGACGACCTGATATCGGTCGGTATCCTCGAGGTCGAGGAAGGCGTTTTTTTCAGCGAGCCAATCGTCGGTATCATCTCTGGGGGTGAGGGCGGTGATACCATTACCATCGGGGGAGGCAACGTCGAGGCCGTGGATGCCGGGGCCGGCGACGACCAGGTCAGCATCGGCGGCAATACCGCAATCGAATTGGATATCGATGGAGAGGCCGGCAACGACACAATAACGGTCAGTGGCAACGCCACCATAGGCGGCAGCATTTTCGGCAACGATGGCAACGACACCGTCAACATCGACGGTGGAACCGTCGGCACAACCATATCGCCGGGCATCGTTGATCTTGCGGGCGGCGCCGACATTTTCAACATGACCGCGGGCCATGTGACCGGCTCGGTGTTCGGCGAAGGCGGCGGCAACACCTATACCGTCAGCGGCGGCACGGTCGACGGCTCGATCTATGCCGGCAGCCAGGACGACAGCGTATCGATCTCGGGCAACGCCAGTGTCGGCATCGACCCAGGTGAGGGTGGGGAGGGCACGGATTCTGTCGGGCTGGAGGATGGTGACGACACCTTCGACATGACCGGCGGCACTCTTGCGGGTGCGGTAAGCGGTGGTGCCGGCAATGATGTCATTACGCTGCGCGGCGGCACCATAAACAGTTTTCTGGAAGGCAACGACGGCAACGATCAGATATTGGTCTCCGGCGGCGTGCTTGCGGGAGAGGTCACCGGCGATGTCGGTGACGATCTGATTGTCATCAGCGGCGGCGCCATCGGATCCAGCGTTTCCGGCGGCGCCGGCTTCGACAATGTCTCGGTCACCGGCGGCACCATCACGGGCGGCATAGACGCCGAGCATGTCCATCTGTCGGGCGGCACGATCGGCGGTAACATTACCGGTCTTGGTCCCGACACGCTCGTGATCGACGGCATCGGTGCGGTTGACCCACTCAATTTGAGCGATGGCGTTCTGTTCAGCGGCACGGGCGCCAACGGCACCATCACCGGCACCGATCTCGCTGCCGGCGGCAAGAGCCAGAACTTTACCGGCTTCGACAATTTTTCCTCCGACAATTCCACGCTGCGCTTCAACGGCGGCATACAAGGCATCAACCACCTCAACCTGGGCAGTGGCTCGACGCTGTTCATCAACGGCAACGTCACCATGCCGGGTTCGATCATCGCGACGAATTCGCTGATCGACATGACGAACGGTGTCGCTGGCGATGTGTTGACGCTAGGCGGCCTCACCCTCAACGGTGCCAGCATCGGCCTCGACATCAACCAGCAGACATCTCAGTCGGATCAGCTCATTGCCGATGCGTTTTCGGCAACCGGCGCCAATACCATCATCGTCAACCTGCTCGGCACGCCGCAATTTGCCGAGCCGACCGACATACCGCTCATTGTTTCGACCAACGGCCCGGTCACCGGGACGTTCAGCGTCGCAGGCGTGCCCGGCACACCGGGTTCGCTTTTCACCTATGCGATCGTCACAGGCCCGAATGGCAGCGTGTTCCTGCGTGCCACGCCAGTCAATTTTGGCATTGCGGCGGCGCCGACCAGTGCCACCAACGCCGGCGCGGTCACGGTGGCAATCGAGGCTCTTTACGGCATAAACCGCGACGCGCTCGACGCTGACCTCAACCTTTCGCCCGCATCCGGATCTGGAATGGTGCCGGTTTCGGAAAGTTTCGGGGTCTTTGCTTCAGGCCAGTTCGCCCATACCGAGCATGACGGCTACAACATCAGCGGCGGCGGCTTGAATGGCCCCGGCCCGAGCTTCGATGCCAATGATTTTTCGGCTGCCATCAGCCTGGATTTCAATGCCGCCAAACACTTCCAGTTCGACAATGAGTACGGCCTGAACATCGGCGTTTTCGCCGGCTACGCCTCGACCGACGTCAACCTCGGCGCGTTTCGGGGATTTGATGCCATCGGCGAAGGTACCAACAAGGCCGGCCTGTTCGGCGGCTACGCGCTGTTTCGCAAGGACTACAATTACGCGCTCGTCTCGGCCTCCGGCTTCATCGGTGGAAGCGACGTGACGAACGGCGTGCTCGGCACCACCGGCAGCTATGATACCAAGGGCTATGCAGTGACGGCATCGGTCGGCCATATCTTCAAGCTGGGCGAGCGCACCCGCTTCGATCTGCGTGGCGGCCTGCTTGGCGTTTCCTTCCGCGGCGATCCGTATACAGACAGCGGCGGCAACGAGTTCGGCAAGAGCCAGCTTTCTTTCGGCGCGATCAAGCTCGAGCCCGGCATCTATGGCGACTACACGTTGAGCAACGGCATGGTGATCAGCCCCTATGCGCGAGGCGAATTGCAGCAGCGTTTCGGCTACAAGAACACCACCGAAATCGACACCAGGGAGATCGACTTCAACGATGCCGATTTTTCCGCCGCGCTGTCGACCGGCTTC
The DNA here is from genome assembly GCF_037162595.1 of Mesorhizobium sp. ISC11. Taxonomy (NCBI): domain Bacteria; kingdom Pseudomonadati; phylum Pseudomonadota; class Alphaproteobacteria; order Hyphomicrobiales; family Phyllobacteriaceae; genus Mesorhizobium; species Mesorhizobium sp. ISC11. The sequence goes on from NZ_JAVSPW010000002.1 coordinate 275,086, forward strand.
AACCTGAAGATGTCGGCCGCGACCACCGTCAACGGCGAAGTTCGCGGCAAGGTGTCATCGGACAGTTCCACCATCGGCGCCAAGCTCGGACTGAAGATCGCCTTCTAACCAAGACGATGAACCCGAGATTTGCATCGCTCGGGAGTGGTGCACCGCACCACGCGAGATGCTCGCCAAGCGACAGCAAGTGTTCTATGCTCCTCGCTGAGAAATCGTGAACTGCTCTAGGCAGGGGGTTCCATGTTCGAAGTCGTGGGAGTCTGGTGGAAAACACGGGCAAGAGGCTGGCTCGTTATAAACGCGCTTGGCTTGGTCGTTGCGTTGTTGGTGTTGATTTTGCCCGGACTGGGAACTGCGAAGGCAGAGACGAACTGGACGCTGGACTCGACCGCTTCGGTCCTGACCTATCAGTCGGTCAAGAAGAACACGATCGTCGAAACCAACAAGATCAGGAATATTTCCGGTAGCCTCACCTCGGCGGGTGATGCGAAAGTCACCTTCGACCTGAATTCGGTCGATACAGGGGTTGACCTTCGCAACGTCCGCATGCGGTTCCTTTTTTTCGAGACATTCAAGTTTCCCTCCGCCGAACTGACCGCGAAGGTAGATCCCGCCGCATTTGCCGACCTGGCGACCAAGCGACGTGTGAAGGCGGTTCTTCCGTTCCGTCTCAGCCTGCACGGGGTCGACAAGGATCTTCAAGCCAACATCGTGGTCACCATGATCAGCGATACCATGGTGTCGGTCGCTTCGGAGGCTCCTGTCGCCGTGCATGTGGAAGACTTCGGATTGCTGCCGAACGTGGATAAACTCCAGCAGGCGGCCAACGTGACCAATATTGTTCCCACGGCATCGGTTTCATTCGATTTCGTTTTCATCGCTGACGGCAGCAAGCCGGCTGTTGTCCAACCGGTTGCGGCGAGCACTGCCGATGTCGGGCCTGTCACCACCGATGCGGCGAAGACCAGCTTCAGCGACGAGGAGTGCCTCAACAGGTTCGCGGTGCTGTCGCGCACCGGAGCCATCTACTTTAGAACGGCGAGCGCGCGGCTCGATAGCCAAAGCCGGCCGCTGCTTGCTGAGGTCGTCGGCGTCGTGGGCAAGTGCCCGGGCCTGAAGGTCGAGGTTTCTGGACACACCGATTCCGACGGGTCGCCCATCGAGAACAAGCGCCTGTCGGAGCGAAGGGCCCAGGCGGTTGCCGACGCCATAGTTGCCGCTGGAATTCCGCGCACCCAGATCGCGGCGACTGGCTATGGCGAGGAGCGCCCGGTTGCCGACAACGACACGCCGAAGAACAAGGCGCTCAATCGGCGGATCGAGTTTTCCGCCACTAAGCTCGTCAACTGAGGGACGCCCTGTTGTCCCGGGTGGGTTTTGATCGTATCGGCCATTGCGGTGGACTTGTGGGCGCCATTGCGCTTGTAGCGCTGGCACTGCTTTTGACTTTGTCGGCCGCCAGTGCTGAACGCCGTGTTGCGTTGGTCCTTGGCAACTCCCAATATGAGCATGCGCCGGCGCTGACCAATCCGGTACGCGACGCCCACGCCATGGCCGAACGCCTCGAGAATCTGGACTTTGAAGTCGTTTCCGGCTTCGATCTGACCAAATTGCAGACCCAGACGACGATTGCACAATTCGCAAAGCAGGTGCGCGGCGCCGATATCGCCCTTTTTTTCTACGCCGGCCACGGGTTGCAGGTTTCAGGCAGCAACTACCTTCTTCCGGTCGACGCAGCACTCGAGGACGAGACTTCGCTCGATTTCGAGGCGGTGCCCGTGGACTTCGTCCTGCGGCAAATGTCGCGCGAGACCAGCATAAGGCTGATTTTTCTCGACGCTTGCCGTGACAATCCGCTTGCCGAAGTGCTGGCAAAGACCGCCGGCGTGAAGGGAGCAAGAAGCGGCCTTGCCGAAATTCCCATCGAGAATGGTGGCGCCGGCACGCTTGTCGCGTTCGCCACCAGTCCCAATCAGGTCGCCTTTGACGGGTCGGGCCAACATTCGCCGTTCGCTTCGGCGCTGCTGGCGCATATGGGCGAAACAAACGTTTCCATCACCGAAGCCATGAACCGCGTTACCGCCGATGTCTTCAAGGTAACCGCCGGCAAACAGCGCCCCTGGAGCAATGTCTCGCTGACCACTGAGGTCGTCCTGCACAAGATCGACCTCAACGCACCGCTGATCGTCGGCGAGGCGACCACTCAGAAATCGGAAGCCGGTTCGGATGGGCGAAACGTTGCGGCAAACCCGTCGGGCGCCGACGACGCCCAACTTTCGCTCGATATGCTTCGTCAGAAAATCCCAAGGCTTGCCTCCGACGAGCCTATCTTTTTTGACCATCCTGTCGATTTCGGCGATCCGGAAATCGACGGCAAGAGCATTGCGGAGCTGATCAAGGGCAAGCCACGCTTCAGTCCTGTGGAGGGGCTCGACAAGTCGGTATGGGAAGGAAAGCACTGCGACGGTTGCCATGAATGGAACGAGGCCCGGCTGTGTGAACAGTCGAAAAATTTCGCCGCCAACGACGTGTCTGTCTTACGGCTTCAACATCCGCTTGGAACGCGCTTCAAGGTGGCGCTCGCAAAATGGGCGCAAGGTGGCTGTAAGTAGGCCAGGATGATGACGGCATCCATCGGTTTCTGCCGGGCGAATGCTCTAATCCGCATCCGCTGCTTGGCTCAGGGCCTCGATCTCAGCCATCTGGATGCCCATTTCGACAAATGCCGAAAGAACGGCGAACCGGTCAGCCAGTGCGACACGCGCCAGTCCGGCCAGAATCCCGGCATTGATTGCGTGGGCGGCTGGAAACGGCAGCAACGCCGGTGCCATCGTCGCGGCCCTGGCCGAACCATTGTCACGCCATCCCGCGGCCAGAGCAATCCAGCCGACCGGCGTTGTTGGCGGCGTCGCGCCGGCTGTGCTGAGCGCCGCCTGGTGGCGGAGACTGTCCGGTTCGCCCACCCAGTTGTGGACCAGCGGGAGCAACTGATGATCGGTCTCATCCAACAGGTCGGCCAGGTGGCTCAGGCATTCATGGGCCCACCAGACCGCGGCTCGCTCGGGAAGCAGGTAGGCACAAAATGTAACCGCTTCCTCGGGAACGCGCCCTGCGAGAAGGTCGCGGCAAAACTCGATCGAGCGCTGGTCGGTTGGAAGGCTCCTCATGTCCCGCGCAATAGCAGGACACGCCGCGAAAAGATCCCTTGCCGTTTTGAACCGGAGCCCATTGGCCATGACCGCCACGCTTTCATCGAGAAGCTTGGCCACTCAAGCCTTAGGCGCGGCGCGGGTCAAGTCTCAACCGGTGACGCGGCAACAACTGTCACGCCCCCGGCGATTGCAGACAGACAATTGCCTGCGAATTTGCTATGATCCCAACATCGAAAATCGGAATACTCAACCAGGAGGAGCCGCTATGCAGTGGAGCAGTTCAGCTTTTGTGTTGGCGGTCGTGCTTTTCTCGACCCACGCTTCCGCCGACCCCGTTCAGAAATCTGAAGACATCGTGAAGTTTTTTGCTGGTGCGGCCGATCTCGGCAAGTCCCGCGGGATTTGTGTTGGCTCCGCGGAGGAGTGCAAAAGCAAGTCCAATGACGCGTCGGCAGTGAAAACCGGCCTCGACATGCTGATCAATTTCGGCTTGGATTCGGCCGAACTTGACGCCACCGCGCGCGCTGAACTCGACGAGTTCGCCAAAGCCCTGAAGGACAACCGGCTGAGCACGTTCAGCTTCGTCGTCGAAGGCTATACCGATGCCACCGGCACGGTGCACCACAACGAAGGCCTGTCGCAACGACGAGCGAAATCGGTAGCCGCCTTCCTCACGGCCAGCGGCATCGAGCCTGATCGCATCAACGCGGTCGGCATGGGTGAAAAGAACCCGCGCAGTTCCAACCCATACGATCCGCTCAATCGCCGCGTGGAAATGCGGATAAAGACACAATAGCCACGCAAAGCTGCGCCGCAGCCTGGGATGGGGCGAAGATTGTTCTACCCGATGGAATTTGGACAGGGGTGAGCATAGCAGCGCGAGCGTGGTTCAAAGCGTATTCTGAATTGAGCTTATGACGGCGGTGACGGCCTGCTTGTATTTTTCAAACTCCGGTGACGTCTGGCGGACCTCCGTGGTCGTTGTCTGCTGGGCGGCGCCAGTGGCCATGCGGCCCAGCTTCTGGCCCATTTTCCTTTCGGCCCAGTCCACGACGTAGCTGGCGGTCTTGCCGGTGAGAAACGGGTTGGCCTGGATGACGGCCGACCCCAGCACGGCGCTCAGTTGCGCCGAACCTGTGGCCGACAGCACCTGGTGCGCGCCTTCCATTCCCAGGAAATGACAGAGATAGAGTCTGCCCGCCGTAATCTGGTGACCACGCTCCCGAAGATAGGCCTCGCCTTCGCGAGCCAGGTTGCGAACCATCTCACGCGAGATCGTGGCGTCGTAGCGCAGTGCGAGCAGGTCGGCTGTCGACAGCGTGCGCGCAAGTTCCGGGCGGTAGGTGTTCATCATCCTGATCCAGGTCTTGCTTATGAATTGCCCTGCACCGGTTGCTGAGGAATTTGGGTTCTTGGCGCGAGCGCTGCCGCCGCTTTCGACATGAACGATACGGTCGGTGAGCGTCTCGACCGCGGAATCGTCGGAAGCGACCGCGGTGACCGTGCCGAGTGGGTCGATCGCTGCGCCATTCTGGTAGAGTTCGAAATGCAGGTGGGGCCCGGTCGAAAGGCCGGTGGTGCCGATATAGCCGATCACATCGCCGGCTTTCACCCTGGTTCCGACACCGGTCCCGATTGCAAATTTCAGCATATGCGCATAGCGCGTCTCGCGCCCGTTTGGGTGCGAGATCTTCACCAGATTACCATAGCTGCCGCCATCGCCCTGGAAGGTGATCTCACCATCGAAGGCGGCTGCGATCGGCGTGCCAACGGGAGCCGCCCAGTCGACGCCCTTGTGGATGCGAACGGTGCCGAGAATTGGATGCTTGCGTGGCCCGAAGGTGGATGTCATCACCCCGTTGACGGGCGTGACCATGCCGTTGGTGACCGTCAGCGAGCGGACCTGATCGTCACCGTTAACGCACGCAAACTGGCCCTCGCTCAGCTGGAAGACGAAACAGTCGAGGCTCTTTTCGGTGCCCTGCACGCCGACATACAGCACACGCCCGTCAGTCTCGCCCTTGCCGCGCGGCGTTTGCGAGTAGATCAGCACAAGGCGCTGGTCCTCGCTGGCGAAGGCGTCCAGATCCTGCCCTCGCGATAGGTACATGATCGCTTCGCCGATCACGCCGGTTGGAACACTGTTGCGAGCCGCCGTCGAGTAGATCGCGTCGAGCAGGCGATACTGCCGCTTGTGCGTGCCTTCCCCCTGTGCGCCCGAATAGTTGAACAGATCTTCACGGACCCAGGGATCGACACCCGATACGAATGCGCCCGCCGCATTGCGTGTCAGCGTGCCAACAAAGACGTTCTTGGCGTAGATGGACACCTGCATCAGCGACATGGTCGTCGTCTCGCGCCTCGGCCTGAAACCACGCATGGCGATGACATAGCCCGGTTCCAGGCCGTCGCGGTTGAAAAGCGCCTTCAGCGCTTGCCCTGCCAGCTTGGCGTCCTCTGCGGAGAAATGCGCATCGAGCGCGACGCTGTCCAAAGAGCGGTCGTTGAGGATTTTCACGAACGTGTCTTCGGTCGCCTCGAACCGCTGATACTCATTCGAGACGGTTGCGACACTCGTGTTGTTTTCGATCTGCGTCTTCTGGAATGCGGGAAGGGCTGCATCGCCCGCATCGATGGTCTCGCCCCAGCCGGCTTCGGGATCATCGGCGTCCGCCCTTTGGTCGGGTGCTGCGGCTGGTTCCCCCTCTATCGGCGATGGCTCAAGATCATTCTGCAGATCACCGGATGGTGGGGCAGCAGTCTTTCGTTGCGCCTGGAAGAATGCAAAATCCTCTTGCGTCGACGGTATCGTTGTCATGAATTTTTCGCTCGCGCTAAGCATGACGTCAGACAGGATTTCGATCTGTGGAGAAACGCCGGCCTGGTTGAGTTCCGCCGGGCGCGGCATTGTCCGGCCTTTGGTTGCGGCGCTGGCATCGGGCGCCAGCGTGATCCACATCGGGTCCCCCGCCAGATCGATAATGGCTGGCACATACACGGATGCGTCCGCCGGCATATCGTCCGCCCCTTCGACCGCATGCAACTCCTCGTCTTCGTCTCCGAACGACCAATACTCGGCGGTGAGGTAGAAACCGGCGGCGATAGAGAGCAGCACAGCCACCGCGAGACCGGCAACAAGCCTGCGCCGAAGCGTGCGCCTGCGAAGGGCCGCGCGCGCCTGCTTTTTCTGCCTGAAGCTCGTGTCGATACCGTGCGTCACGGATTGCTTCCCGTAAGAAAGAAAGTCCACCGCGCCTGTTCGAGGGTATCGACTTCAAGAAATTGTGCCGCGATATGGCCGCGCTGCCAGCACTCGTCGATGCCGCGTATCGAAAAACGTCGCCGCTCAATGCACATTTCGGTCGATCCTGTGAGGATCGCATGACCAAACACGTCCGTTGCGTAGATGTAGATGTAGCGGTTCGTCAGTTCCTCACGAATGACGTTTACGCATTGATTGGCGCCGATGGTCCACCAGCCATCGGTCTGGTCCGCATTGTCGACCTTCTGGCCGACGGCGAGATTGACGACATCCAGAGTCTGATTGCAGACCGTGAACTCGGCGCGCGCTTCGCTGGATGACAGCACGGCCAACAGGGCCGCCCCCCCCATGACCGCAAGCCTCATGCTGCCACGCAGGGCAGGGGCCCGAACCGGATCAAACTGCCTTATCGGCGGGTCAGAGCGGCTGAGTTGCATCGGGCGCCCATGCTATCCGCCGAGCCGGAAATACTGGGCGGTGGCCGAGAATTGAGACCCGTCGGTCTCGATTTCCTCAAGAATCTTTGGGAGCAGCACCGAGGCTGGCATGGGCGTGGAGAACGCGGCTGCCTGGATGTCCTGAGGGCCCGTGATCACCATTATGATCTGCGGCACCGCCTTTCCGGCGGCTTTGTCGGCGGCCCCGAGACCAATCGGGATGCTGAAAGTAGCCTTGCCGGGTTCTACGACGATGCGGTCGTCGAGATTGAACACCATGCCTTTATGGTCGATCAACAGCACGCTGGACCTGAGCCCGCCACGCGTCACCAGCGTTCCGCTGATCGGCGTACCGTTTGGCACCGATGTCCGATCGAGAACAAGCTGCGGCTTGTCTGATGCGGTCTGCCCGATAAAGCGCAGAAAATTGGTGACTTCGCATTGGCTTGGTTCAATGAGCCGGACGCTGATGTCCGGCTCGACATGGAATTTGGCCTGGAACTCGGCCAGCATGCCTTCGAATGGCTGGACCGATGTTCCAAAGCCTTCGATCGCGGCAGCCTTGTCGGTTGCTGAGGTCATCGTCGCATAGAAACAGTCGCCGCCGCCGAAGTCGCGAACCCATGACACCCGTTGGGCGATGTCGTCGACGGCCGGGGGAATCTCCGGTTTGGGCACGTTCAACGCGACAGCAGGTTGGTCCGGCTGGTTGCTTGTCGGCAAGGCAGGGCTCTCGGCGTTCGCGACAGCCGGCGGGGCCGCAGTGGGATTGGGCTCCCGCGTTGCGGGTGCCGCCGGCTTGCTGGCCTGCGGTTCGGGCTTTTGGCTCTCGCCAACCTTGGGCTCAGCGGGCGGCAGCGTCGAGGCTTTCTCTACCGGCGGCGTCGGGGCGGTTGTCTCACTGGAAGCGGCCAACGTTTGACTGTCGCTGGTCATCGTATCCGGCTGGATTGGCGGCGATGCCTTTTCGGGTGGCGGCCTGGCGTCCGTTGCGGGTGACTTCGCGACGACGTCGTTCTGCGAGGGGACTTCGGCGGGCTTGGTAGGCTCCGGCTTTTGAACCCCCAACGTATCTGCCGGATTTTCAGCCGCCTGTCCGCTGGCCTGCACGGGCGAAACTGCCTTTGCCGGCTCAGGGGCGGCAGAGTCCGCCAGGGGCGGCTTTGACAGGCCGGGCGGGAGCTTGGACGGCTCCGGTGGCAAAAGCGATGTCTTGCCGGCAGTCGGTGTGGCAGGCGTCATGAAGCCGCCCAGGTAAAGGCCCGCGCCGGAGGCCACAGCCAGCATCGCCAAGCCAGCGATCGCCAGGGTTCGGGTCTTTGTGGACCTTCCAGGCAAACGCGCCGTGGCCTCGCGCGGCATCGGCGCCGGAGGCGGCCGTTCGAACAAATGCGCGGGCCGCACGTGCTCTACGAAGGGCTGTCCGCCTGGGCCCGCTGCGGCTGCGTCGTCGTGCCTCTCAACATTGTGTGATCGTGCCTGGGTTTTGCTGCCGGATGCAAAGGTTCGCGGCAAAGCCGACCGATCGCGGGGTGTGATGGAAGCCGGCGGGGTTGTCTCCTCGTTTTCGTCACGCGTCATCCTGGCGATTTCCGCCATGCTAACCGGTCGGTCCTGCGGATCCGGTTGCAGCATGGGTTCAACGATGTCACGAAAATCATCGTCGATGTCGGTGAGATCAGGCACGGTCCGGCGCTTTTCGATGACCTCGAATTGCGATCCGCTCATATCGATTGGCTTGCCGCGCAAGGCGGCAACCAGCACCAGCCCCAGGCTGTAGATATCGGATTGCTCACTGACATCGCCGCTGTAAAGCCCGAGCTGTTCGGGTGAAACATAGTTGTATTTTCCCGCAAACTTTCCGCCGATCAGGGTCTCACCGCCGACACTCGCCGACCGGGCGATACCGAAATCTATGATCTTCGCGCGGTCGACCCGGCCTCCCGGCAAGATGATGTTATCGGGCGAGAGGTCGCGGTGTATTGCTCCCGCCTGGTGCACGGCGCTCAGGCCGGAGGCGAGGCGGTGGCAGAGCTTGCGCACATCAGCCGCCGGCATCGCGCCACGCCGCATGATGTCGAACAGCGACTCACCGTCGACGAATTCCATGGCAAGGTAGGGACGGCCGATCCCGGGATCGATCGTGAAGACGTGGTAGCGCACGACCGCGTCATGCGACAGGTGATTGAGGATCAATGCCTCCTTGCGAAACAGCGACAAGATCGTCTGGTCACGGGCGAACTCGGGCAAGACGATCTTGATCGCGACATGGTCACCGGTCTGGATATTATGACCACGGTAAACCTCGCCCATGCCACCGAATGCGATGCGTTCGTCGAGCTCGTAGATGCCGCTGAGTTGCGTGCCTACGACGGTGTTGGCCATGCCCCCCGATATGCGCGTCTTGTCGTCGGAGCCCATCAACCTCAGGCCTTCGCTCTATGCAGATATGGAGGAGGCAATTGGCCATCGCGCTCGTGTCCTATCTTTACGAGGACGATCGTGACGTTATCCGTTGCGCCGCGCGCCAGCACCATGTCGAGCAGGTTCTCGCAGGCTGCCTGAGGTGTCGCCGACACCGTCGCCGCCTCGATCTCGGCGTCGGTGACATGCGCCGTCAGACCATCCGTGCTCAACACAAAAATATCCCCCGGCATGATTTCTCCCTGCTGGAAATCGATGACAATCTCGTCGCTGACGCCGATCGCTTGCGTGATGACATTGCGGCGCGGCCACGTGCGTGCTTCGGCTGCGCTGATGATACCGCGGTCGATGAGCTCCTGAACTTCGGTGTGGTCTCTCGAGATCTGCGAGATCGAGGCGTTGCGGACAAGATAGACGCGGCTGTCACCGGCCCACAGGCAGGCAAACCGCCCGTCCATCGCCAGCAGGGCGGCAACGGTGGAACCGATGGTTATGCCGCGGGATTCAGATATGCCTCGGATCTCGGCATTGGCCCGGCCCAGCCTGTCCTCGAAGCGGGCGCGAAGATCGGGAGCTGAGCTCGCAATGCCGATTGTTGACAGATGATCGACGATACTGGCGGAAGCGACCTCTCCGGCGTCATGTCCACCCATTCCGTCGGCTACCACCCAGACGCCAGTTTGTGGCTCGACCAGATAGCTGTCTTCATTGAGCTCACGGACACAGCCTTTGTGGCTCACGCCGAAGCTCTCAACGGAAAGGGCGACAGTATTCAATTTGCCACCAAGCGCTTTTCAAGCGTCCTTCTGCGGCGCACCTTTGGACGCTCGCTGGCGCCACTTTGCCACAGGCTCGAACATTAAAGTATCGAAAACTAAGGAAAACCAGGCTTTGAACGCCGTGGTCAGCGGACCGACGCCATGTTCAGCAGATGAACCCTGTTCAAAACGCCTTGGGACAGCTGAATCCGGACAGGGCCGGGAGGAAGAAGGGGTTGGAGCCTGAGCCTGTCTGGAGAGCATAAGTAACGTCGCGTCCGCCGATCACGAAGCGCGCTTGCATGTTGCTGTCGTCGCCGGTGACGGCAGCCTTGTCCAGAAGTCGTTTCAGCGCCCAGGGCCCTTCGAACTTGATGGCGGATTCGCGGCCTGGCATCTCCGGCGTCAAGCTTAGGCTGGCGGACGCGGAAGCTGCCTCGCCCGGCCAGGTGACCGCGCTCGGCGCGTTGCCCGTCTGATTGCTCCAGACGATCTGGCCTTCGGCATCGAGTATCGCCGTATCGACATCGCCATTCAGTGAGAACGGTGTGAAAGTGATGCTGACCGAAGGCAACGAACCGCCCGATGGGAAGAAGGCGCTGCGGATTTCCGCCGCAAGCTGGAAGTCTTTCAGGGTCGATTTCGACAGGTCGCGTCCAAATCGCGCATCCTGTTTCCAAGTCCAGTCCTGGCTGGTCATGTCGATCAGCGATGCTAGATTTTGTGCGAAGAACCGGTCCAGCAAGCCGCCAGGGGCGAACAATTTGGCGAAATCTGCCATCGCAACATCCTCGGTGGCGTCGCGGGCGAAGGGATAACGGCCGCTGATTGCGGCTTCACAAGGGGCTGTGACCGTCTGGTCAAGTATCTGATTCAAGTTGGTCACCGAGGTTTCGGCAACGTTGCCTTCGAACTCATCCGCCGTCGCGTTGACCATCCGGCCGAGTTGCTTGGGCAGGCGCGAGACATTGGCGCGAAGCGTGGCTATCTGCAGCTGCAGGTTCGAATTGACGCGTTCCGTCTGCGAAGGAACTTCGGCCGCCAGTTGCAGGCTCTGATAGATATCGCTGAAGTTTTGGGTCAGAGCATCGATCGGGCGATGTCCGGCAGGGCCGTTCACCAGGGCCTGGAATGGTCTGAATTGCGCTTCGATGTTTGCTCCTGGACTGAAGTTCCGTGCGTCGGCGGCCCCGGTGCCGGCGCGGCTTTGCGATTTGCCGCTGGCGATTGTTATGCCGATGCGGGCCAGGCCCTTGGCCAGATCCGCGGGGTTGCGCGGCGGGTTCTGGGCCGTGCCTTCGATCTCGGTGCCGGGATCGGGGCCGTCACCTGAGTCCCGCGTCAGAGCTGTTTCATCGGCGATTGCCGCAAAGAGCTGATTCATCGGTGAGCTTGGGGAGGCAGCGGCCGAAAGCGCGATGTAGTGCGGCTTGTCCGTCAGCATCGCCTTGAATTTCAACTGGCCGAGAACGCCGTTCCACGCGGCCGCGAACTCCTTGCCGTAGCGATCAAGAAGTTCGGGGCCGAGCTTGAGCAATTGCTGGTTGATATCGCCTTGTTCGCCGCCGCCCCCGAGAACCCACTGCTCGTCGACAAGCATCTGCGCAATGCGCGACAGTTGCCGGAGATAGAAGGTGTTGAAGCCGGAATGAGTATAGATGCCGGGAATACGAAGCCCTGACAGATCGCCGCCATCGATGCGCTCGAACAGCAGCTGCGCTTCCGGCCCGCCTTTCTGAGACAGTGAAAAATCGTCCAGCACCGCTGCGTATATAGCCGACTTGATCAAGGCCGAAGCGCGATCGGCAAGGCTCATACGCCCGAGTGAACGTTGAGCGGCTTCGACAAGCGGCTGGTTGAGTTCGAAGACCGGATCATAGGCGTCGTCCAATGCAAGCATGGCGCGCAGGTGCTTTTGGAGCTGCTCGCGTCCTTCGCGATTGTTTTCGCCCGGATATCGGTTCTGCTCCCAGTCCCGCTTCATCCACGAAACGATCAAAGCGTCATCGACCTTCGGTGCCTTGCCGCCAAGCATCAGATAGATTTTCAACGGTTCGTAGAGTGCGACGGGATCGGCCATCTTGGCATGGATCGTCCGCTCGGCCTGGATCAACAGGCGCGATCGGAGCAGTCGCTCCAGCGCCTGCCGATAGGCTGTTTTGGATGCCGAAAGAAGTCTCTCCCTCTGGCTGAGGCCGAACGTCTCCTCTAACGGTGTCGGCAAGTCACCGGTTTCATACCCGGCCGGCAGATCGCGCAACTGGTCAAGCGGGCCGATGACGTTTTCAAGGTCGACATCGGTGACCGTGCTGGCCTGGAGCAACGAGGCCGCCGTCTCGCGATACTGGCCCATGGCCAGCGTTGTGGAGGCGATCAGCGACCGGTTGGAAGCAAAGCTCAGGGCGAGCGTACCCAGTGCGGCGGCGGCGATCAGCGTTATGGCACCCAGGCCACCAAATCTGACGATCGCCGCACGCCTTGCAGCCGATTTGTCATACGAAACCCAGCCCGATTCGGCAAAAATGACGTCCGTCAGCAGATCATGCAAAAAGAAGCTTTTGCCGGTTCCAGAAAGGTGAGGGCGGGAATTGCCGCCGAAATTGCGGCCGATCGCGCCCAGCACCTGATCGATAGGCGTGCCCTCTTGCGTGCCGGACGAAAAATACAATCCACGCAGGCTGACATTCACCTGGCTGCGTCCGGGATCGAACAGAGCGGCGACAAAGCTGGTAACTCGGCCCTTTAGTGCGCCGAACTGTGCCGGAAAACCGAAGATGGAGATACGCGTGACGGGATCAGCCTCTTCCTGGAGGCGGTCGGCCATCTCGTCGGCCAGTCGTTTTGCCAGCGCATCGAATTCGGCAGGGGCTCCAGCGGCCATGTTCCTGTCGCGCTCCGCGGTCTGGAATGTCGCGCCCCATACCTTGCGCCTTCGTGACTCGTCGAAACCGCCGAAGTAGTCCATGAAACCGGAGACAAGATCGGCCTTGGTGAAAATCAGATAGACTGGAAACTGAACTTTCAGCGTCTCGTGGATTTCCCTCAGCCGGTTGCGTATCTCGGCGACGTGGGTATCTATCTGCCGGTCGTCGAAGCTCATCAGATCGGCAAGGCTGATGGCCAGGATGACGCCGTTTATCGGTTGCCGGGCGCGGTGCTTCTTGAGCAGTGACAGGAAGGAGAGCCAGCTCTTCTTGTCGCTCTCAGCATTGGAATCCTGCGTCGTGTAGCGACCTGCGGTGTCGATCAACACGGCCTGGTCGGTAAACCACCAGTCGCAGGCACGTGTTCCGCCAATGCCGGCCACCGGTTGGGCGTCTCCTGAACCGGCAAGCGGAAAATTCAGCCCCGAATTGACCAGTGCCGTTGTCTTGCCGGCACCCGGAGGGCCTATGACGACGTACCAGGGGACGTCGTAGAGGAAGTTGCGCTTGCCGCTCGACCCTTTGAGCGCCGCCAAGGCCTCATTCATGCGGGCTTCGAGCAGCCGCCCATCGTCATCATCGCGGTCATCATTGTGCGCAACGACGGTTTCGAGCGCTTTTTGCGCCTTCCTCGCCTGCCAGAAACGCAGCCCGTGAACAAGCGCCAGCGTCGCCACGATTACACCGATGATCGTTGCACGCAGCCAGGCAGGCCCGAGCGGCCGGCTATCGGCAAAGCGGATCAAGGGGCCGGCAAACCATATGGCCGTCGCGAAGCCGATCAGCGCGGTCATGCTGAATATCCGCAGCAGCCAACGCGTCATGGATGCTTCCAGCAGGTCGTCACAATGTCTCCTCCCTGGGGATCATCACATCGACACGGCGGTTCCTGGCGCGGCCTTCCGGCGTCGCGTTTTCGGCAATCGGTTCGTCCTCGCCCTTGCCGTCCACCGTCAGTCGCGAGGGATCGCTGAATTTCGCGGCCATCAGCGCTTCGACGGCTTTGGCCCGGGCCAGCGAAAGGTCGAAGTTGGATTTGAAGGCGCTCGACCGACGCGGTTTGACATTATCCGTGTGGCCGACGATCCGGATCGGTCCAGGCTCGTGCTCAAGAGCCGCGGCGATGTCGGCGGCTATGGGCTGAAATTCCGGCTTCGTCTCGGCCCTGCCGGACTGGAACAGCAGCAGATTGTTGATTTCCACGACGATGAAGTCGCCCTTGGTGCCAATGGCCAGTCCGCCGCCTTCGACGTCCTTGGCCAGCGCCGCACGAATACGATCGATCTGAGCGTTGGCCGCCGGTGGGGCGACTTTGGCTGGCTCGACCAGCGGCGCCACGCTGGCGCGCTCGATAGCGACGGGTATTGATGGGTTGAGTGCCAGCAATTCACCTGCGGCGGCGTCGCCTTCATTGGAGATGAAGACCCGCAATGCGAAGAACGCTGCCGCCAGCAGCGCCGACGCTGACGCGGCAACCACCCAAAGCGGCAGGCGGGCCGAGGACTGCGCCATCGTCTCGGCCAAGCCCTGCCAGCGCGGCGAGATGTCTTCACCCGCACGCGTCCTGAAGTAGCGAAGCGTCTCGTAGACGTCGCGTCGAACGCGCTCGAGATTGTTGTCTTCGCGCCTCACGCCGCGATACTGGCCCTCGAACCCCAGCGACAGACAGACATGCATCAGTTCGAGCAGATCGTAATGTGTCTCGGGATGGGCCAGGATCTTGTTCAGTGCTTCGTAGAAGCCTGTGCCGGAGGACTGGGTATGAAAGAACTGCCAAGACATGCTGCGTTGCGACCAGTCGTCTTTCCCAGGCCAAGGCAGGTTGCCGATAAGATCGTCGGCTGTTTCGCACAGAACATAACGCGCAATCCGCGCATCCTCTTGGGCAACGTCCGATTTCTCCACCGTCCGGTCGAATTTTTCGATGGCCTCAGCGACATGTTGCGCCAATGGCTCCGCCTGTCTTTCGACAGGCATCAGCCTGAGTTGCCCAAACAGCATCAGCAAAGGAGCGGCCGCAGCGAGAATAGTGTTTGCCGCGCAGTATCTGACCACCTCGGCGGCGCCGAGCAGCATGCGCTGCTCGATGGGCGGCTTTGATGCGGCGGCCGAAGAGCTGGTACCTGCTGGGGCACCCAGGGCCGGGCCTTGATAGATGACGGTTCCTGATACCCAGCCCGATGGCCGCACGACGCCAGGATCGAACACGGTTGAATCCTCGATCCTGGAGGTGTCCACGATGGATTGCTCCGGAACCGGCGGCGGTTTTTGCGTGCGCCGTGGATTTGCGCGAATGACGGTCTTGCCCGCCGGACCGAAGGGGTCGTCCTTCGAGCTCATCGCCGATCACCCGTGCAGGCGGGATACCCGCGATTGGGCGAGACAGGGGCAAGACGGTTTCTGGTCGGGTAAAGGGGCAGCTCCGGTCGGCCGCGGTAGTGTCCGCAGAAGGATTGGCCAGAAAATCCTGTCCCGCCGTAGCATGACATTGCCGCAGACCCCCAGGTCAATGAGTCTTACCCGCTTGGCGAACTGTCGTATGCGATTGTAATCTCAGAAATTGTTTATTGGAACCGGATGCCGGGCGTCGGAGGACTTTTCTGATTGGCCTGCCAGGCGTTTCCTGGATCGCCTATTTTTGCTTGTCGGCTTTGGCGTAGGCCTCGCTGAAATACGCCAGGAAGATGTCCAGCATGCCGTTTTCATGTGCCTCCTCCATGGCCCGCCATGTCGCGACATAGGCGTCCCAGGCCTGCCCCTTCTTCGATGTGAACGACGTAGGCGGGAGTTTCCTGCCGATCGCCTCGGGCGACAGGTCGTCAAGCAGTCGGGAGAGCGCAGCTTGCATGGCGGCATAGGTGGCGAATTCGTGCGTCTTCAGATCGCGGAATGCGTCCTCGATACTGCGCCTGGCATCAAGATAGCCGGCCCTGCGGCGGGCGAACATGATTTCGAGGATTTCGCCGGTTCCTGGAACGAACTTCAGCGGATTGTTGTCGGCGGCGCTGATCATCGTTCGTTGTGTGCTCTTGGCCAGCATTTTCGCGGCCGCACGTGCTTTCAGCAGCAACGTCAGTTCCTCGACCACCGCCCGCAGGACCGCGCCGATTTCGGCGGCAACTTCATGCGGGTCGCGTAATTGAAGCAATTCCGGCGAAATGCCGGCTCCGATCGCGATCTCCCGCAAGACCTCGTCTCTGGTCGAAGGCAGGGGTGGGGAGTGCGGCGGAATGCGCTGCCCGGGCCGTTGCTGTGCGGGATCGAAGAAAGGTGCATGTTTAAATTCCAGCGGCCGGCCTGTCGCGGGCGGCATGTCTCGCTGCTCGGATTTGTAGCTGGGGTAGCCCGTCGTGGCGCGCTCTTCGTCGATCGATACCAAGATGACATAACGGCCGATCAGTATCCGGTCGCCATGGCCCAGCCGGTGTGGCCCGGTCATGCGCTGGCTCGATCCGTTGATGAAGGTCCCATTGCGCGAGATGTCGTGCAGCCAGAACGCGCCCGCCTCGTAGCGAACCTCGCAGTGGCGGCCCGAGATGAACTTGTCGGGATCCGGCAAGGTCCAGTCGCAAGCATCGCGTCCGATTTCGAAGCCGCGATCACGCGCCGCGTAGCTGGTCGAGGTACCAGCGGGCAAGGCGTCGACATTGTTGATTTCCAGACTGATGTGCATCCGAGATCGCCGTCGATCGTTGATCGGTACTCCGCCATTCTAGCAGCTTGCGGGTAAAACAGGACAGAAGCGTTTCAAGCCGATGAACCGGCTGGTTAATGCATGTCGCCCAAAAGTGCCCTCCGTTTGAGAAAACGACATTGCATGAAACAAGACCTGAAGGTGCAGCGCGTGAATCCGACCACACGCGATACGGTTTGGGTTTCTGTCGCCCCATGTCCTCTTTGGCCAGCAGGAAAACATGTGGTAGGCTCAACATGGCCTGGCGTGGCGGATCTAAGAAGTTCCTGAACGGAGTGCTGTTAATATAGCGGGAACTTCAAATCCATCACATTGGCGGCCGCGTCCAGGAGGGGGCTCGACCCATGCCCAATGAACGTGCCACCGTTGTCCGGACACCGGTTGGCTCCGAGCTGTTGACCTTCACGCATCTTGTCGGACGCGATGAGATCAGCCGTTGTTTTGCCTATACGGTCGGATTCGTGAGCACCGACTCCGATATCGATCCGTTGAAGATGCTGGGCGGGCCGCTCTCGATCGAAGCTGAATCTGATCCGAAACGCTGGTTCAGCGGCATCGTCTCCGAGTTCCGGCTCACCCGGCTGGAAGATCGGCTGGCCTACTATGAGGCGGTCATCAGGCCGTGGCTCTGGTTTCTCGGCAACACCACCGATTGCCGTATTTTCCAGAACAAGAGCGTCCTCGACATCGTCAAGGACATCTTCAAGAAATACGGTATCGCGGAATTCGATCTGCGCCTGCAAGGGTCCTATCCCCCGCGCGAATATTGCGTGCAGTACGACGAACCCGATCTGGATTTCGTGCAGCGGCTGCTGGAGCATGAAGGCATCCTGTATTTCTTCGAGCATGATGACGGCAAGCACACGCTTGTCCTGGCCGATGCGATGAGCAAGCTGAAGCCTGCGCCGGGCTACGAGAAAGTGCTCTATAACTTTGAAGGTCAGGGTTCGCGGCGCGATGTCGAATACATCACTGAATGGATACCGGGCAGTTCGGTGCGCCCAGGCGCCTATGCCCACACTGACTATGATTTCACGAAGCCGGGCGCCGATCTCATGGCCAAGTCGGCCCAGCCGTTCAGCCACAAGGAGGCAGCGGGTGAGAACTACCGCCAGCCCGGCGCGCATCTCGAAACGGGCCGGGGAGACAGCCTGGCCGCGATCCGGCGTGAGGAAATCCAGGCCGTCCACCAGCGCATCGCCGCCGTCGGGACCGTGCGCGGCCTCTATTCGGGCTGCACGTTCAAGCTGGATAGCTTTCCGCGTGAGGACCAGAACCAGGAGTATCTGGTGGTCAGCGCCGAATACAGACTGTTTGATCCAGGTTACAGAGCCCATGCTGACGTCAACAGCGAGAATTTCAAGGTGATCCTCGGCTTGGCGCCGACCGCCTTGCCCTATCGTCCGCCACGGATCACGCCCCGGCCGATCATGCGCGGCCCCCAGACGGCGACGGTGGTCGGTCCGTCGGGCGAGGAAATATTCACCGACAAATATGCGCGGGTGAAGGTGCAATTTCATTGGGACCGCTTGGGCAAGAAGGACCAGAACAGCTCCTGCTTTGTGCGGGTATCGCAGACCTGGGCCGGCAGCGGCTGGGGTTTTATCCAGATCCCGCGCATCGGCCAGGAGGTGATCGTCGACTTCATCGAAGGCGACCCGGACCTGCCGATCATCACCGGCAGGGTCTACAACGCCTCGCAGATGCCGCCCTACGGGCTGCCGGGCAGCGCCACGCAATCGGGCTGGAAGTCCGACTCCTCCAAAGGCGGTGGCGGCTACAACGAGCTGATGTTCGAGGACAAGGCCGGCTCCGAACTGGTCAATTTCCAGGCGCAGAAGGACCATAACCTTCTGGTCAAGCACGACCGCACCAAGCTGGTGCAGCACGACCAGTCCGACCGCATCGACCACGACGCCAAGCACTCCGTCGGCCACAACCTCGACGAGGACGTCGGAAACAACAAGACCGTCAAGGTCGGCGTGGACCAGACCACCAACATCGGCTCGAACGACACCGAGACAGTGGGCGCCAACCGTTCGCTGACGGTCATGGCCAACGAGACCATCCATGTCGTGTCGAACTCGACGGAGAACATCGACGCCAATCACACGCAGACGGTGGGGATTGTGCAGACGGTGAGCGTTGGCGCTGCGCGTGTCGATACGGTCGGAGCATCGGAGACCCGCAGCGTTGCCGGGGTTCAGAAAAACACGATCGGGGCGACCCGCTCCGTCAGCGTGGCGCTGGGACAGAGCCATGACATCGGAGCTTCCGACAGTTGGACCATAAAATCCAATCAGACGGTGAAAGTTAATGGAAATCAGACATTCAATGTAGACGGCGATCTTACTTCGACGATCGGCAAGGGTCGGGCTGCCAAGATCACGGCGGATGACGGCACTCAAGTCGATGGAGCGCATTCGCTCAAGGTCGGCAAGGGCAGCGCCATCGACGTCGCTGAAGACATGTCTATCGCTTCGGGAAAGAATATAATGATCAACGGGAAGGATTCGATTACCTTTGAATGCGGAAATGCATCGATTACTATGAAGAAGGATGGAACGATTTTGATCCAAGGCAAGGATATCGCGATAAAAGGCAGCGGTAAGATTGATGTCAGTGCTTCCAGTAACGTGAGTATTAAGGGCAGCAACGTTCACAATAATTGAGGACTGGCAATGAATGTAGTCAACCGGATTGACGGAGTGGCGATAGGGCTCCTGATCGGCTTTGACGGCGGAATGCCGTTGGTGGTCTTTGTCGGCAATCCCCGCGAGACCGCGATCCCGGCGCGTAGCTTGGCTGAGCTAGATTCCACCGCGATAGGTTCGGAAGTGGCCTTACTGTTTGAAGGCGGCGATCCAACGAGGCCTCTTGTGGTGGGACGCATCGTCGAGCCGCTACGCAAAAACAGGGATCTGCAGATCATCCGCGACGGTGAACGGGTGTCCATAGCCGCAGACCAGCGCATCGAGCTGCGCTGCGGCCAGGCGTCGATCATCCTGGAGAAGGATGGGCGGATCACAATTCGCGGCAGCCAGCTGACGAGCCACGCCAGCGGCACCAACCGCATCCGTGGCGGGGCCATCCATCTCAACTGAGGCGTTCACGATGCAGCGCATCGCGTCCATCGCTGACATCGTGGACCAGCACGCTAGCGACGCGGCCTTCCTTTGGTTCCGTCGCCGCCATGAAATCGATCGCCCCATCCTGGGTGAAACCGATATCGGCCGCATCGACCAGCGCCTGAATGCAAATCTCGACGGGCTGATGGCATCCGGAAAAGCCGGTTGGGAGGCAGCCCAGGCGCATTTCGCCGACTATTCCGAGCCCGGCGAGCTTTTCGTGCTCGGCGTGCTGGCGTTGCGCTGGGGCGATGCCGAAGCCGTTGCCTTGGCGATCGACGCCGCGGCGACGCTAGGCGAGGTTGGCGTGTCGGCTCTGTCCGGCGCGATCGCGCGCACGCCGCGCGAAAACCTGCGTCCGTTCGTGGCCGAATGGCTGGACGCGCGCGATGCGCGGCTGCGTGGCCTCGGCCTCGCGGCACTCTGGCATCACCGCGTCGATCCCGGTGCTCGCCTCGGCGATTTGCTGAGCAATCCGCATCCGGATGTTCGCAGGCGTGCGTTTCGGCTTGCTGGTGGGCTCAAACGGCGAGACCTCCTTCCGGCGGTGCTGGCCGGACTTGACGGACTTGACGGCGACACGCCGAAGGAACGCCTGACGGCCGCCCTTGCGGCTTGCCTTCTTGGCGAAGCGCGCTCGGCTCACCCGGTGCTCGACCGGATCGTGCTAGCAGAGCCGGGCCTCGCGGCCGCGGCGATTGAGATGCGCCTTCTGACGACGCCCCTGAAGACCGGCCGAAGCTGGTTGCAGGATGGTCTGAGGCAGCCTGCCTTGCGCGCCACCGCGACAGCGGCGATCGGCCTCGTCGGCGACCGGTCGGTCATGCCCTGGCTGATCGCGAGGATGCGTGAGCCGGAGCTTGTCTTCGCTGCCGGGCTGGCGCTGCGCGATCTTCTCGATGTGGATTTCAATGATACCGACCTCTTCACGATAGACCCGGTTGTGCTCGGCAAGGAATTTGAACCCGTGACGGCCAGCCCGCTTCCGGTAGCCGACCGCGTGACGGCGTGGTGGGACGAGGGGCGCGGCGGGGGCAATCACGAGCCCTTCCATTCTATGCGCAGGCTTCGGCTGGACGCAATGCGCGCCGCGCTCGCCAAACCGGATGCGCCACTGACCGATTGGCGCAGGACGCGCCGGTTCCCGGCTTGGATGTAAGTTAAGCTCAAAGCTTAAGGGCGGGTCATGCCGGCCATCACCGCGGCCGCGCGCAGGCCGCCTTCGGAAGCCACCTCGCACATGGCGGTCGGCCCCGGCGCATAGTCGTTCATAAAACTGTCAGCGGCCAGCATCAGGGCCATCGCCCCCCCGGCAGCGCCGATATCGCCGATCGTCATCGCCGGATAGGCGGTGGGCAGGACTTCCCGGCGGGTACGGTAAAAGCGCTGTCGCACCATGAGTTGCTCCCAGCCGCTGTAACGCTCGCCATTGCCGTTGCTGACGACGAAATTGATGTCTGGTTCGGCGGGACCCGATCCGCTGATAGCATCGCGCAGGGCACCGAGCATTGCCCGGCCCTGACTGAACCGCTCCGACAACACGCCATCGCTCTCCTGCGCCGTGCCGACCCCGTGGATCGCCACATGGACAGGACCCACCGTCTTAGGCTCGCGGGTGAGACATACGAAGACGGCGGCTTCGCCTGGTACCAGACCCTGCGCGTTGTCATCCCCAACAAGGCGTCCGGCGCGAGCGAGCCGGGCTAGATCGGTGTCGTTGACAAGGCTGTCGACGCCGCCGAGCAGCACCTGCTCGGCGCCCTCAGTTTCCAGGATATAGATGGCGCGTTCAAGTAGGCCAAGACTGGCCGCCGCGCCGCCGTCCACAGCGCGTGACGCGGGGTGGAAATGCTGCCCGGTCGCCGCGATGATCGCACCAAGGAAGGCTGGCGGGCGGATGTCCCCGTAGGCGGAATGCTCGCGAAAGCTCTCTGGTGGAGTCATAAGAATCGCCGTCGCCTCGGTGCGCACCTGGCCGGTGCGCATCGCTTCGTTGATCGCGCGGGCGGCCATGTTGGCGAGCCACTCGCCTTCGTTTTGGCGTAGCCGGGACCGCGCCGGCACGCGGGCAACTGTGATTGTTTCGCCATCCTTGGTCATCCAAGCATCGACGGCTGATAGACCGGCACGTATGGCGGCGAGCGTCTGCGCAGCGTTAAGGCCAGCAGCTGTGACAGCGCCTGCGCCCGTGATATAAAGCGGTCGCCTCATGGCCGCCACACAGGCTGGTTGAGTAGCGTTCCGTCGCCTCCGATTCCTGTGTATTCCTTGCCCTTGCGGGCGGCGGTAAGGAACATCGGCGTCACGTGGCCGAAGACGATCTCCCGCAGCGCGGGCGCGTTGCGTCGCGTCAATACAGCAAGACGGGCCTTGAGCGTAACGCGCCTGAGATCGGGCTCGATTACTACCGTGTCGGCCCGGAACGCGGCGTCCTCGATGCGATCATCGAAGATCAGCCGCACCGGCGCGGTGACGGATGGGAGGCGGAATTCCCAGCGGCTTTCGGGCGTTAGGCCGATTAGCGTCACATCCTCCCCACCTAGTATCTGCGGCAGATGCTGGTCCGGCGGCGTGCAAAGATAATGCTGGGGATTGAAATCCTTAGGTGGAAGAGGCCACTGGGTGTCAGTCCAGGCTTGATCGTAGGTCCCAGCATAGCGGATTCGAGGCTGCCACCCCCGCCCGATTGCACCGAATCCCGCAGGCTTCGGCCGGTCGGAAGGGCTGAGATAGGGCTCCCCCGGATAGGTTATATTTGGAGCATGAGTCTTCACCGCAGGGTCGGCCGAGCGAGCATGGTGGAAGCCAACACCAACCGGGTTGCGAATTTCGACGCGTCCGTCCTCGGTCGTGCCGCCATATGCGCGCTCATAGACCAGCGACATGGTGCGGAAGGGGTGCGGCGTCGAATAGCTGCCTGCGTCGTAGATACGGTCGCCAGCAACCTGAAGCGTCTTGCGCATTACGCCAATTCTCAAGCCAACTTGCATCTCGCGAACCGGCTTGCTGTTCGGCGCGTATGCGGTGCCATTGACGATGACCTCGGCGACTGGCTTTACTGGCGCGATATCCGCCTCATAGCGTATCGAGGACGCTGCGGGGTCGCCGAACGGCTCGTCGCTCAATGCCACGGGAAGTTGTTCGGCGGCCGGCCAAAATGGGGCGCCCGCGTCGGCCGCCTCGAAACTCGCCGAGAACATGGCCACCATGATCTCCTGACCCTCGGCGTCGACCTGTACCATGGTGGCGACGGCAAACGGCGTTCGGTTCTCTATCCAGACGTTGAAGGCAGCCATGTCAGCACCAACGCCTCTCTTTGGACAGGCCGACAGGCCAGTAAGGTTGGCTGGCCAGCACTTCGACGCAAATGTTCTCGCCAGCTTCGATCACCCATGCGAGTAGGAATTTTGGCGGGTCGACGGATTCGGTTGCACCCAACCCGTGGTTGAGCGCGTCGCAGGCCAGCCAGAACTTGCGCACCACCGCGATGAAATGCATGTCGGCGGCAGGACCAGCCGGATATTCCTGGATCAGGAAGTCCCGCGCGGCCTCGGGGCTGCCGAGCCTGCCAGTCTGATAGGTCATCGCCTCCTGCCAATCAGAGGCGACGCGCTCCACGTGCGGCCGCAGTTCATCGAGATACGTCGTGAACAGTTCGCGATAACGCGGCGCTCCCGGCTGTGGCACGGCCGATCCGGCGAGCGGTGCGCCGGAGAGCATGAGGTCGTCCGGCGCTTCCAGAAGGCGACGAATGTTCTGCTCGCGTCGATGCGGAGTAAGGATCGGGGACATGGCTCGGCTCCTCTCAGACGACGTGGTCGCTGGCGTCGAGACCGACCGGCTGGTAGACCAGCCAGACAACGGCGTCGACGAGGTCCTCGTCTTCGCCATGCAGGGCGTCCACGAGCAGCAGCCAGGGAGCGATTGGAACACCGTCTTCAAATCGCCGATTGTCTTCATCTTCGTCGTCGATACCCCAGTCGTCCTCCGACGGCGGAATCCGTTCAACAGAACCATGTGCGTGGCCGTGGGTCTCGATTTCCTCGTTGATCGCCACCACGCTGAGGTAATATTTGCGGAAGACCGCCAGCACGAATGGATGCGAGGACGGACCGAACGGCCAACGGGTCTCGATCATCCGAGCCGCCTCCTCTTTTGAAGAGGTTTCTCCGGCAATCTTCACCTGAAGCTTTGCCCACCACTCGTTGGCCGCGCCCAAGGCTTCACGCAGGTCAAAAACGTAATTGCCATACAGGCGATCGAAGGCATTCATGCGCGTGTATCCTTATGCCAGATAGGTCTTGATGCGCTGCTGAACCTGGGCAATGGTCGGATTGCCACGCGTAAAATGGGCCATACCTTTCTGCACATTGTTAAGACTGTGGTTGGCGCATTGTGGCTGAACCGCAGCGTTGGATACTGCCCATCTCTTAAACGCCGCTCCGTTCCGGCAGCCACCCTTGTACCATGCGATGACGATCGGGGGCTGGTGGTCGGCCGTCTTGCCCGGTTTTCCGCAACGTGCTCCTGTTGGCCCGATCACCCAGCACGGCTTGCCCTGGATATGGGCAGTCTGCGTGGTAGTAGGACCATATCCCTTGCCTGCGCGCTCGTAATGGCGGGAGCACTTCTTCTTTCCTGAGAAAGCCTTTCGTCGCTTGAACCGGACAAGGGCGGACATGTCGCATGCACCCGCGGGCGCGGATGCTGCCGCCTGGCCCATCGGATCGCCGTGGCGGCCAACCCCCTTGCCCTCAACTTTCACCAAGAAGGACCAGAGCATGAAGAAGCCCTTGCCCTTGATCTTGTGCGTAACGACGTTGCCGCCCTGAACGCCGCCTTCGTCGCCGGAACTCATCATGATCTCGGACGCGTTCTCGAGCGCGGTCGGCTCGCCATCGATTTTAACGCTCTTGCTTCCCTTGATAAGGTCACTGGCCTGCAGCATGTTTACATAGGGCACAGGCACAGGCCCGGCCGGCGGCGGAGGAGGGCTGAGACAGACATCGCCCGGCGCAATGCCCTTGCCACCACTGCCCTTGTGAAAAAAGCCCATGCTCTCGGCGAAGACAGTAAGGCCCATCGTCAGATATCCTCGATTGCGGGCTTGGTGGCGCGCAGCTTCGGCAAGGCGTTGTCGGCGAGATCATGGATATCAGCGAAGTTAAACTCGGTGACGTCGAAGTCATCGCACCAGAAGGTTATGGCAGACGCGTCGCCCGTGCTCGTTTCTCTGAGCAAGGACAGCGTCTCTGCCAGCTTGGCGGTTGACCAGTTACCTTCTACAGCGCCATTGAGGCAGGCGGCGATTTCGTCAAACCATCCGGCGGTTGGCTCCGGCGGCGGTCCAAGCCTTACGATGGCAAAGGGGTATCGTCGCCCGACGCGGTCTTCGCTCATCCGCCAGACGCCAGCACATGGCTGGTCGCAGAAAATCGCGGCGGGTACGGTAAAGCGCCAGACACGCGAGTCCAGTTCACCCTCGTCCGGCCTCGCCAGCAGTTCCATCGACATCCAGCGGTCCCAGCGGTCGATGAAAGTCCGCGGCAGGTTCGCGGAGACGAAGTCTCCAGTCGCCGGAATCTTACCGAAGAAGCCGATGATCATATCTGCGGTGGACATGTGAACTTCTTGAACATTTCCAGATTGTAGGGGTTTTCGACGCTGGCGGCCTTGAGTTCGAAATCGGCATACATGCCCTTCGTGCCCAGGCGCAGGCTGTAGACATCGGTCAGCGAAGTGCTGGCGAAGCGGCCACTGCGGAGCATCCTCAGCCACGCCCAGCTGCCGGTTTCGTTGAGCATTATTTCAGGCGATCCGTCGATCGGCTGGAAGGCGAGCGAGATGACGCCCGTGCCGTCCTTGCCGGGCCATGTCATGGGTTGCGGCCGCGTTGCGTTGTTGTAGTAGACGAGGCTCTGGCCATCGAGATTGAGCGTGACGCGCGTGACGTTGGGAGACAGGTCCTTCGGTTCAAGCGTGAAGCTCATCACGGGTCCGCTGCCGCCCGCAAACAGATCGTCGCGGATGTGCCTGGCCTGCTCGAATGCCGCCAGGGCCGAAGCATCAAGGCCGAAATCGGCGCGCCACTTCCACGGCTGGCTGGTCATGTCGACATAGTTGATCAGGTGGTCGTTGATGAAACCGTCGATCAGCCCGGCCGGTCCGAACAGCCTTGCGAAATCCCGCACGTTGACGTCCACCGCGCTCTCGGCGCTGAACGGATAGCGGTCGTTCAGCGCCGCCTGGCAGAAAGGCAGGATATCGGCCCGCCAGATGGCGTTGAGCTCCGAAGTGACCGCCTTCTGAGTCAAATTGCTGGTGTCGCCGGCAATCCCGCCCAGCCAGGCGTTGATAGGGTCGGGCAGGATCTGTGCCTGCCGGGCGACCGCTCCCGTCAGCTCGGCAAGGCCGCCCTGCTTCTTGATGGCATCCTGCGGATTGGGGTTCGCGGTGACCGTCTGCAGCACGTTGGAAAGTGCGGTCAGCGCGACGACCGCAGCATCCAGTGCCGGCGGCTGGCCATCGACCTCGGCAATGGTGCTCTTGAGTGGTTTGAAATGCTCGGCCACAAGATTGCCGGTCAGGTCCACCTCGCTGGCCGAACCCGCCCGTGGCAACAGTTTTGCCCCTGTTTTCACTATCTTGCCAAGCTTGCCCAGTTTGCCGAGCAGTTTCGAGCCGCCTTTGGCTGCCGCCTTGTCATCTCCGGCGGGCGCGTCATCCGAACGGGTGAGCTCCGTCTCTTGCACCACTGCCGTCAGCAGGCGCTTCAGCGCGGAATCGGCGCTCGAAAGATCCTTGAGGTTCTCACTGGCGACGATGAGATCGGTCAATGGCGCGAGCCTCATGTCGCGCAGGAAGCTGTCCCATTGCGCGATATAGTCGTCATAGTAGAGCTTCAGAATATCCTCGGACAGCGCCGAAACCGAGGTTTCGGAGTTCTCCGAGCAGCCGCCAGCGAAAACGGCACGATCGAGCGCCGCCTGTGCGGCGACATCGTCGATGCGATCGAGAATGACGTCGTGGAATCCGGCATAGGTGAAGGCGCCGGAAATGCCGACGCGAAGCGTCTTGGCTGAACGGCGCGCAAACACCTTGCCGCCGTTTGGGCCGGCGAAATTCGCCGGGACCCACTCCTTGAGCCCGGCCACTGCCGGATCGGCCAGCAACTGTTTGTAGGCGCGCGCCGGCAACGAAATGGTGCACACCGTTTTCAGCGCTTCGGCAACCAGGGCCTGGTCGGGCGCGACATAGCTCTCGTCGACCGTCATCCGGCGGATGGCGGCAAGCTGATGCTCTTCGGCATCGGCGGTCGGAAATGGTGCCGCGGCCGCGAATTCGGGCAAGCTGTTCGCCCACCAGTCTTGGGCGTAATCGGGATCCATCTGAGACAGGCCCGTCATCATGCGATAGGTTTTCAGCGCTCCGAGCATGAAATCCGGGTCGCGGATTTGCCGCCACATCGTCGCTTCGAGCAAGGCGATCATGCGCGGCTCAAGAACATTGCGCAGGGCATGATCGTACGTGTCGGTCTGCGCCCGCACCATTTCCGCGGAGGCCGATGGTCCCAGCAGATCCTGTGCGGCGCCAGGCGGTGCTGTCCGGGCGGTTGCGACCGCGTCCATCGCACCGAGCGCGCCGTCCATGGCGGGCTGCTCCACCGATGCCGGCGTTGCAGCGACGGAGGTCAGCGGCGTCTGCAGCGCTTCGAACTGGCCTGCCTGGGCCGTTATCGCGTTGCGGTTGTCAAAATAGGACCAGGTGAACAACCCGCCGGCCAACAATGCCGCCGCCGCGCAAGCGGCTGCCGCACCCCGCCAGATCCAGGCGCGGCGCCGTTGCGCCAGCGGATCGAACGTGCCGAGGCCCGCTTCCTTGAAGATGACTTCGGTCAGCAGGTTCTTCAGGAAGAAGCTGCGTTTTTCGACCCTTGGTGCGGGCAGCGCCCGTCGCGGCGGCAGGCCGAAGGACGAAGACAGCGCCGCGGTCAGCCGGTCGATGGGCGCTCCTTCCTGCGTCGCTGATGTCAGATAGAGCCCGCGCAGCCAGGCGACCTCTTCATACCGGCTTTCGCCGAACATTGCCTCGACCAGCACCTGTATCGGTTCGGACAGGCTTGCCAGTTGGGCGGGAAAGCGGAAAATCTCGGCACGGGCGGCGAGTTTGTCCTCATCTTCCAGCCGCGGCACCAGCCTCCGCTCAAGTTCCGTCGCCAGCGCGGAAATTTCCCGTTCAATGGTCTTGGCATCGACACGCGCTTCCAGCGCGAAGGTGGTCCCCCATACCTGCTCGCGCGAAGCCGTGGACAAGCCGCCGAAGAAAGCCTCGAAGCCCTTGATCAGATCGGCCTTGGTCAGCATCAGATAGACCGGAAGGCGGATTTCGAGCCGGTCGTTGAGTTCGGCCAACCGGCGGCGGATCTTGCGGCCGTGCGCCTTGATGGCTTCATCGCCCTCCCAAAGCACGTCGATCGAAAGCGCGACGATTACGCCATTCAGCGCGCGGCGTCCGCGGTGCTTTTTCAACAGGTCGAGGAAGCCCAGCCATTCAACCGCGTCCACATCGGGCTGGCTCTCCTGCTGGACATAACGGCCGGCCGTGTCGATCAGAACCGCATGTTCTGAAAAGAACCAGTCGCAGTTGCGCGTGCCGCCGACCCCCTGCAGGTCGTCGGTGAGGTCGATCGGAAAATTCAGCCCGGACTGCCGCAAGGCCGTGGTCTTGCCGGTGGCCGGCGGCCCGACGATCACATACCATGGCATTTCGCGCAGAAACTTTCGTCCGCCCAGCTTGCGGCGCTTCAGTTCGGCCATCACCTCGGCGAACTTGGCACCGACGGCCGCGACATTCTCTTCGCCGGGTCTGAGCGGCTTTTCCACCACCGGCGCGGCAATCTCGGCGACGAACATGCGGTTGGCGCGGATCGCCCGGCGCTGGGCGACGATCAGCCAGGTCAGCCAGAAGATGACCAGCAGCGCAATGATGACGATGCGCACGTTATCAGAGGCGAACGGTTCATAGGGACCGACCCTGATGATCGGACCGAACACCCAGATGACCAGGGAAAGCAGCGTGAGGCCGATCAGCGTCCATAGCCAGCGTGATGTCAGGACAGCCCAAAGGAAGCGCAGGATGAACATCTCACAGCCTCTTTTCGACAAGCACCTCGACGCGGCGGTTCAAGGCCCGCCCCTCGCGCGTGCTGTCGGTGGCGACTGGATCGGTGGCCGCGCGGCCCTCGGAATGGACGCGATCCCGCGGCACTCCGTTCTGGACCAGCATGTCGGCAATCGTCTGGGCGCGAGCCTCCGACAGTCGCTGGTTGGTCGACAGCGGATTGGTCTTTTGCAGGGGAACGCTGTCGGTATGACCGACGACGGTGATGTTTCCGATCAGCTCCTGGTTGGCGAGGATCACCTTGGCGAGCGACCCGATCAGGGGCTCGAAGCCTTCGGTCAGTTGTGGCCGTGACGACTGGAACAGTTCGGGATTGGAGGCCTGGATCGTCAGCTTGGCCAGCGAAACGCTTTCGGTGCCGCTGAGGGCGGATCTGAGGTCGGCGGGCGCCCCGGCCTGAAATTCCGGCAACAGCGCAAAATCCACCTTCTCCGGCGGCGGGGCATCGACTTTGGGCGACGTGCGGGTGATGTCGCCGCGCGCGGGCGGCGGCAGCGCGCGAACAAGTGCGGAGAGCTCGACCGCCTGGCTGCTCAGTGCCATCGAGAGCCCGACATGGATTGTCATGGCTGCAACCGCCGCACCGAGCGCCATGACCCAGATCGGAACGATGAAGCGCTGCGGCTCGTCAGATGCGATCACGCCTTTCCAGTTTGGCGACAGTGGCGCGCCTTCGGCGTCGGCATCGCGTAGGAAGCGTGCCGCCGCCACGCGAACGGCATTGAGCGAGCGGTCGCCGGATCGGGCCGACACACGATATTTGCCACGAAAGCCAAGCGCCATGCATTGATACTGCAGTTCCAGCAATTCGCGATCACGGTTGGGATGGCGCTCGAGTTCGTCGAGACGGGTGAAGAACTGCGTGCCGGCATCGACATCGCCGCGCAGCATGACCACAAGCGGCTGCCGCGGCCAGGCGCTGGCACCGCCCCATGGCGTGTTCAGGGCCAGATCGTCGAGCAACGCCGCCACCACCCAGGCCGCCTGGTCGGCGCGCTCCATTGAGGATCCGACCGACATAGCCGTGTCGCGTGCCCGGACCAGTTCTTCGAGCAATCGGGTACGCAATGCTTCCGGATTGTCCGGCGGCAGCGCACTTTCAAGCTCGGGAGCGAATTCGAGCAAGGGCGCAAATGCGTTGACGAGTGCGTTCGGATGGGTGCGGGAGCGCTTTACCGACGCGCTCGGCAAAGGTGGCGCCATCGGCCGCGGCATCGGCGCGCCGGTCAATCGAATGCGGGTGCGTTCGCGATCCTCCGACAGTCCGAACGGATCATCGCGGCTCATGATCTCACCTGTTCACCGAATAGCAGTCCACCTGCGGCTCGCTTGGCAACACGCCCGAAACGCCGATGACGAAGCCGGGAGCGTCGAGCAGCGACGCCCAGTGCTCACTTTTCTGGTCCAGTTCCAGACATAACCGATCGCCATCGTAAGGAATCTCGCGCGGCTGGGAATGAAGCGGTTTCAGCGGAATGCCGGGCAAGCGCGATTTCCACAGGCCCTCGAACTGGTCGGCCGAGCCGACGGTTGCCTGATTGACGAATATCTTGCGCAGCGCGTCTTCCGACAACTCCGAACCGACCCGGATGACGATCCGGCTAGCCACCAGCAGCTTCGGATTGTCGATACGGATCTTCCAGACATTGGTCGAATGCCGCATGACAGGCAGCGCACGCGATTTCGGCTCGATGTAACGCAGGCTGAGGATGAGCGAGCGCAGCGCATCCGCCAGCGCCGAATAGGCGGGGCCAGGCGCCATGTGATCGTAGGCGGGCAACTCGCCCAGCCGCCGCGCGCTCGATCCGTAGGTCGCCATCGAACCGGCGAGGCCGGCAAGTTCCAGGTAAAGCTCGGCTGGATGGAACACATCCTGAGCCAGCATGTGGGCCAGCCGCGGACGTGCCGCATTGGCGAGATTGAGCATCAGCAAATCTTCGACGCTGCGCCCAGGTCCGCCCATGACCATCTTGCCATGCGCCTCGGCGATCTGGTCGAGGCCGGTGACAACTTCCAGCAGCAATTGCCGGTACCAGGCCACGGCGCCCGTAACCAAGGTCGGTGGCAGGAAGGTCTCGTCCAGGGAGACGCCGCCATCGGCTCGAATCCCCTTGAGGTCGGCTATCGGCAAGGCCGTGTAGCCACCGACCGACTTGCCGGGTGCGAGCAGCAGCGCCTGCGGCCGGGCAATTTCGATTTCTTCAGGGTCTGAACCGCCCTGGACGGCGTCACGCACCGAAACGATCCGCCCATGATATCGCGCACCCGAGGCGGCAGCGTGTGCCGGATCGAAGCCGACACCGCCCGGAGGCTCCAGCGGCAAGGCGATCAGCACCGGTCCGGCGCCCGTGTCAGGGGTGACCGGCAGCGGTCGCGGCGCGTCCATCATGTCCGGGATGGAAAAAGGTGTCCCATCCGGAAAGATGCCCCGCGCGGACAGGATCGAGATCTGGCCGGCTTCCAGCAACGCCTGGTCCAGCGTCAGCTGTTGGAAACCGAACGTATGCAATTGCCCGGCCTGCAACGCGCCGCGCACCGTCGCCTCGAAAAAGCGATCCTGCTGCTGGAAATGCTGGGTCCGCAGGAAAAGCCCTTCGGACCATAGCACCCTGTTTGCATTGCTCATGCCGCTACTCTCTGCATCGAGCTCCCCTTGCCCTTTGCCGCTAGGCGGAAATGCCGCCGCTGCCAAGCGTGACGTTGATCGTGAATTTCGATCCCGACGACACCGACTTAGTTGTCCGCCAGTTCCGGCCGCCGGGCTCGCGGATCAGAGCAACAAAGCCCAGCGCCGTCGCGTCCGGCTCGACCGTGATGGTTTTGGATGCGGATTTTCCCGGCCCGACGGAAATCTGGTCGGATCCGATGAGATCGCCCGCCAGCGCCGTGCCGGCATCCCCCTGCAGCGCGAAATAGTCGGCGGAATTGAATTTGCCGGTGCTTTTCAGCCGCATCACCAGGATCGTTACCGGCCGGTCGCCGCCGCCTGGTCCCGGGTTCATGCCAGCACCGCCGTTTACGTTGACGGTGATCACCGATGGTTTCGGCGGACCACTCTGGCAAGCCGCAAGCAACCCTGTCGCGCCCAAGGCAACAACAAATTCACGTCGATCAATCATCTCTCACTCCTCCTCATATGCATCTCGAAAATCAGCGCCGATTTCGCCAAGGAAGCTCTTTTCAGCACTCTCGGCGATTTCACGATGGCGCTTCTGGTAAAGTTCCCACAGCTTGGCGCCCCGCCCCCCAGAGAGAAGGGTTCCGATCGCGGAATTCGATTTCAGCTCTTCCTCGATCACTACCGGGTCAAAACGGTCGATCATCCGCCGCATGGCGGTCTGTATGCCTCGCCAGGCGCGTACGTGATGTTGCGCGAGATCGCGCACCGCATCGGTGATTGCCGCTTCACCGCCGAGAAATCCTGGGCTGCGCTCAGCGATAAGCGTTATGATGGCGTCGTCGACGGTCGGCAGGAACTTGAGCGGATTGACTTCGGAGGCCCCGACCATGGTCTGCGCGACGCGCGCGTTTCCCTTTTCCTCGGCCCGCTTGCGCAGAAGCTGCATCAGGCCTTCCATCATCATCCGGTATTCGCGACCGAACTTCTCCATTTCCGCGATGCTGTCGCGTCCGGGGAAATCGGCTTCCTCGACACCCATGCCATGCAGGAATGCGGCGCGAAGCGCCATCTCCTCCGGCCGCGCCGCACCCAGCGCCGGGGCGGCTTTGGGAGCAGCACCCACACGTGGTGAAGCAGGGGTAGCTGCGGGCTGCACCGGCAAATCCCAGGGATTGGCTGATTGGGATCGCTGGGCGATGCGCTCGCGCTGTTCGATCGAACTGGCGCCGTTCGCCGGACTGAGCGTGGCGGCTGGTCCGAAAGCAAAGTCATCATGGGTTCCGGACGGCTTGTCACGGGCGGCTTGGGCTGCGCGGTCGGGGGACGGTACCGCGTCGAGGCTGAACGGGTCCGCTTGGCTCGCCGCGCCGCCCGGTTCGCGATAAGGGGCGGGATTTTTCGACACCGGCGTCGAAACCGGATCGAGGCTGAACGGGTCATCGAAAGCGGCCGAGTGGCGCTGGTCGGAGTTGGCACGTTCGAATGCACCCGCAACCGGCTGCTCGAAAGGGTTCGGCAGATCGGCCGGACGTGGCCGTCGCGGCTCTTCTTCGACCTTGGCGGAAAAGAAGTCATCGCGACCGATGCTCACCGGGGCCCGGGATGCTGGCGGCGCGCGTTCCGAAACCGGCTGGCCGGCCGCTGGTGCTTGAGTGGCTGGCGTTTGCAGGTCGACATGGACGACGTAGTCGCCCAATCTCAGCCGCATGCCACTTTGAAGGCGCGTCGACTTGCCGGCACCGAGCGGGCTGTCGGAGTCGTTTATGAACAATCCGCTGCTCGACGTGTCGGTGACGAAATATCCATCTCGCCCGCCAGAGATCTTGCAATGTGCCCTTGAAACGAACATGTCGGGATCGTTGATCTGCCAACCCGCGTCCGCGCTGCGGCCGATCACCAGCTCACCCTCGTCAAGCCGGGCCTGCCGCACCGCCTGGGTGCGTGGCCCTTGCTCCAGTGTCAGCAGCAGGCTCATGCCGCGACCCCCGTCATTTCCGGCCGCCATCCGACGATTGTCCGCAGCCGCATGTCGTCAGCATCGCCCCTTTCGATGGGTCGCGCAAGCCAGGCGGTCCGCCCGAGCCGAACCGCTCCGATTTGGGGCGGCGGTACGGCTTCACGCGCAAGCACGATGCGCAGATCGACGTCGAGCGACTCCCCGACCATGTCGCGAACGGCCTGCTTGAACAGCTTGAGCCGCTCGCCGCCAGGCAGGAACGCCTTGAACTCCTCATACCCCAGCGGGCCGACACGCAGTTCGATCCTGCTTTGGCGGCTGAAAACGCGTGGGCCGATCGTCGCGCCCTTGCCGAGCCCTGCAAAGGCCTTTGCAAGACGGGTCTGGAGACCGGTTGGTACTGTTATCCAGGCGGAGATGAACTCCTTGATCTGTACCGGCGCCTTGAACGCTTCCGCCAGGAACAGCGTCAGCCGTTCCGGGCCGTCGACCTGATTGGCCAGCGAAGCCGCCTGGCGAAGCTTCACCGTATCGAGATTGGGGTCCTGCGTGCCGGGAAGTCCGATCCCGGCCATGGCTTCAAGCATGGCGCGAACGCGCCCGCCGACCGCGCGTTCGGCCTGCACGGCCGGGTGCGCATCCGCCCACGCCCGATAGTAGAGGGCGATCATACGGTGCTGCAGAATGTTGACGAAGTCGACGAACGTCGTGTCGCTGGTCAGTTGTGCCTCGGCGCCGGCGAACCAGCGTTGCGAGAGCCGGTCGAGCACCCAGCGCGTCAGATGCAGCGGCATTGGACCCTCGGGTCCCAGCAGACCAAAATTTGCCACCGTGACCCGGGCCGGTGCCGCATCGCGGGCTTCGCGGAACACAACCAGGTCCCGTGCGGAAAAGGCTAGGCGCACATGCTGGCCGAGCCGTGCCGGCTCACGGTCGGGACGGCCGGAATGGCCGAACAGACCGTTCCGTTGTTCGAGGCGGCGCAGCAGTTCGAAAAAGTCGAACGTCTCGGACAGACCTTCGGCCCTGTTCGGGCCGGGCGTGTCTAGATCAGGTAGCGATTGCCGGGCGTCATCGGCCATGGCACATCCTCCTGCTTCTGCAGCAGCCGCGTGCGAGTTCGCACGAAGCCGTTTATCCCGGCGTGACGAGCAAACAACCGCGCCAGCAAGGCCGAAAGCAGCAAGGTACTTTGGCCGGCCAGGACCGATTGATCAACATGCAACGTGACTTCGGTACCGCGTCCAAAGCACATCGGTCCATCGATTTGCAGACGTTCGATGACCGGCTGCGAGTCGATACGCACGATCGAATGCACATTTCGGGCAAGGCTTGGATCGCCGCGATCGGCATAAAGGTCGAGTAGCGCATGCAGGGGATCGATGCCACGGCCTTCTTTGGCAAGACTGAGAAAGTTGAGCGCGAGCTGCGCCACCAGCCGCCAGGCGAGATCATCGGCCCGCGATTCCCCGTCGGCACCAGCAGGCAGTGCCGCAGGAATAGCTGGCTGCGGCGCACGCAAGGCGCCAAGAAGCCTTACGGTTTCGACCGGGTCGCCGGCCTCTAACGTCAACGTCGGATTGTCATCGAGGATCGGCAGATCACGATTAGTGCAAAGCGCCATCACGTCGAGCCGCTTCAGCGACCGGGTCGCCGGCCTTGCGAGCGGCCGGGACACGGCCAGGAAAACGTCATCCCCGGTATAGGACGTTCGCGTCAGGCCTTCGCGGCGCTCCTCCTCCATCGCGCGGCGAGGGCGCCTTTCGGTCGAATAGACCCAACCACTACCGCGGTTCTGACCCAGGCTGAAGAGCTCGGGGATTTCGGCGTCGTTGCCTTCCGTGTCGGCGTCCTCGACGCGGATGACCCGGTAGATTTCGAAGTCACGCGCCCGCGTCCGGTCCGCATGCAACACCTGGCGCGTCTTGCGTTCATCGACCTCGACGACGTTGCACTCGCGTTCGAACAGATTGATGATCGGTGTCGCGAAAAGTTCGAAGTCCGCCGGCGTCAGATCGGCCAGCTCGGGAACCGTGCGTTTGAACAGGAAAATGATCTCGAGTCCGGCCGCGCATTGGCGCACGACAGGCTGCAATCCCAAAACCCGTGCATAGTGAAAGCGCTCGGGCATCATGAAGTATTCGCGCAGCAACCGGTATCCTTCGAATGTCGGGCGGGTGCGCGGCATCAAGGCCTCGTCGTCGCTGATGCCGATCATCTCGGGTGCCGGCAACGGCGACAGCGGGTTGGTCTTGCCTTCCGGTCGCGCTGCTGTGGCCGTGCAGGCGCCGAAAATCGCATCGAACAGCAGCGGCGCCTTGGTGCGTCCGGCAAAATAGAGGTCAAGCCGGTCGAGAGCCAGTTCGTCGAGCTTGCCTTTTCCGGTCCTGGCCAGCGTGAGGCGGAGCGCCGACTCGCCGCTGACACCGCCGATCGGTCCTATGCCGGCCATCGCCATCGCACTGCGGTCCTGAAAAAAGCTGACCGAAGTGACCGCGATCGGCCATAGAGTCATTTCCTGGGCGGTTGAGAAAATGCAGCGCGTTGACAGGCCTGGCTGCAGGCTGGAAACCAGCCGTGTGTTGCGCTTGACGACGTGGCCGGCCAGCATGGTCTGGACCTGCTGGCCGGGTTTCAGCACCGCCATCGCCGTTGCCGGCGCCGGCGTGACCAGATCGGGATAGAGAACGTCGAGCACACTGCGGGAAAATCGCGAGCGCTCGGCATCGACCTTTAGCCGGGTGCGCGCGGCCAGGAAGGCTACGCCATCGAGCAGGCGCTCGACATATGGGTCCGGACACGGCACCGTATCGAGGGAAAGGTTGCGCGCCACCGCCGGATGCATGTCTGCGAATTCCGCTGCAAGAGCGCGGATATGGCTCAGTTCCTCCTCGTAATATTCGACGAAGACCCGATCCATCTCAGGCCTCCCCAATTTCGGTCCGCGCCAAACCGTTGTCGAGATTGATCGTGGTGCGCAGGCGCATGCGTTCGGGAGTCGGGGTCATGATCAGAACGGCGTCTATCTCGATCTTCAGGCCGACGGTGTTGTCGCCAAGCGTGACCGTTACCTTTGTTGCGCTTTCCTTCAGGCGGGGCTCGAAGGTCGCGAGCACCATGCGGATCTCACGTGCCAACACCTCGCGATCGAAGTCGCGCGACGAGCGGCCCGAGAAGGAGGGCACGCCGTAATTGACCACGCTGCGGCGGACCTCCGGGAAATCGGCAAGCGAAGGGGGATTGTCCGCAACCTGTTCATTTTCCAGGTCGGAAAGAAGCGGCGTCGCCTCGAAGCGCTCTGTGTTGAAGAGCGCCTCGATGTCACGCCGTACCGCTTCCCTGAGCACGCGCGCCGATACCACCACGCCACGGCTTTCGATTTCGACGCGGTGCTGGGTCTGAACGGCCAACCGATGCAGACGGCGTTTCTGATCCGGTGTCAGTACCACATCGGCGTCGATGGCACGCGTGCTGCCGGCAACGAGTGTGTCGAGACGGTCCGCGCCAAGCTCGTCGAGCAGGACATGGCGCAGCCCGTCTATTTCCGAGGTCAGGCCCGGCAGATCATTGACGAGACGATCCCAAAGCGACGGCTGGACGGCTTCGCTTTTCGCCCGCAAGCTGCCAGTGGTCTGCTGCATGCCCGCGCCGGGTCGCCGAACCTCACTTGCCGACATAGACATCCATTTCGGCTTCATCATTGCCGTCATAGACGAATTTGATCTTCTTGTAGGCGAAGCTGACCTCTTCCTGGATCAGGTCTTCCTCATCCTCGGCCTGCGACATGTCGTATTCCATGATCGAGGCGTCGGTGAGGGTAACGACCAGGTAATCCTTGGTCTCGCCATCGATGGTCCGGCGGGCCGAGAACACCACCTCATCAAGGGCCTTGTTTTCGAACAAAGCCTTTTTCAGATAGGGCGATGATTTGTCGTAGTGCTTGGTGAATTTGATCATCCCCATGGAGACGCGGCCACGGCGTGACAGCGAATTGGGATCATAAGGTGCGACCATCTTGTAGTCGACGCCATGGATTTCAATCTCGTCATCGTGGCCGTCGCGGGTGCTGGGGCCTTTGATATCGGGAACCTTCAGGAAGCCATCAATCTTCGTAGTCGGCATTGTGTTTCTCCACCGCTTTCAAAAAACCAGGTTGTCGTTGCTGCGATCAAGTCTTAACGGACGGTAGTTCCGAGACCAGTCGGAGCGACGCATTGATGCCCTCCAGCTGGTAATGCGGGCGCAGATAGAAGCGGGCATTATAATAGCCCGGCCGCCCCTCCACGCTGTCCACCTGGACCTCGGCGGCGGCAAGCGGGCGCTTGGCGCGCGCCTTGTCGTCGGCAAAGGCCGGGTTGGCCAGCACGTATCGATTGATCCACTCGGTCAACCAGATCTGCATGTCGGCGCGCTCCTTGAACGAGCCGACCTTGTCGCGCGCGATCGCCTTGAGGTAGTGCGCAAAGCGCGAGACCGGGAACAGGTAGGGCAGGTTGGCGCTCAGCCGCTCGTTCGACTGTGCATCGGGGTCGACCAGCCGCCCCGCCCGCGTTTCGTCGTCCTGCAGCGAGTGTGCTCCGATGAAGGCCGCGAGATCGGTATTCTTCCGGTGCAGGATGGGCATCAAGCCAAGCTTGGCCAGTTCCGCCTCGCGCCGGTCGTCGATGGCGACTTCCGTGGGACATTTCATCGCGATCGAGCCATCATCGGTCGGGAAGCTATGCACCGGCAGGTTGAGCACCGTGCCACCATTCTCGACGCCGCGGATCTGCGTGCCCCAGCCGAAAAGCTTGTGACTGCGGTTGATGTTGACGCCCATCGGGAAGGCGGCGTTCATCCAGACATATTTGTTGTGATCGCCCTCCACCTCTTCCTCGAAGGTGAAACCCTTCACCGGAACGGTATCGGTGCCGTAGGGCAGCCGCGCCAGGACGCGGGGCATGGTCAGGCCGATGTAGCGAGCGTCCTCACTCTCGCGCAACGACTGCCACGAGGCATAGGCGGGGTTGGAGACGATCTGCTGCAGGTCTTGCGGGTTCGGCAGTTCCTGCCAGCTGTCCATGCGAAATAGGCGCGGCGAAGCGGCCGCGATAAACGGCGTATGCGCGGAAGCGCAGATGCCGGAGATGTTGCGCAGCAGGCCGACGTCACGTGGGTGATTGGAGAACTCGTAGGCGCCGATCACGCAGCCGATTGGTTCGCCGCCAAGCATCGAATACTCGTCTGTGTAGACTTTCTTGAAGATCGGGCTCTGGTCCCACATCTGACCTTCATAGTCTTCAAGCGTATCGGCCAGCTGCTCTTTGGAGATGTTCATCACCCGGATCTTCAGCTTCTGATCCGTCTCGGTGTTGTTGACGAGATACCACAGCCCTCGCCATGTGCCTTCCATCTCACGCACTTCCGGCGCGTGCAGGATTTCGTTGACCTGTGTCGTCAGCATCTTGTCAATGCCGGCGATCAGCGACTTGATCGATTTGATGGCATTGGAAGAGATGGTCGTGGTGTCGGAACGGGACTGCGCCGCGAGCGCGAGATTGCGCACGAGCTGTTGCAGCTTCTCGCTGTCGTCCTTCTTGACCTTGAAATCTTTTTCGAGGAGTCCGCTGAATTCATCGAGGTTTATGGCTTCGGCCTCCGCGGCGACTGAGGCGGTCTTTTGCTGTTCGGCCATGATCATTCCCCAACCTTGTCGTCGTCGGCCAGCGCCTGGCTGGCAATCTTGCCAAGAAGCGGTTCGTTGTTCAGAAGCTGCGCGATGCGCTTTTCAGCATCGACACGGCCATCCATGAAGCCGAGCAATTCCTCGAGTTGACGACGCATCTTGAGGATCTCGGCCAGTTGCGGAACTTGCTCGGCAATCTTGTCGGGGGCGAAATCACCCATCTTGGAAAATGTAAGATCGAGCGCCAGTTCCTCGTCACGCTCCTGGCCCTCGGCCTGCGGCAGCGTGTTCTTCACCCGCGCTTTGACGCGGGGGCCGAGCGCCTCCATGAATTTTGGGAAGCGGTTCGCGTCGGTCTCGACAAAGGAGCGGTCCAGCACCGACTTTGACGCTTCCTTGGTTTGCGAAGCACCGGCAAGGTCGGCCATCACGCCCATGACAAACGGCAGTTCGATCGTCGTCGGGCTGCCGTAGGTTTCCACATCGTAGGCGATCTGCACCCGCGGCGCGCGATTTCGTTCGATGACCTTGGCTTTGCTTTCGGCTGGCATGTGTTGTTACCTTTCATCCTTCTGAGCCGTCTTCTTGGCATCGGGAACGCCGGCCAGCAGCCTGAACTCCTTCAGCCCCGAAGGGGCGAGATCTTCCATCAGTTCAACGAAATCCATGTGCACCATCCGACGGACCCGCCGAGCCAGGTGCGGAATTGGGCTCGACGGTTCGGTACGGTCATAGAAGGCGACGACCAGGTCGAGGCATTTCACCACGTCGTCGCGCGAGGAGATCCGGTCGGGGAGTCCCGTGCTCGAGTCCGCATAGCTTGCCATACTTGCCATAGCATCGGCTCCATGACCGTTTCGAGCAGGCGTTGCCAGTTCCGTCGGCACCGCCTGCGTGGCTGCGCCATTCGTCACCGCGCCGGCCGCTGAATTCCGTTCAAGTGTCGTCAGCAAACGCTGCAGGAACCGTTTTAAGTCCGGAACGGGAGTGCCGCTGCCCTCGAGACGAGCGTTGAGCGCAGTCTCGAGCGCATCCAGTGCCGTGATCGTCGCCCGGGCGTCGGCGATGAGCTGGACCATCTCCGCATTGGCCTGATCGATCTGTGCCGCACATGCGGCACGCACCCGATTCAAGAGTTGTCCGTGCGCACTGACCAGCTGCGCTTTTTCCGCCGCATTCAGCCCCGAGGCGGCTTCCTGGAGCATGACGCGATCGTCGAGCGCACCCTTCTCCAGGTCCTTGCCCTGAACCGGGCCGATTGCGCGCGGCGCGAAGAACGTCATTTGCCGCAGATTCGCCAACAACCCGTCCTGACCATTCTGCAGGTCGATCAGCGCGTTGATACGGCGCAAGGCGGCATCGCGCGGCGAAGCGTTGGGCCGCATAGCCGGATGCATGGTGTCCCAATGCTGATCGAAGGTCTGCGCGATCAGCGTCAGACCTTGCGCCAATCCGGCCAGCCCGTCTTCATTGGCCAGCGCGCGCGTGACGATGACAAGCAGGCGCAAGTCCCTGCCATGCGCGCGCAATTCCTCCGCCTTTGCGAGCACAGCGGGCCAGTCGACTGGAATCGTGCTTTGCGAGCCGGCCTTATTGTTGCCGTCGTGGACGACCTTGAGTTGGGCTTCGGTCAGGCGCTCCAACTCATGGAAAGCCGGGTCGTTGCGCAAATCTTCCCCGGACGGATTCTCACCGTCTAGCGAAGAAAGCCAGAGTGCGAGATCAATCACACCAACCCCCAGCGAAGGCCCTCAAACCTTATGTGACCTTACGTTATCACACCGGTGCACTTTACCACAATTCAACGAGTGCTCCAAAATTAACAGAAGCTGAACACCGCCATGAGTACCGAACTCCGTGGCGCAATTGTCAATCCGTATGAGAAATGCATCGCGCAGGGCGCGCAATTCCGCTGTTGTTTGCAGCCGGTGGTGCAAGACTTCCACAATACGAGGAAGCTGGCTGAACCAGGCATTGAGGCCTCGTCCACAACGCACTTTGTCAAGTGGCGGCATCTGTGGCAGTTTATCGGCTGGCAGATTGCAGGAGCACGTTCGATGGAACAGCGCCGGTCGTCGCAGAGCTTCAAGCGTAAGGAACTGGTCGGCAAGCTTGATCCTGTCGGGGTGCGCGCCTTCAAGGCCGCGGCCGATAGCGCCAAGCTGCGCGGCAATCCTTACGTCGAACTCGTTCACTTCATCGAGCAGCTGGTGCTTTCCGACCGCTCCGATGTGCAAATGATAATCGCCGATGCGGGACTGGATGCCAGCCGGCTCACGGCAGATATGACCCGTGCCGTCGACAAGTTGCCCTATGGCGCAACCTCGATCGAGGAATTCTCCGATCATATCTTCCATGCAATCCAGGAAGCCTGGAACCTCGCGACGCTGGAGTTCGGCGTCGAGGAAGTCCGCAGCGCCCATATTCTGCTTTCCTGCCTGAAAACCCCGGTTCTGGAAGGCCTGCTGTCGAAGATCAGCGGCGAGTTCGACAAGATCGACGCCGATGCGGTTGTCGCGCGGTTCGCCGATGTCGTGGAAGGTTCGCTCGAAGGCGGCGCAGCCATCGCGGTTCCCGCGGCTGAAACGCCGAAGCGGACCATGGGCGGTGATTCGGCCTTGGCGAAATTCGCCACCGATCTGACCCAACGCGCCCGCGAGGGCAAGATCGATCCGGTCGTCGGCCGCGATCCGGAGATCCGGCAGATAGTCGACATCCTGATGCGGCGTCGGCAAAACAACCCGATCCTGACCGGCGAGGCCGGGGTCGGCAAGACGGCGGTCGTTGAGGGCTTTGCCTTGCGTATCGCTCAGGGCGATGTGCCGCCCACGCTGCAAGGCGTCAGCGTGCGCATGCTCGATGTCGGATTGATGCAGGCGGGCGCCAGCGTGAAGGGCGAATTCGAAAAACGGCTGAAGGCTGTGATCGACGAGGTTCAATCGTCCGAAACGCCGGTCATCCTGTTCATCGACGAGGCCCACACCTTGATTGGCGCCGGCGGTGCTGCCGGAACCGGTGATGCCGCCAATCTCTTGAAGCCGGCGCTGGCACGGGGCGAACTTCGCACCATCGCCGCAACGACCTGGGCCGAATATAAGCA
This sequence comes from Mesorhizobium sp. ISC11, assembly GCF_037162595.1. NCBI lineage: Bacteria > Pseudomonadati > Pseudomonadota > Alphaproteobacteria > Hyphomicrobiales > Phyllobacteriaceae > Mesorhizobium > Mesorhizobium sp. ISC11. The sequence goes on from NZ_JAVSPW010000002.1 coordinate 317,387, forward strand.
GCACATCGAGAAAGACCCGGCGCTGACCCGCCGTTTCCAGGTGGTCAAGATCGACGAGCCGTCGGAGGCGGTGGCCGTTCTGATGTTGCGCGGGGTGGCAGGGGTTCTGGAGCAACACCACAAGGTGCAGATACTCGACGAGGCGATCGAGGCAGCAGTCGGCCTGTCGCATCGCTACATCCCGGCACGGCAACTGCCTGACAAGGCGGTGAGCCTCCTCGACACCGCCTGCGCCCGTGTCGCCATATCGCAGCATGCTACGCCAGCCGAGGTCGAGGACATCATGCGCCGCCGCCAGGCTCTGGAGGTCGAGCGCGGCATCATCGGGCGCGAGGCCGCGATCGGCATCGAGGTGGCTGAACGGCAGGCGCGCGTCGACACCGGGCTTGCCGAAAGCGAGATCACCCTGGCTGCGGCGCAGCAGCGTTGGGATCGTGAAAAGGTGCTCGTCGCCGAGATACTCGAACTGCGCGCCAGGCTGCGCGGCGAGGGTGTGGCGCTCGATGCGGCCACCGTTGGGGCCGATGCCGAACCGGCAGCGGCGAACGCAGAAAAGACCAAGGTAGCGGAGTCGTCAGAGACTGAGCCGCCCAAGGCCGCCCAGACGGACGCGGAGACACAGGCCGCTGCCGATCCTGCCGCCGATCTCGCCCGATTGCGCGCACTGATGGCCGAATTGGCAGCGGCACAAGGCGAGACACCGCTGATTCTGCCCTCGGTTGACCGCAATGCAGTGGCCGCCGTGGTCCAGGACTGGACCGGGATCCCGACCGGACGGATGCTGTCCAGCCAGACCGAAAAGGCGCTCAAGCTCGCCGCCACGCTTTCGGAACGGGTCGTCGGCCAGGATCACGCCATGGAGATGATCGCCAAACGCGTGCAGACCAGCCGCGCCGGGCTTGGCGCGCCTGAAAAGCCGGTCGGGGTCTTCCTGCTTTGCGGCCCCTCGGGCGTCGGCAAGACCGAAACGGCATTGGCGCTGGCCGAAACGCTTTACGGTGGCGAGCAGAACCTGATCTCCATCAACATGTCCGAGTTCCAGGAGGCGCACACCGTCTCGACACTGAAGGGCGCACCGCCCGGCTATGTCGGCTACGGCAAGGGCGGCATCCTGACCGAAGCGGTGCGCAGAAAACCCTATTCGGTGATCCTGCTCGACGAGGTCGAGAAGGCGCATCCCGACGTCCACGAAATCTTCTTCCAGGTCTTCGACAAGGGCATGATGGACGACAGCGAGGGCCGCCGGATCGATTTCAAGAACACCCTGATCCTGCTCACCTCGAATGTCGGCTCCGAAGTTATCATGGACCGCACAAGGAATGGCACGCTGCGGACCGGGCTCGACGATCTGGATACCGCCTTGCGCAGCCCATTGCTGAAGGTCTTCCCGGCTGCCTTCCTTGGCCGGGTGGTGACCATTCCTTACTATCCGCTCTCTGATTCGATGATCGAAGCGATCACTGGCCACCAGTTCGCCAAGATCGCTCGCCGGTTGCGGGCAACCAACGATGCGGAACTGGTGATCGGCGACGGTGTCATGGATCTGGTCAAGGCCCGCTGCACCGAGATCGAATCCGGCGGGCGGATGATCGATGCCATCCTGACCAACACGCTGCTGCCGGAACTGAGCCGCGGCGTGCTTAACCGGTCGCTCGAGGGCGAAAAGATGACCAAAGTCACCGTCGGCGCCTCCAAGGAAGGTTTCACTTATTCCTTCGAGTAGGTTCTGATCGTGTAGAACCTCGTCGCCCTCGGCTGCCGGCCCGCTATTCGCGATCCCCCGTGGCGCCGCAATTCGAGAGGTGGCGGTCTTGCCCGTGCGCGAGAACGACGTGCGCAGCCGGTAGCGGATCGTCCACGACAGCACCGGCCCGCCGGTAGCATCGACGATCGTCCATCTATTGAAGGTTACCGACTGTCCCGCGCATTTCCAGCTGCGGGGACGCCTGGGCTTGAAAGAAGCTCACTGGCTTATCCGATGTCGCCCAGACGCAAATTCCGCAGGCAATCCCGAAGGAGATCAACAGGGCGGGCGAGATGGGTAAGCGGTGCAGGGATTGGCTGGGCCTCTTTGTTGCAGACCCGCCCAAAACCTCCTGCAACCGGATCGGTTCGACATAAAATATTTACCGTGTTGGCATGGTTTACGAATGGTTTCGCGGGCCATCCACCTCATGGCCGCTTTGGCTTTGGCCGGACCGGTTAAGGTTGAGCCGGATGATTTGACCGGCTGCGAAACTCCTCGCAAATTCCTCGTTGTCGAAAAGCTGTTGGGTGGTCAGGCCATCCTCGATGATCTGCACCGCCCATTGGCCGTCTATGTGTTCTACCCGAACACCGTCCTTCTGATCGTCGCCCACTCCCGCACTCCCACACAACGATGTGCGAAAAAAACCATGTGATCGGCAATCCAGCAAGTCACAAAACCGTACGAATCCGGCCGCTGGTTAACTTTGTAAAAGCGTCGAAATTTTCGCAAATGCCCGCACCCGCAGGAAACCAATTTTGGAAGGCCCGTAGCTCACACGGCCGCAGCCCGATCATCATCGATCCAGAGAAGCTGTGGACGGCATGTTGCGAGTACTTCGAATGGGTCGACGCGCACCCGCTCTATGAGGCCAAGCCCTTTTCACTCAAGTGTCGCATCTCTATATAACTGCTACATCCAGAAGTCGCATAACATACATTATGGAACATGAAATTATGGTTTGAAATCAATGTGTTGGCAAAATTTATCGGCTGTTAGCCACCCGCTCCATCATGCTTTCGCCGCACAAGAAAAGCAAAATGCGTTTCATCGTTGGGCCACCTGGGCCCCTTTTGTTGCGAATAGCTGCTTTGTGCCGCGAGGACCTTGGGAAGCTATTTCCTTTCGAAAAAACAGATTTTTCCTTTCGGGTAGAGGTTGGGATATGGTTGCGCGACAGGAGTGCGATCTATGCAGAGTTTCACCGTCGAGCTGATACGCGACGGCAAAGCTGTGGAACGTGCCGAGGTTCAGGCCGAAAATGTTGTTGAAGCTGCGAAGACGTGGGGACCAGTAACCATCCCGTACGCCGAAGAGCCTGACATCGGCGAATGGATCAGAGTAACGCACCCTTGCGGCAGCACGACAAGTTGGTTCGAGGCGGATCGTTAAGCGCGGCCAATTTAGAGCTCACTGGCCAGGATGCGTCAGGGTTGTGGGTAAGAGCCGTGACGAACGTCACGGCGTCGGGATCATAGCAGAAGATGGACGGATGACCCGGTGCGAACCAGCGATGACAGCATGTAGTAGGCTAATCCATCTTCCTGATGTCGATCTCGCCCCTCCCCTCTCCCAGGCTGTCCGTCTCGCTTTCCCTACCCTTCTTCCGCCCGAGCAGGACGACCCTGCTGTTCGGCGCAGCAGGACTGGCCGGCACAGGCCCAACGGTACTACGCGCAGCGCCCAAGCGCAGCCTTTCGAAACTTGGTGGCACAGACCAGAAGCTTTTATGCAGATTGGAAGTCCAAATTTAAACAGTTCATCCTACGTTGGCCGATGGGCTTTTTGTCAAGGAAACGCAATTGAGCCGGTCGGGCAGAACGGATTTTGACTTTGATGGTGCAAGAAAGGCGGTTTTTTCGACCGCCAACTTGCCGGCGGCCATTGCGTTGGCCGTGCTTGTGATCTGCGCGGTCCTTGCGGACTTGCAGAACACGAAAGTGTCCGATCAACTCGCGCGCGCCGAAGTCCAGGCCAAGGTCAACATCATAAGGGCCAAGCTCGAAGGCAATGTAAACGGTAATCTCCAGCTTGTTCAGGGCCTCGTCTCGGCCATAGTTACAGAGCCGTACATGGGACAGCAGAGATTTGCGTCCCTGGCAAGCAACCTGTTCCGACAGAGATCGCAACTGCGCAACATCGCCGGTGCGCCCGATCTCGTCATCTCGCTGATGTACCCGATGGAAGGCAACCAGAAGGCGATCGGGCTCGATTACCGCAAGAGCGAGGCGCAACGGACGGCGGCGCTTCGCGCGCGAGACCTCGGCGTTCTTGTGTTGGCAGGCCCCGTCAACCTGGCCCAGGGAGGGCGGGGCTTTGTCGGGCGCATTCCCGTCTTTGTGCCGACGGCGGGCGGCGGCAGCCGATTCTGGGGCATCCTCTCCGCTGTCATCGATGTCGATCAGCTTTACGCGGCGAGCGGCTTGAATGACCCCGGGATTGATATTGATGTCGCCCTGACGGGGACCGACGCGCTTGGCGGTGGCGGCAAAAAATTCTTCGGGGGAGACAACGTCCTCGCCGGCAAGCCGGTGTCGGCCGATGTGCAACTGCCTTCGGGCTCCTGGCTGATTTCGGCTATACCGAAGGGAGGCTGGCCGGCCATTCCGAACAATGCGTGGATGTTGCGGGGGCTCATAGCCTTTGCCGGCGCGCTGGTGGTGCTGCCGATCCTGGTGGCCGGGCGACTGTTCGGCGAACGACAGAAAAACTATGCCGAGCTCAGACGTCTGTCTGGCCGCCTTGAGTTGGCCCTGGAAGCTTCTGGAATTGGCGTGTGGGAGCACGACCTGGCCACAAAAGAACTGCTATGGGACGACCGCGTCCACCAGATCTACGGCAAGCCAGCCGATGGCAAACCGCGCGGTTATGAAGACTGGGCGATGGCCATTCATCCCGAAGATTTCGACAGGGCGCGCCAGGAGTTCGACGCGGCCGCCGAGAGGGAGGGACCGTATTCTTCGCAATACCGAGTCCTGCTAGCGGACGGTACCACGCGCCACGTGCGCACGCGCGCAGCCTTCTTCCAGGACATCGGCGGCACGCCGAAGATGATCGGCGCCGAGTGGGACGTCACCAGCGACGTGCTGCTCAATGAGACGCTCATTCGAGAGCGCCAGCTGTCGGAATCGAAAAATGCCGAACTCAAAGTCGCAAAGGCGCATGTAGAGCATGTTGCGCTGCACGACCCGCTGACCGGCCTGCCCAACCGCCGCTATCTCGATGAGTTGCTTGCCGAAAAAAGCGTAACGGGGACCCGCACAGCGCTGCTGCATCTGGACCTCGACCGCTTCAAGCAGATCAACGATACACTCGGCCACGCAGCCGGTGACGCCATGCTGGTGCACGCCTCCAAGGTCATCAAGGTCAACACGGGTCCCGGTGATTTTGTTGCACGCATCGGCGGTGACGAGTTCGTCGTGGTGAGCCATGGACGTGATGACAAGCAACTTTCCGCGCTCGGCGACCGCATCATCACGCAGATGCGCCGACCGGTCGATTTTCAGGGCAACCCGTGCCGTTTCGGGGTGAGCATCGGAATTGCCGCCGGAACCGACGCCAAGCAACTGCTCGTCAACGCCGACCTCGCTCTTTACCGGGCGAAAGGAAGCGGTCGCAACCGACACGAATTCTTTGACGAAGAGCTGCAAAGCGAGATCGTGCGGACCAAGCAAATTGCCGACGAAATCCTGGGCGGGTTGGAGCGCGCCGAATTCACAACATACTATCAGCCGCAGTTCGACGCCAGGACACTTGAGATCGTCGGGGTCGAGGCGTTGTCGCGTTGGAAGCATCCCGAACGCGGCATCCTAGCCCCACAAAGCTATCTCAAAGTGGCCGAAGAACTCAACGTCGTGGCAATCATCGATCGCGCTGTCCTGGAACAGGCGCTTGAGAGTTTCGACCAATGGTCGAACAGCGGTCTCAAGATCCCGCACGTCTCGGTCAATGTCTCCGCCAAGCGGTTGGAGGACAAGGATCTGATCGATGGCTTGCGCAAGCTTGCCATCAGGAAGGGCACGGTGTCGTTTGAGCTGGTTGAGTCCATCTTCCTCGATGAGAATGACGACCTGGTCACCTGGAACCTGGAGCACATTAAGGAACTCGGCATCGACATCGAAATCGATGACTTCGGCACCGGCCATGCCTCGATCGTGTCCCTGCTCAAGCTGCAGCCGCGCCGGCTCAAGATCGACCGCCAACTGATCACGCCCGTCACCCAGTCGATCCCGCAGCGTCAGCTGGTCTCGTCGATCATTGAGATCGGCAAATCGCTCGGCATCGAAGTCATTGCCGAGGGTGTCGAGACGAATGATCACGCGCGCATCCTGAAGGAGCTTGGTTGCGATATTCTGCAGGGCTATGTTTTTGGCCGCCCAATGGACGCCAAGGCCTTCACGGCGTTTGCCCAATCGCGCAAATGGTTGGCCGTGGGGTAAGGTCATGCCTCGCGCGGTAAGGCAGGCAGGCCGAGCGGTTCAACCGGCGCCCAGTCGCGAATTGGCTCGAGCACACTGCACTTGCATCGGCAAACCCACCGCCACCCTTGTCCCCAAAGTGCCCGACCGGCTCTGCGTGCCGGTGAAGTGACCGAAAGCAAATTTCTCGTCAGGTCTCTCAGATCTCATGATCCGACGGTCCGGTGGCGCGGCATGGGCTGTTAGCTCCAGACAGCTGAAGATAGCCAAAAGCGTCCGGCGTTATGGGCGAAGGAGCGCGGCACCAAATTGCGTCCACAATCGATCGCAGTCATTTGCCCTGAGGCTTGGCGTTCCCGGTTCGCCGTAGAAGACCATCGCCGAACGGACATCGTAACCGAGCACCGAGGCATTGGCCACGAACTGAATTGCCATTCCCAAATTCATCGCGTTGATCCTTACCTCGGCTTTAGTGCTGAGATCGACCACGCCGAAAATTTCCGCACCCCCACTTCTGCCGGCCATAACCGTCGTCGAGAGCGCGTTCCCCAAAGCGAGTAGCATTCGTGTTCAGTCCCCGCAAAGGCCGCTCTCGAACGCGCGCGCGGCGAATTTGTTCCTTGGCAGTTCAACGCCGGGTTATCGAACTGGCCTTTTCAAACGTGCAGCTTGCCTGATGCCGCGCCTTTAACGGTCCAGCAGTTTTCTTAGCGTAAAGCAGCCTCATGACGCTGCTCCGGCATTTCGGCGAACCAACACGTCGCCTTTTTTTCAAGCGAACGGCTTTGCCCATCATTGTCGTGACGCTGCTTGTTGCGACCCTCACCACAGGCCTTTTGCTGTGGTCGGCGACCCAGTCCGATGGTGTTGCCGTGTCGCGGCAGAAAAGCTTGGTCGCCTTGATCATATCCAAGCTGGAGAGCGGAATAGCCCACGATCAGGAGAGCGTCACCGTCTGGGACGACGCGGTCAGCGCCCTGCGGAGCCAGGATGCCAAATGGGTCGACACCAATCTCGGCACCTGGATGCACACGTATTTCGGCCACGATGAGGTCTACATTCTCGATCCGAAGGACGCGCCAGTCTACGCATTCGCCGATGGATCGGCGGTGGAGCCGGCGAGCTATCAATCCATACGCCCGACCACTGCGCCTCTCGTGGAGAACCTCAGGGCGAGGCTGAAACAGGGGGACACCGACGGCGTCACCGAGCAGGTGCTCACGATAGGTGCTTCCGACATGGTCGTCATCTCCGGCCATCCTGCCATTGTCAGCATCAAGCCAGTCGTTTCCGACAGCGGCCACATTGCACAAGTACCAGGTCAGGAATTCCTACACGTTGCCGTTCGCTATCTGGACGGCAGTCTGCTTGCCTCCTTGCGCCAAGACTATCTCCTCGACGACGCACACTTCTCCTGGTCAAACATGCTTAGCTCTGAAGAGGCGTCCTATCCCCTTGTCGGTCGCTCTGGTTCGACTGTCGGCTTCTTTGTGTGGCAGCCATATCGGCCCGGGGCGTTTGTCCTTTTTCAACTGGTGCCAACACTCGTGGTGGTGTTCGGACTGGTACTTGGCGGAATTATTGTAGCTCTGGCCGCTTTGCGCCGGCGGACTTTGAGGCTGATTGAGACCGAGAATCACATCTATCACCTGGCCCACTACGACCTGCTTACAGGGCTGCACAGTCGCGGCCATTTCAACAGTCGTTTGGCTGATGCGCTGACACTGCTGCCCGCGACGGGCGAGCAGCTCGCGATCCTCTATCTTGACCTCGACCGGTTCAAGCAGGTCAATGACAGCTTTGGCCACCCTGCCGGCGACGAGTTGCTCAGGGAGTTCGCAGACCGGCTGAGGCGGCTGACCGTGGAGGTTGACACGGTGGCGCGCCTGGGCGGTGACGAATTCATTATCATCCAGCGCGCGGTCGCAGGCGAGAATGAGGTCAAAACATTGTGCGAGCACTTGATCGAGTCCGCGCGCCGGCCGTTCGAGGTCGCCGGAGTTCAGGTTTTTGTCGGGGTGAGCGTCGGCGTAGCTCTTGCTCCCAGGGACGGGGTGGACCAGGTCGAGTTGGTGCGGAAAGCCGACCTCGCCCTGTATCACGCCAAAGCCGGCGGTCGCAGCGGCTATGCTCTGTTTGAACCCGAGATGGACCAGACGCTGGCAAAGCGTAAGGGTCTCGAACAGGACCTGCGCAAGGCGCTGCAAACGCCCGGCCACATCCGGGTGCATTATCAGCCGCTTTACACCGCCGACACCAACAGGATGACGGGCGTCGAAGCCCTCGCGCGCTGGTCGGACGCAGAGCGCGGTTGGGTCGCCCCTGACTTGTTCGTACCATTGGCAGAGGAAACGGGGCTCATCGAAGTTCTAGGCGAGCTGGTTCTGCGCCAGGCCTGCCTTGACGCGGTGCATTGGCCGATCGAGACCCTGGCAGTGAACGTATCGGGGTTGCAGCTGAACAATCCGAGCTTTGCCATGAAAGTGACGAGCATCTTGTTGGAAACGCAAATGGATCCACGGCGGCTCGAGCTGGAGGTTACGGAAAGCACGCTCTCCCAGCGCCCCACCGAATGCCAGCAGAACATGGCAGCGTTGCGCAGTGTCGGGGTGCGCTTTGCGCTTGACGATTTCGGTACGGGATTTTCCTCATTGGGCCGACTGCAGAGCCTGGAAGTGGACAGGATCAAGATCGACCGAAGCTTCGTGCAGGGCTTTGGCGGCTCGAACGGTGACGAGGCCATCGTTCAGGCGATTATCGACCTGGCTCGCGCGACTGGCCTCAGCACCACAGCGGAAGGGGTCGAGACCGAGAGCCAGTGCAATTATCTGCGCAAGCTCGGCTGCGACCAGCTACAAGGCTTTTTGCTTTCAAGACCGGTGCCAAAAGAGGACCTTCAGGAACTCCTCGACGGCGGATCAAGGCGGGCGACCGCATGAAAATGCGTCTATGTGATTCCCGACGGTCGACGATGCCGCACGCGGATGCAAGCAGCGAATCTTGGCGGCCTGGGACAAGGTGCGTCGACACTCCCCTGGCCAGTGACGCCTGACGATCTGTGTCACCCGCTTCGGGCCAGAGCGATTGATGCGGCTGCGCATGACGCTGGGCTCAACTCTCAACCTCAGCGCACATCGGGCTCTAGGTCGAAAATGGTAGGTCGAGATCAACTCGCGCGACGGCGTAAGCGTCAAGCGAGATGAATTGGTCATCCAGCGGTCTTGCGGTACTTTCCATGAAGTTGGGATCGGTTGCCGCCCGTTCGAACTGCTCGGCGCCAAGAAGAGCTATACGGGCACTGCTCGGCGCATCCGGAAGTTTCACAGATTGCGCCTTGGAGGTGAGGTTGGCGACCCACAGTGTCACGCGCCAATCTTTTTCAGCTGCGATCGTCGCAATGGCGTCAGCGCCGGAAGTTCCTACGGACAGCAGGGTGGCTCCGCCGAGCCTTGAGAGACCCGCCATGACATGGAAAGCGGGATAGACCGTTCGGCCGTCCTGCTGGTCATACCATGGCTGGACGAAATCAGCCTTCCTGTGGATATGGCCAAAGGGGCCGGTGAAGTCCCCTACCGCGACGGCCTCGACCCCTTCGCGAGCGCAGGCCGCGAAATAGCCGAGCGTCCATGCCGCATTGAACAGCCCGCGCTGCCGCGGATCGATGCGGCTCAGACATATGCGGGCGTTCGCTTTGTTCGGCGCGGTGCCCTTTCCGTAGGGGTTCTCGCGGCAGCCGAGCTGACTGGGACCTATGCGCAGCGGCACGCGGTCGCCCGTGAAAGCATGTGCCGAGCGTATCTGATGAGGGATAGCCTGAAGCGTTTCCATCACCGAAATATCATCCGCCGCGTGCACGCTTGGACAGGTGGTGAAGGTCACGTAGTCGAGCGCTTCGGCTGGCGGACGCTTGCGATTGAGTTCGGTGAAGTAAGCGGCCATGCCTCCGCCCAGCCCGATCCCCGGGAAAGCCCGGCGAGCGGCGGAGTAGCATTCGTGGAAGCTGGGCATGACCGGCCGCGGTGCTCCCGGCTGAACGGATTTCATGTCCTGCGCCGGAAAGACGGAGACAGCTTCCAGTTTGAGGCCGATTGTATGGACCGCATCAGCGACGGGCGCCAATTCGCCGAATGGGTCGAGCGTGCCCTTGGTGATGATCTCGAGGACCACGCCTGCGCCGGTCAGTCGTGCAAGCGCGGCGTAGCTTTCGAGTTCATCTTGGCCGTGTCCGAATCGGAGATCGACTTGGCAGACCATCCACTGCGGAGCCATTCGTCGTAGAAGCTCGGGGGATTCAAGCGCGTGCCTTGCCTCGTCGCCAGCAACGCCGACGCCAACGCGAGGCACTTGGCCGACGGGTCTGCCGATCGTCAGGTTGATGAGTGGATTGCGGTTTTCAGACGCCCCGGCACGAAGCGTTCCTGACACGTGAAGCCGGACGACCTGGGTGAATTTCTGGCCCTTGGGCAGTCGGTAAGGCCACGGGCGACGCAGAGGGCGGACATAGGTTTTATAGGAAGCGTCAGACCAATTGCGTTGATCCTCCATCTCGAAGGCATCACCGTCCATGGTGCATGTGGCCCAGATCCCAGGCGCGATCTCATGCGACAACGCCCGGATATCGGTGAACGGACATTTAGGGTCGATGTGGTCCGGAAAGAGCGATAGCTCATCATGACCATCCTCATGCAGCACCTTTACCGGCTTGCCCGCCAAGGCTTCGATCGGATGAAGGACGATGAAGCCGGTCCGATTCGTCAAAAGGTCAGTCTCGGGCTCTGCCTCGGCCGCAAAAGCCAGCGCACCATCACTACTGCCCGAGATCCGTACCTGATAAACCAGGCGACCGGATGTTGCGGAACATGTTGCACGGTATGCGACGCTGAACACATCCAGCCTTTCATCGATGTGGAGATCATCGAGAACGGCTGTAGCGGTTCCCCAATTTTCGTCCCGCACAAGGAACGAGATTCCGCGCAGAATCTCAATTCCGTCAAGGCGGATGTAGCGTAACGCCCCATTGTCGAAGTCGACCGACAACGGTCCCGCGCGAAGTGTGCGCAAGGGTGGCTCGACCTGTTCGGTTCCACACAAGCGGATGGCTCGAGATGCTGCCAAGGTCAAATTGCTTGCTCCGTCGCAGCGTCAAAAATCGACGCCCGGTTCATGTTGATGTCGATCGGCAGTCTCTCGCCGGGACGGCTGACGTCGTGCGCCTGAAGCTCCGCCACCACTGGCGCGCCGGCAAGGCGGAAGGTCGCATAGCTGCGCGAGCCAGTCGGCTGCAGCAGGTCGATGGTTGCATCATAGCGCAGCGTGCCCGGCTCGGGGGTAGCAGCGTGTGCGCGTGTCAGATGTTCCGGGCGCAGCCCGAGCAGCACCGACTGCCCATCTATAGCGCCATTTAGAGTCCGCCCGGGGGCGATCGGCAGCAGACCATCGGCCAGTCGGATGGCGGCGGCGCTCCCGTCCAAAGCCAGCGTGCCCGGCAGGAAGCTCATGCGTGGGGAACCGAGAAAGCCCGCGACGAAGATCGAGGCGGGGCGCTCGAACAGTTCGAGTGGCGCGCCCTGCTGCTCGATCAACCCGTCGCGCATCAGCACGATGCGGTCAGCCAGTGTCATCGCCTCGATCTGGTCATGGGTGACGTAGATCATCGTCGTGGCGATGTCCTGGTGAAGGCGCTTGATCTCGCCGCGCATTTCGTCGCGAAGCTGGGCATCCAGATTGGACAGCGGCTCGTCGAACAGAAAGATGCGGGGGTTGCGGACTATGGCGCGGCCGATGGCGACGCGCTGACGCTGCCCACCGGATAACTGGCGTGGAAATCGCCCGAGCAAGGGGATGATGCCGAGCATACGCGCAGCCTCGGCAACGCGCGCCTCTACCTCGGGCTTCGGCATCTTGCGCGCCTTGAGACCGAAGCCGATGTTCTTCGCCACGCTCATATGTGGATAGAGCGCATAGTCTTGAAACACCATCGCCACGTCACGATCGCGCGGCCGCAAGTCATTGACCACCTCGCCGCCAATCTCGATCGTGCCTTGCGAACTCTCCTCCAGTCCTGCAATCGTCCTCAAAAGGGTACTCTTGCCGCATCCGGACGGGCCGACCAGAACGGTGAACTCACCGTCGCGAATGTGGAGGTCAATGCCGCGCACCGCATGGAAGGCGCCGTAGCGCTTGTGCAAGCCGGTGATCCTGACTTCAGCCATGCCTGCCTCTTTCTATCCGCGAACGGCGCCGAGCGTCAGCCCGCGCACGAGATGTCGTTGAGCAAGGACTCCCAGAGCGATGGATGGCACGAGGGAAACAATGGCCAGGGCCGCCGCTTCACCATATTGCGCGCCCTGGAAGCCGATGAAGGAGCGGAATACGGTTGGCAGCGTGAACGCAGTTCGACTGGTCAAAATGAGCGCGAAGAAGAACTCCGTCCAGCAAGCGATGAAAGCGAAGACGGCCGCCGCGACGATGCCCGGGGCGGCAAGCGGCACGGCAACGCGCCAGAACGCCTCCCAACGCGTGCAGCCATCGACCAGGGCCGCCTCCTCCATCGACTTCGGCATGCCGCGGAAATACGCGAACATCATCCACACCGACACCGGCAGCGTGAAGACCGTGTAGGCGATGATCAGACCAATATGGGTGTCGTACAGCCCGACGCCACGATAGATAAGGAATACCGGCAGGACGATGCCGATTGGTGGCAGGAAGCGCTGTGACAGCACCCAGAAAGACAGGTGCTGGCCGCCCGTGTTGTAGCGCGCCAGACTATAAGCCATCAGCGTGCCCAACAACGCTGAAAGCACGGTGGCCGACAGCGAAATGATCAGACTGTTGATGAGCCCGTCGAGGCCGCGATAAGCGAACAGCGCAGCTTTGTAGTGTACAAGGGTCGGCTCGGCAGGGAACCAGACGGGCGGCACGGTGAGGTAGTCGTCGCTCGGCTTGATCGAGGTGTTGAACATCCAGTAGAGGGGCCACAGCACGAACACGAGGAAGAAGCCGAGCAGCAGCATGCGACCGATCGGCACCGACCGGCGTTTCCTGCGGCGGGCGGGCGCGACGGCGGCCATCAGACCGGCTCCACCTTCAAGAGCCGCCGCACCAGCAGCGTCACTACCAGCGCGGTGAAAATCAGGAATAGCCAGCTTCCGGCCGTCGCCTGCGACAGATGAAACTGGGTGAAGCCGACCGTGTAGAGATAGTAGGAAGCCGTGTAGGTTTGCGTACCCGGGCCGCCGCCGGTCATGATAAAAATGGTATCGAACATTCGGATGGCGTCAAGCAGGCGGAAGGTCAACGCCAGCAGCATCATAGACCCGAGATGCGGCAGCGTGATCGCCCAGAAGGCCTGCCAGGCATTGACGCCGTCGAGTTCCGCCGCCTCGTAGAGGTTCGGAGGGATTGCGGTAAGCCCGGCGAGCAGGACGACAAACATGAACGGAGTCCACTGCCAGACATCAGCGATGATCAGCGAGACATAAAGCCATGGGCGCTCGGTCATCCAGCCGATCGTCACCTCCTGCCCCAACAGTTGCGTCAGGATGTAGTTGGTTGGCCCGAAAGGCCGCTGAAGCAGCAGCGTCCACGCTTGGCCGACTATCACCGGGCTGATGAAAAGCGGCACGATCAGGATCGACATGACGACACCGCGCCCCGGAAAGCTGCGCACCATGGTGAGCGCCACCAGAAGGCCCAGCACGAATTCGATGGCGACGCTGATGCTCGACAGGCAGGCCGTCAGCAAGAGCGACCACCGTGCCACGGGATCGAACACCACCCGCTCGAAGTTTTTCAAGCCGACAAAGGCGTGGCCTGGCACTTGGAAGTCGTAGTTGATGAAGGACACGACCAGTGAGAACAGCAGCGGATAGATCGACAGCGCCAGTATCAACAGCACCGCGGGCGCGACCAGAAGCCATTTGAAGTGGCGGTCCGCCCACTGTGCGAGGGTCGAAAGCCGAGGCGGGGCGCCGGTGGTCGTCATGCGACTGATCGTGGTGGTGTGCGGCATCGATTTATTCCAAAGATCGCCACGCGGTTGAGCCAGGGTGTTGCGAGCGAAGCGCCCGCAACACCGGTCTGGTGCTAGAAACCCGGCTCCCCTCCAGGCGAGTCTCAGAGGGTGACTGCCATGCCAAGCTTCTCCACTGTGTTGTCAGCGGTGGCGCCGGGCAGTTTCAGGAACTCGGTGTAGAATGCCTTTTGCGACTCCATCCCGAGCCGATCGGTCGTCTCGTTCCACTCGGCGGCCGCCGTTTCCAGCGATGCTTTCGGATCCGCACCAGCCCACACTGCGGTGCACATGCGGTCGATGCTCAAGAAATAGTCCTGCGCACCTGGCATGATCGGGTCGAGCAGGCCGACATTCGCCGAGTTGTTGAGGTTGGCCAGGTACTCCTTGGCGCTCGGGAACAGTGCTCCATAGAGCTCCGACTTGAAATGCGAAATGCGGTATGGGTCGCGCAGCGCATAGGGCAACATGCAGCGCGCCAGTGAGACGGGAGGCGAGCAGGCCCACTGCATGAACAGATACGCCGCCTCCGGATTGGGCGAATCCGCCGACAGCGCCTTGTTGTAGCCGGTGGCATGTTCCGGATTGCCCGGCACGACGGCATAGCCAACCTTGCCAGCGATCTGCGACTGGGGAATGAAGTTGATCGCCGTGGCGGATTGCGAATAGTTCGCCGCCATCCGGCCGCTTGGAGGCCAGGAATAGATCATCGCAACCTTCCCCGTCAGGAATGCCGCCCAAAGGGAGACGGCGTCGAGCTCGTTGTTACCGGGGATCGAGGCCTTGTTGGCCGCGAGCATGTTCGTCAGCGTCTTGACGCCCGCATCCGACACCAAGCCGGCCTTCATGTCGTCGCCGAACAGTTTCCCGCCGTTGGCACGGTACTGCTGCAGAAAGTCGAACTGATTGCCCGGGCTACCCGCCTTGCGGAAGTGGCCTGCACCATAAACCTTCGGTGCCATCTGGTCGGTGATGAATTGGGCGATCTGAGCATATTCCTCCCAGGTCTTCGGTGGTCCGAGCTTCGCGTTGAACTTGGTCTGGTAGGCCTCCATCATCTTCGGATCCTCGAAGATGTCCTTGCGGTAGTAGAGAGCGAACATGTCGCCGTCGTCGAAGAAGCCCCAGATCTTTCCCTTGTAGGTCGGCAGCGCCTTGTAGAGAGGATGATAGTCCTCGAGGTCTGCAGGGTTCATATATTTGGCGATATAGTCGTCGAGAGGTGCGATGACGCCGCCATCGGCGAGCGACGGTGTCCAGGCTGGCGAGATGTCGAGCACGTCATAGGCGCCTGAGCCGGCAATGTGCTCGGCGACCGCCTTGGAGTATTGATCGGGATTCGACAGTTCGACCACATTCGACTTCATGCCCGTAAGCTGCTCCCACATCGGCCCACTGAAATTGCGTGGATCGAGCGCCTGCAGGCCTGCCTCGTAGGTCATGTTGATCGTGACGCCCGCATGCGCCTTGGCCGCCTCGACCGCGCGGAAGGCGGAGCCCTCCGCCGGTCCTTCCTTAGATGCTTTCAGCGCAGCGGCCTGCGCCTGTCCCAGCGGCGACGTGGCGTCGGCCAGTTCGAGCTTCTGCTGCGCCAGCGCCCAATCGGTCATCATACCCAAAATGGGTGCAGACGCTGCCAACATACCGGTCATCTGGCCGAAGCGGGTTATGAAATTCCGGCGGGTCGTTTCGCCACGCATGAAGGCGTCGACCTCTGCTTCGAGACCGGCCTGAAAGTCACGTTTTTCACGATCGTTCATAGTGCTTGGTCCTCCCGTTTTCTCATTTGCTCACTCGTCCGCAGGCGCGGCGGTCGAGCATTCCTCCCGTAAGGCCCCCGCAATGGCCGCGGCGGCGCGCCAAATTCTCGCACTCCTAGCTTCCGAAGCGGCCCGCGAAAACGGCCAGCCTATCCTTCCACCGCTCGCTCGAAAGCACCTCGCGATTGACCACACCGCGCGGCTCGCGACCATGTTGAACCTCGATTACCGCTTTGACGTCTGCAGCGCCGTTGCCGGCAAAGCACTGGTCGGTCCAGCACAATGCGTGCGGCGCAAGGATGACGTTGTCGAGTTTGAGGATTGCATCGTCAGCATCCGGCGGCTCCTGCTCCAGCACGTCGAGACCGGCGCCGGCGATACGACGCTCCCGCAGGGCTTGTGCCAACGCCTCCTGGTCGACGATCGGGCCGCGCGCTGTATTGATCAGGTAAGCAGTAGGCTTCATCAGGGCGAGCCGCTCGGCATTGACGAGATGGCGCGTGTCAGGCGTCAGCGGACAACTTACCGACAGCACGTCGGCGCGACGAAACAGATCTTCCAGTCCGACCAGCTCCACGCCTAGTTCGGCAGCGACCTTCTTGTCTGCAAATGGGTCATGGGCGATGAATCTCATATCGAAGGGCTTTGCCAGGCGAAAAACTTCGGCGCCTATGTTGCCGATGCCGAGCGACCCCAGCGTACGCCCCACGAGCCCGACACCCATATGTTGGGAGCGCTCCTGGAAGCCATGAGGTCCCTTACGGGTGAGGGCGTCCTTCGTGAACAGCTTGCCGGTGAGTGCCAACATAAAGGTGATGACGGATACGGCGACCGGCCGTCTTACCCCATCGGGCGTGATGACCAGAGCGATGCCGGCGGCAGTGCAGGCCTCGACGTCGACAGTATCGTAGCCGACGCCGAAGCGGGCAACGACGGCCAGCCGACCGCTCTTGGGGACACTCGTGGAAACGAAGCGATGAGTGAGAAGGATCAGTGCATCGAAGTCCTCAAGCTGGTCGGCGCGAAGCGGGTTATTCGATTCCAGGAATGTCATCTCGAGGCCTGGCGCCTTGCGCAGAGGCTCCAGGTCGAAGTCGGGATAGGTCAGCGAGCCGTCCGGCATGCGGAAATCACCGGAAAGCGCCACCTTGAACTTTAGGTCGCCCATTCTCTCCTCCGTTCTTACTGGCACCCGGCCCGGATTTTGGAGACCGCGTCGGCGATCGCGTCGTGCAGTATCCAGACGTCGCCCGAATAACAAATGAAGTCGAAGCCTTGTGCGTAGAACTCGTGGCCCTGCTGGACGTTGGGCACCAGGCGCCCGAGCGACTTGTTGTGCCTTTTGGCGGCGGAAACGATTTTGGCCATCGCGGCGATGAAGGTCGGGTGCGCGAAGTCGCCGGGAATGCCGAGCGAGACCGACAGATCAAAGTGACCGACCCACAGACAATCGACGCCGTCCAATCCCGCAATGCCGTCGATGTTCTTGACGCCGTCGGCGGTCTCGATCAGGCAGATGAACACCGAGCGCTGGTTGGCCGCCTCGAACTTATCTGCAACCGAGCCCGGACGGTAACGGTCATGCGCGATCTGCAGCGCCACGCCGCGAGCGCCAGCCGGATGGTATTTCATGGAACTGATGATGTGCTGCGCCTGCTCGACGGTACTCACCATCGGCGCGATTAATCCTTCGGACCCCATATCCATGGCGCGGGCGAGGAAATGGTAGTCCTGCGATGGCACACGCACCATAACCGGCAGGTCGGCCGCCTCGAAATAGCGGATCGCGCTCTTGACCGTTTCCAGGCTGAAGCCCGAATGCTCCATATCGAAAAAGGCGAAGTCACAGCCAGCGGACTTCAGGATGTGGCCTATCCCCGGCGTCGCGAACTCGGCGACAAGGGTCCCGAGCTTGACGCGTCTGTGAGACGCTAGCGCCTTGAGACTTGGCTCCGACATGAACTTCCCTCCCGTTCGCCCACAAGGGGCGCATTGCGCCTATGCGTTCTTCAAGACGAAGCTTCGACAACAAGGTCGCAGATCGTCACCAGCTTGGTGTCGACGAGCGGCGCGCTCTGCGAATTGAATTCCTCGAAATGGGCTGTCCGGCAGTGGAGCTTGAATGCCGCCTCGCTGTCGTAAATCTCGTAGAGCAGGACCCGGTCGGGCTCGCCGCGCGCCTGCGTCACATCAAAGCGGCGGCAGCCGGCTTCGCGGCGTACCGACGCGGTCGCGTTGGCGTCCACGAGCTCTCGGAATCTGCCCCGGGCACCCGGCTTGAGGCGGAAATCGACCCAGACCACGAAGCCGCTCATCCCTTGCCACCCGCAATTTCAAGATAGCGTCTGGAGACATATTCCAGATGCCTGCGCATAGCCGCTTCGGAGGCGTCTGGATCGCGCGCGGCGACGGCATCAAAGATTTCGCGATGAGCCTCGTAGGCCTTTCGGTCTTCACCTTTGGCCAAAGTTGTGCGCCGCTGTTCCAGCAGCCATTCGGCCAACGCCGCGTGAATGGCTGTGAAGATACGATTGCGGGTGATCACAGCCAGCACGTAGTGGAAGTCCACATCAGTGCGCTCGAAGCGCGTCAGGTCCCCGATCGACTGCCGGTTGATTTCGAGCGCCTCCTTGAGGCCCTCAATATCCTCTGACGTGGCATTGATGGCGGCGTTGCGGGCAAGCCCGACTTCGAAAAACAAACGCGCGCTCTGGAAGTCATGAACCCCGCCAGGGGCCGAAATCATGTGGCGCGCCGGCCCCGAGAGGGCGTCGATCACGAATTGGGGGGTTGGCCGAGTGACGCGGGCGCGCTCGCCGGATTTCACCTCGACAAGCCCCATCTTGCTCAGATGCAGCAGGGCCTCGCGGATTGAAGGGCGCCCGACCCCGAACTGCCGCATGAGTTCCCGCTCGGATGGGAGCCGGTCGGCTTCGGCCAGCTCTCCCCTGCGGATCATCCGCTCGAGGTGCGCTGCAACCTCCTCCGAAAGCTTCCGCGGTTTGATCAGAACGCCGATCATGTGGCATACCTGTTATACCAGTCAGATACGCTAGGCTCCCAGAGCGCCTCTGTCAACGATCACTTGGGCTGGATAGAGACCGAACAGAGATGCCCAGGCTCGCGCGGCCCGCCTCTTGGATGGCAAGGACGACGATCGATGGGCTGCTCGTAAAAGATCAGCGGCGCAACCTTCACGCCCTCGACCTCGACCACGGGAGTGGCACAGACATGTGCCCTCGCCCCGCTGCGCTGCCCGACCCAGGCAAGCCAGGGCTGCCAAAGGGCGAGCGGATTTCCGCTCCAGCCGATCGCGCCAGCGGCCACACCGCCGGTGATGAAACCAAGCGAATGCAGCGCTTCAAGGCATGAAAGTGAGGATAGGCCTTGCAAGGCCGAGAATGCCGTCGACCTGAACCCGTCCACCGTGAGTCATATGAACCTGGGTATCTGGAGTGAAGGAAGCCATCGCCCGGAGGAACCACACCGCCGACGAAGGCTGTGATGATCCTACCCTCGGAATAGATTGTGCGAAGTTCGGAATTCCCAAAGCGGACCGGCTCCGCGGGCGCACAGACCTCGCGGGAGATAGCCGCGCACAACCGCAAGGTCGGAGGCCTGCGACCGGGGCGGACAGATAAGGCGATGTCACCGACTCTGGGCTCGTGCTGAATTGCTTCGATTCGGCGAAGGCCAAGCGGATAGCTCGGTGTCATGTTCAGCCGACACCCACTCCATGCGACGTCGTCGAACCACTGCTGCGCGGCGTGACGCAATGGGTTCCGGAACCAAAACTGCGACCCGATTGCAGGATTGCGACTCGTCGCCAGGCGCATTTGTCCGCGAAAACGTCGCCCGCTTCATCAACATGACACCGGAGACATTCTCGGGCATCTATGGGGCCGCATCCAGGGAAACGCACTGGCTGTCCTACGAGAGCTACGCCGCGCTCGTCTCGGGCAGAAGTTTGCGACCGACGAGGTTGCAGCGGGCAAAATCGACATCTTCATCAACGTCGACTCAACACACTCGAGAACCATCCGGACCTCGCCCGGGTCATCATTGGCTCACTGATGAATGCCATCTACAATCGCAATGAAGCAGGCCAGTTCGGATCTTGTCGATGAGCTGATTTCCATGAAATTCGTTCAGGAGATGAAATCCACCCAACAGCGCGTTGGCAAGCCTCCGACCCCGCTTGAAGATGGGCCCCCCTCCCCTTCCCGAGATCAGCTGTTCAACGGTGTCCGCGGCAGCCTACGGCGACAGCGACCTCAAGGGCCAAGAGTGACACCATAGAGCCGGGAATGATGGTCTTGGCATCGTTGTTCCCGAGCCGACAAATTCGGTTTCTACCTCAGGCCGGATTTCATCACCAAGCGTCTGCTATCAACGCTCGGGTGGCACCCTCGTCGGTTGCGAACGCTCCCTTGGCGAGCAGATAAAGGAAGTTTCGGGCGCTCGCCCGCACCGCTCAAAACGATGGTGCGCGAACTGCGGTCTCCAGCGATCGGCTTTCAGTCGGGTAACGGTTGACCTCCGCATGCAAACGCACCTGCAGGAGGCACGCTGACCTACCCTATGTCAGCGAATATCGTTTGAGGCCGCTAGAGACGAATTGGGGTCGGTCCGAGCTTTGGACGTTTGCGTCTCGTCATGATGGAGGAGGTCGGCCATTGCTTTTGATGCCTTCGACCAAGCCTCAGCCGGCAAAGCGAGCCCGCCTACCGCCTTGAGCGGGTGGAAGCGCCCTCCCCTCCCCTAAGCCGCTCCGCTGATGGGGCGGTTTTTACTGCCGTAAAGACTGCTCTTTGTGTCAGAAAAACCAGGCGTTTAGCCAGATGAGCGGGAGAGTTCCAGTCGAACGACAACCCGCCATTATCCGACGACAGCAGGAATCGGCCGCAAGGAAGCCCGCTAGTGCTGTTCACCTTCTGTTAACCTAAAACTTCTTGCCGGGCTTTCCGAATCGGAGCTTAATGGCGCTTGTTGAATAATTTCATCGCAAAAAGCGCCAATTCAGGTTTTCGACGAGAATGAATATCGCCATGCGGCTACCGAGCTTCGAGTTCGATGAGAAAATCCTCGAGCAGGGTGCTGAGATATCACGGCGCCTTAACCAGCTTCGGATGGAGAAATTTCCCCCCGATGCGGCGAAGACGCTGCGTTCGTTTTCGATGGCAGAAGTCGCTCACTATCTTGGTGTCTCGCAGAACAATCTGAAGCGCCTTCATCTGGAGGGCAAGGGCCCCCTGCCCGAGCAGATCCCATCGGGACGCCGGTCCTACACTGCCCAGCAGATGCTTGAGCTGCGCCATTTCCTGGACCAGCATGGCAGGACCGAAGTCAAGAAGTATGTCCCGCACCGCAAGTCCGGCGACAAGCTCCAGGTCGTTGCTGTCGTCAACTTCAAGGGGGGCAGTGGCAAGACAACGACTGCCGCCCACCTCGCCCAGCATCTGGCCTTAACCGGCCACCGTGTTCTTGCAATCGATCTCGATCCTCAAGCCTCACTGTCGGCCCTGCATGGCTTCCAGCCGGAACTTGATAACAACCTCTCGCTCTATGAGGCGATTCGTTACGATGACGAACGCCGCTCGATTGCGGACGTAATCCTTCCGACGAATTTTCCAGGTCTCGATATCATCCCCGCCAATCTCGAATTGCAGGAATACGAATACGACACGCCCCTCGCCATGCAGGATAAGACGTCAAATGCCGGGCGCCAGTTCTTCACGCGCATGGCGAAGGCGTTAACGGAGGTCGACGATCGCTATGACGTTGTCGTGGTTGATTGCCCGCCCCAGCTTGGCTACCTGACGTTGACGGCCATGTCGGCGGCGACGTCGGTTCTCATTACAGTTCATCCGCAGATGCTCGACCTGATGTCTATGAGCCAGTTCCTGCTCATGCTCGGCGGCATATTGAAAACCATCAAGGCCGCCGGTGCGGCAATCGAGCTCGATTGGTTTCGATATCTGATCACACGCTACGAGCCGACGGATATCCCGCAGGCGCAGATGGTAGGCTTCATGCAGTCCATGCTTGCCGGCCAGATCCTGGAGAACCCGATGTTGAAGTCGACGGCGATTTCGGACGCGGGTCTCACCAAGCAGACGCTCTACGAGGTGGAGAAGTCGGCCTTTACCCGTTCCACCTACGACCGTGCACTGGAATCCCTCGATGCGGTCAATGCTGAAATCGCGACGCTGATCCATCGTGCGTGGGGACGGTCATGACGGCGATGTTTACGGCAGTAAAAACTGGAAATTTTGTCTTTGAAATCAAATCGCTAACCGCGATTGGAGGCGGTTAAATGGCACGCAGGGACATTTTCGGCAGTGTGTTGGGCCCTGCGACGGCAGTGGCTGATGCGAAGGACGTATCCGGGTATGCCGTTCGCGGGGCGTCGCGCTCCATCATGCAATCCTTCGAGGAGCTCTCCAAGAGCTCGGTCGTGGATCTCGATCCGGCATTTGTGGACACCTCCTTCGTTTCGGATCGCCTGGACGAAGACGATGAGGCATATCAGGAGTTGCTTGCGGCCATTCGGGAAAGAGGACAAGATTCTCCGATCCTGGTCAGGCCTCATCCTGAGCTCTCCGGTCGCTTTCAGACCGTCTTCGGGCATCGGCGCGTCAAGGTTGCCCGCCAGCTGGGACGGCCAGTACGCGCGGTCGTCAAGAAGATGGGCGATGAGGATCATGTTATTGCCCAGGGCCAAGAGAACGCCGCAAGGGCCAATTTGTCCTTCATCGAAAGGACCCTGTTTGCCGATCGCATTCTCAAGCGCGGCCACACGCCCGACACGGTGAAGTCGGCTTTGGCGCTCGATGACACGACCTTCTCGAAGATGCGTTCTGTTACCAGCAACATTCCAGAGCCAGTCATTGTGGCCATTGGCGCCGCCAAGACTGTTGGTCGGGACAGATGGTGGCAGCTCGCCAAGCTCATGGAGCATCCGGATAGCGCGGGCAGGGCGGCCGACTATGTGGCAAGTCCAGAGTTCGCCACGTCAGGCAGTGACGCACGATTTGCGCGTCTGTTCGACTTCATGAGCGCGCCGGCAAAACGCGCGCCAGCAGCATCGAAGACACAGGAAAAGGCTTGGGCACCGCACGACAGATCCGTGCGAGCCAAGATCACCGACACAGGAAAAGTGTTTACGCTTGCCCTGAAGGCCAAGGAAGCCTCGCCGTTCGGAGCGTTCATAACCGATCGGCTGGACGAGCTTTTCGAGGCTTTTCGGCAATCGGAAACAGCCAAGAAAACAGGAGACTGAAACCGCAAAAGAAAAAGGCCCCCGAACGTCGCCGTCGCGGAAGCCCTTCTCGTCTGTAGCAAGCTGAGAATCGCACTTCCCCGAATCACTGTCAAGAGTCGTGGCGCCATTTCGGCGAGCAGATTTCTTTTGCCTGATTGAAAGGTGAGGGAAATGGAGAGTGGGTTTGCGACGACGCCCTTCGGGCGGCGGCCGATGACGCTTGCGTTGGTGAAAGCCAACACGGCGTCAAGGCAGATACCTCAGGGGTCTGTCGTCGAGAAATGGCAGGTTTATCGGTGGCTGTGCGAGGGCAAGTCGATTGTCGGCGTCGGCGATCGCGCCCTGGCGGTGCTCAGCGGGCTTTTGACGTTTTATCCAGACGACCAGATCAGCGAGGAAAACGGGTTGATGGTCTTTCCGTCCAACGCTCAGCTATCGCTGCGGGCGCACGGCATGGCCGATTCCACGCTGCGCAGGAACCTGGCGGAACTGGTAAGTTGCGGCCTCATCATCCGCAGGGACAGCGCCAACGGCAAAAGATTTGCCCGCAAAGGGCCGGGCGGGGCTGTGATGGAGGCCTTCGGCTTCTCCCTGGCCCCGTTGATCACCAGGGCAGCGGAGTTTCAGCAGGCGGCCGACCAGGTTCGAGCCGACGGTCGGGCGCTCAGACTGATGCGGGAGCGCATCACGCTGCACCGCCGCGACATCCATAAGCTGATCGAGGCCGCTGTCGAGGAGGATGTGCCCGGGGACTGGGGAACGCTGTGGAAGCGGTTCCGGGCCATTGTGGACGCAATTCCACGCCGGGCAGGCCTGTCGGAGCTGGAAGGGGTCGTCGCCGAGCTGGTAGAGCTGCACGAAGCGGTCAACAAGATGCTGGAAAGCTTCACAAATGCCAAGAATCCTAGCGGCAATGAGTCCCATAATGAGCGGCAGCAATCTGATTCAAACACAGACTCCGCTTTTGTATTTGAACCGGCTTTCGAAAAAAGCAGGGCGGAGGCCGAGCCAACATCCCACCCCCCCGAGAAGCCGAAAGGCTACCCGATTGGACTGGTGCTGCGGGCCTGTCCCGATATTGCCGACTATGCCGTCAACGGGATCGGAAGCTGGCGCGACTTGATGATGACCGCCGCCCAGGTGCGAGGATACCTTGGCGTGTCGCCTTCAGCCTATGAGGAGGCTTGCCATGTGATGGGCCAGGAAGTTGCCGCGATCGTGATCGCCTGCATTCTGCAAAGAGCGCAGCATATCAACTCGGCTGGCGGTTATCTGCGCGTGCTGACCGAAAAGGCAAAAGCGGGTGAGTTTTCTGTTGGACCTATGCTCATGGCGGCGCTGAAAGCCAATGGCGCGTCAGCACGGATGACCGGATGAGCGGCAAGATATCGCGGGGCAGCGGCGTAAGGATGTGACCGGTGCTGTTGAGGTGGCCTGGCACATTCCCACCTGTCGGCGGGGTTTGCGGCGCGGCCACTGAACGGGTTCGTTCTTGAAAACAGTCTACAAGTGCCATATCTTCTGCACACGAAATATGACTCCCGATATGGTAGGATGAACACCATGGGCCAGGCACTCAAGATAGCCGAGCAGAATGGACCTCTCATCTTGTCCTACATGGACCGGAATGGGAAGATTGCGATTGGGCAGGTCGCGGACGGTTTTGGCATGTCCAAAGGCCAGTTGGCCCAGACTGCAGGTCTTGCACGCGAGACGCTTTATCGGTCAGAGCGTAGCGCCACGGTAAAGACCCAGGGGCGTCTGCGAGAAATGCTCGAGATCATCAGCCGAGTGACGGAATGGGCGGGTGGCAAGGAGCAGGCGATGGCCTGGTATCGGGCTCAGCCGCTTCCGGCATTTGGGGGACGCACCGCTGAGGCGCTGGTGAAGGACGGCAAGGCAGCAGCGGTCCGTGATTATCTCGATCACATGGCCGTTGGCGGGTTTGCGTGAGGGTCGTCGGAACCTGCTACCGCGCACATGATCCACGTTGGGCATTCAAGCCGACTTCCGGCGAAGGAGCGGCGATCCGAGGGGCTCGATTCAATCCCAAAGGCGTGCCGGCGCTCTATCTGGCGCTGACCATCATGACAGCGATCAAGGAAGCCAACCAGGGCTTCGCACAGCGGATCGATCCCTGCGTGCTTTGCTCCTATGAGATCGATTGTGACGACATCGCGGATCTGACAACGGAAGAGCGGAGAGGAGAGTTTTCTGTGACGCTCGAAGAGATGGCCTGTGCCTGGGCGACGGCTCTCAGCAACGGAGAACGTCCAGCGTCCTGGTCCATCTATGAGCGGTTGCAACCCCGAAATGTTGCCGGCATCGTGGTTCCGAGCTTCGCGCCGGGGGCCGAGATGGAGGATCGCAATCTGGTCCTTTGGAACTGGGGCCCCGATCTCCCGCACAAGGTGGCTGTATTCGACCCCAGTGGTCGGCTGCCGAGGGATCAGCTGTCTTGGCGATAGACCGATCCGCCAGGGGAGGGGGCCTACAGTCCACTGGCCCTGGTGAGATTGACGCGAAACCGGTCCCTGCGCCGCTGGTAGCGGCGGGTCATTTCGGCCGACGTATGGCCAAGCTGCTTTTGAACGTAACGCTCGTCGACCTCAGCCGATGAGGCAAGACCGGCGCGCAAGGAATGACCGGAAAATTTCTCTGCACGATCGCCTTCGGACAGGTCGCCACGAACCCCGGCTGCGAGGGCGGTGCGTTTGACCAGCCGCGCCACTTCCTGGTCGTTGAGCCGCTCGGCTGCAACTGCTTTGCCGTTTCCGGTGACGCGTCGAAACAACGGCCCATGGCCGACCCTCGCCAGTTTCAGCCAGGTTTGCACCGCCACAACCGGGCATGTGGCATCGGACGAGCCACGGCCGATCTCGACCTCGCGCCAGCCGGTCTTTCCGCGCAATGCGACGAGAACGCCTTTGTCCAAAACCTCGATCCAGCCGCGGCCGTCCTGGGTTTGGTCCCTGGCAACGTCCAGGCCAACGATTTCAGAACGCCGCAGGCCGCCGGCGAAACCCAACAGGAGCATGGCGCGGTCGCGCAGGCCGCGCAACGTTCCACGGTCAAGGGTCTCGAGCATGGCAATCAGGTCTTCAGTCAGAATGGCTTCCTTTTGCCGGGGAGGGGAGGCGTGAGTGTTGCGAATGCCGGCCAGCACAGTGGCGATATGCCGGTCCTTCCTGTCCAATGGCTGGCCACGCTGAGAAAAATTCCAGGTGATCGAGGAGAGACGTCGCTCGATGGTCGAGACGGCGTTCGGCTTCTTGTCGCCCGTCACCTTACCGGACGCGCAGGCCGTGATGTAAAGGCCAACGACCTGCGGGTCGGGCGGCAACACATCGAGATGCTGGCGGCGCGCCCAGGCGCAAAAATGCTTCCAATCGGCGGCGTAGGCGCGCCGGGTGTTCGCCGAGCTTGCTGCCTCGACGTAATCGCGCGCGCGCTCGGCGAGCCCTTCCAGGTGCGCCGGCAGGGGAGGGGCGTTTTGCGGCTCGCAGGGTGCCTGCGCCATTTCCATGACGATATCGACAATATCAGGCAAGTCGTCAGCTGGAGGCGAGGGAGGGGAGGTGCTGGCGATCGCGGTCGTGCTGTGGGACGGCGCTTTGCTCTCCTCAGGACGATTTTCGCGGCTCAGGTCGACGATAGGGGCCATTCTGCTAGCATGGCTTGTAACGAACGATAAGGCAACATTATCGTTCGTTTTGTGCTTTCGACAGCCTGTGCGTTTTGGGTCGAAATTGATGGCGCAAAGCGCACGGGCGCTTTACGCTCCAATCATGATTCGCCTCGATCCCGCGACCGCCAGCCTCGCCGCGCCGCCGACCGTACCGGCCTGGGCGCTCGCGTCCGGTCGTGACGCCAGCGAGATCGACGCCGCCTTCCAGGCCGGCGCCGCCCTGGGTGCCCTCGACACGCTTGCCCGCGCGCAAGCCAGTTGGGCCGGGACCTGGCGGCAGCGGCTGGCGCTTCGCTGTGCCGCCGCCAGCATGCGGTTGGCTGGGCGCGCCGAAGACGAGGCCGCCCTGCGCGACGCCTGGCACCTGCGCCCGGCCGGCGCCGATCCCGGCCCCGCCGGCGCCATCCTTGGCGCCTGGCGGCAGTTGGCCGGGCAGCCGCCCGGTGCCAGCGCCGATCGACTCGAAAACATCGTCGGCCAGCTCGGCCTCCATTGGGAAGGCGCCGCGCTTGCCGACCTGGGCATGGAGATCGAACAAGTGGTGAGGTCGCAGCGGCCGGCGCCGTTCGCCGCGGCGGCGATCGCCGCTCACGTCGTCGCCGTACGCCCCGACTGCGAGCTTTTGGCTTGGTGGCTGGCCGACCTGGTGCTGGCGCACGGCCTGCGCTGGCCGCGGCCGGTGCCGCTGCTGATGGCGCAAGCCTTTGGGCCGACTTTTCGCGGCGAGGCCGGCGGCAAGCGCATCCGACCCGCGGACAAGAATTTTGAGCGCGCGGTCTGCGTCGCGCTGGTTCACGCGGCGGCGGACGCGTGCCGGCTGGCGGCCGAGCTGTCGCGTCGCGCGGAGCGGCTCATCGCCGTCGCACCGAAGCTCAGGGCGAAGGGGGCGGGCGATGTGATCCAAAGACTGCTCGACGACGACGCCGTCTCCGGATCGCTGACGACCAAAAGCCTGTCGCGCTTTGCGGCGCGACGCCTGTTCGAGCGGCTGCAACAGCTCGATGCCGTGCGCGAGCTTTCCGGCCGCACTACTTTTCGGCTGTTTGGGCTGTAGCGATGAGCGAAGCGTCCGCCCGCCGCAAGCCGAACGAACAGCCTGTGCTGCTCGACACCGAACTCGCCCACCTGCCGCCGGAGCTGCGCTGGCGCGAGTGGATGGGCCGCGTCGAAGCGGTGATCTTTGCCGCCAGCGAACCAGTAACACGCGGTGTCCTCGCGCGGGTGGTGGGAAAAAACTGCAATCTCGAGCTGATCATCGACGACATTCGCGCCGAGCTCGCCGGCCGCCCCTACGAGCTGGTCGCGGTCGCCGGCGGCTGGCAGCACCGGACCAGACAGATCTTTGGCGACGCCATCCGCGCCGCATTCGGCACGGCAGCGGGCGAGCGGGCAAAAGAACTGTCGCAGGCGGAGGCGCTGGTTTTGATGTGCATCGCCTATTTCCAGCCGATTACCCGTGGCGAACTGTCTTCCTTCTTCGGCAAGGAGGTGTCGCGCGATCTGATCGGCGTGCTGCGCGCGCAGGAGCTGATCGCCTCAGGGCCGCGCAGTCCGCAGCCCGGAGCGCCTTATACCTATGTGACGACGAAGACTTTCCTGTCGCAATTCGGGCTCGACACGCTGCGCCAGCTGCCGGATTTCGAGGCGCTCGAGGACGCCGGGCTGCTGTCGAAGGAGAAGCTGCTGGCCGGGGATATACCGACCGGTCTTGTCCGGGGGGAGGGCGACTTCGAAGAGGGCGACCCAACGACTGGCGTCGTTGAGGATGAGGCGCTCTGAACTGATCGGAAATCGGGTTGCTTACGACAGCTAGCAACTCAGGGCCATGATGACTGATCGGTCGGTAGCCGGTGATCGGGATCGTGAACCGCGACCTTATCACCGTCGACAAGATTGGCCGGAAAGATCACCAGATTGGTGCCGCCGGCGTGACGCAGCGACGGAAACAGAATACCGCGAAGCCCGGTCGTAACGACCAGGTCCGCAAGCTTCCACGATGACGGTATCTTGCTGTCGATGCGAGCGATCTGGCGCCAAGCACAATCCCATTCCTTCCAGGCACTATCCCAAACATTCGGGTCGAACCCCTGAGAAAGATCGGCGATCTCGGAAAGCGTGATCTTGTAGGCGGCAAGGGTGGCGGGCGGGGTGATGCTGGCACCCTGCTTGTATTCCTCCAACGCTGTCTGAGGCGCGCGGGACAGGTAAACGGCTTCGACGCCGGGCCGATTGAAGCGCCCGCCATCGATCGCCGCGCCCCCACCACTGGTGGGCAGGAAGGCCCATTTGGGTGTCAGATAGCGATGGAAGATCTCGTCCGGCCCGACGCGGGTGACCTTCACCCGCGCGCCCCGTTCTCGAGATCCCGGATGAAGGCCAGCACTGCTTCGACCTGGCCGCCCGCGACGAGTTCGGCCGCCGTGCGATGGCCATAGTCGGCGATCGGCTCATTGCGATACCAGTAGATCGCCTTGTCGACGTCGCCGGTGAGTTCCGTTGCGGCCGAAATCACCTTCACCATCTCGCGCATCCGACCCTGCAGTCGCTCCGACGACGGGTTACGGAGCGTGTTGCGGTGGACGCCGGTCAACTGCGCCAAGTTGGCCACCTTCACGCCCAGCGCCTGCGACAGGCGCTTCGGCGAGATATAAGGCGTGCGCGGCTCCTGCAGGCTGTCGACAAAACCTGAGACCACTTTCGATTGTGCGAGCTGTGCGTGGGTCATGACAAATCTCCGACCTCTCTCTTACGCACAATATATGCACATTCCTAGGCATAGCAAGTGAACAGAGCCCGACGCCATTTCCAGCGCACTGCTTGTGCTTCCCCATCCTCGTAGCGGATGATAGCTAGCTGTGAGCTAGCGGCAGCAATGCGCCTCATTACCGCCGTACAAGCCAACATCGATATAGACCGAAAGCGGACGTGGGAAATCAGCAGCTCTCAAGGCGCACCGGCGCGCTGCTTGATGGTCGATTCGAGCCCGGCGTCATCCTTTTGAAAGCGGCAAGGTTGGAAGCCCAAGCTCGCGCAAGAATGTGTTGTGCTTCGCTGTCGCTGCGCGAAACTGCTTCTCGATGTCGACCAAGTCTTCATTGGCGGCTATTAGATCGATTTCGAGCTCATCCTCAGCCGTTCTGATGTAGCGGGAAATATTGAGGTTGTGACCCTCGTCGGCGATACGATCGATGCTGACGCGCTTGGAATAGGTCCTCCTCCTTACGGAACTTGTAGGTTTCGATGATCTTGCCGATATGGTCCGTTGTCCCGTTCTTGCCATCCCCTAATTTGTTCTGACGCTTGTCCTTCAAAAAGTGCTCGGCTGCGTTGATGAAGAGAACATCGTCGGGCTTCTTACACTTCTTCAGAACAAGGATGCAGACCGGGATACCCGTCGAATAGAACAGGTTGGCGGGCAGTCCGATGACGGCGTCGATGTGACCGTCCTTCAGCAGCTTGGTTCGAATGCGCTCTTCCGCCCCACCTCTGAACAGCACCCCGTGGGGGAGGATGATGGCCATTACGCCTTCATCCTTCAGGTAGTGGAAACCGTGCAACAGGAAGGCAAAGTCCGCGGCCGACTTGGGCGCCAGCCCATAGTTCTTGAACCGCACATCGTCGCCCATCGCCTCAGTCGGATCCCAGCGCAAACTGAAGGGCGGGTTGGCCACAAATGGCATCGAAGGAAGGCTTCTTTGCAGGATTCAATTCGCGCAGGATGTCCCAGTCATTGGAAAGCGTATCGCCGTGGTAGATCTCGAATTCAGTGTCCTTCACGCCATGCAGCAGCATGTTCATGCGCGCGAGGTTGTAGGTGGTGATGTTCTTTTCCTGCCCGTAGATTCTGCCGATGCCGTGCGGCCCCATGCGCTTGCGCACGTTCAGCAGCAGCGAGCCGGAGCCGCACGCGAAGTCGAGGCGCAGATCACCCGGTCTCTCTGGAGCGAATATTCGCCAAACCGGAAGCCGCCGGCAGAGCCGGCTCGTGGCGTTGTTGAAAGGTGCGTAGGCATTGTGCGGACAGAGCTCTGACGGGTGGCGTCAGCTCTGCCTGCCACTATTTTCACCTTGGTCGATAATTAGCACAACAGAATATGTGGCCAGCCGGCAACAAGCCGGCCAGCAATCTATTGCTTACCCACAAACCGACGAACAGTCGTCATATGACGACTGTTCGGTCCACGGCCTTGGCCGCAGTCTCCGCCGCATTCGAGAATTCGACGGGAACTGAGCGTGATGGCAAGAATGATCGGGCACAGGCAGGCTGTTCTTTCGCCTTCGATTCCGGGAAAGGCTTCCACGAATTCGGCTTTGCGGTGGAAGCTGCGTTCTCAAGTGAGCCGGCTTGCACTGCGATCCGCTGTTGGCGTTGCCGCAGCTGCGGGCGCGACCCTGCTGGCACCGGGACAGGCCTGGTCGGCTTGCTTCGTTGTTGGCGCCAAGATCCAATGCGACAATACCACCACCATCGACACGACGTATCCTGATAACCCGCCCAATGACCGAGCTTACTCTGGTGCCATCGCAACACCGATCATCCTCAACATCGATGCAGGAACGACGGTAAGCGGCAATGGCCTCGCAGTTTCCAACACTGGCGCCGGTGGTCTCAACGTCACCAACAATGGCACGATCAGCATTGATGCCGGCAACATGCCAACAGCTGGCGGCACCGCGGCGCTCTCGCTCTCGGCAGCCGGCGGCGTGATCACCTACACGGGTGGGAGCATCATCAACAACGGCACCGGCAATGCCTTCGATGCGGCGCAGACGGGAGGTGCCGGTTCGGTCGACATCAACATCGCCGCAAGTGTCTCTGCGGCAACAGGCGAAGGCATCACCGTCCGCGACGTAGCGACCAGCACCGGCGTTTCGGTCAAGACCAACAATGTCAGCGCGCTGGCGTTTGGCAAGGACGCGATCGATGCGCAGAGCCAGTCGCTGACCGGCAACATCGCGGTGACCGCCAATGGAGACCTTCAGGCGGGTAACGCCGGTTTGGTGGCGGTGATCGTTCCAGGTGCGGCAACCGGCAATATCGAGGTGACCACCAATGGGTCGATTGACGCCCGGTTCGGCATCGACGCCGAGAATCTCGGCACGGGCAGGACGACGGTGGTCGCAGGGGGTCCAATTGCCGCGACCACCGGCAACGGCATCTTTGCCGCATCGGTCGGCAGCCATGTAATAGTGGCAGCGCGCGATGTCACCGCCACCGGCAACACGGCGATCGTAGCCTGGCACGCCGGAGCTGGCGCGGGCGCGGTTGACATGAGCGCGAACAATGTCTCCGGCACGACGGGCATCGTGGCCACCAACAATGGCACGGGCACGGTTGGCGTCACTGCCACCGGCACGATCACCGGCACCCTCGCCGAGGGTATTGTGGCGACCGGTAACAATGCAGTGAGCGTAAGCGTCCTCGAGGCAGTGACCGGGGCGACCAACGGCCTGACCCTGATCGGCGGGACCGGCGGCGGCGGCGACATCTCGGTGACCGGCGTCGGCGGCTTCGTTGGCGGGACCGGCGACGCGGCGAACATCCTCAACAACGGCGCCGGCACCCTCACGGTCGACATTGCGGGCGCGAGCAACTCCGCCGGTGGCCATGGCATTTACGTTCGCGATACAGCGCTTGGCGGCGACATTGGCGTCACCACGGGTGCTGTGACCGCACTGGCGCTCGGCAAAGATGCGATCGATGCGCAGAGCCAGTCGCTGACCGGCAACATCGCGGTGACCGCCAATGGCGACCTTCAGGCGGGTAACGCCGGTTTGGTGGCGGTGATCGTTCCAGGTGCGGCAACCGGCAATATCGAGGTGACCACCAACGGGTCGATTGACGCCCGGTTCGGCATCGACGCCGAGAATCTCGGCACGGGCAGGACGACGGTGGTCGCAGGGGGTCCAATTGCCGCGACCACCGGCAACGGCATCTTTGCCGCATCGGTCGGCAGCCATGTAATAGTGGCAGCGCGCGATGTCACCGCCACCGGCAACACGGCGATCGTAGCCTGGCACGCCGGAGCTGGCGCGGGCGCGGTTGACATGAGCGCGAACAATGTCTCCGGCACGACGGGCATCGTGGCCACCAACAATGGCACGGGCACGGTTGGCGTCACTGCCACCGGCACGATCACCGGCACCCTCGCCGAGGGTATTGTGGCGACCGGTAACAATGCAGTGAGCGTAAGCGTCCTCGAGGCAGTGACCGGGGCGACCAACGGCCTGACCCTGATCGGCGGGACCGGCGGCGGCGGCGACATCTCGGTGACCGGCGTCGGCGGCTTCGTCGGCGGGACCGGCGACGCGGCGAACATCCTCAACAACGGCGCCGGCACCCTCACGGTCGACATTGCGGGCGCGAGCAACTCCACCGGCGGCCATGGCATCTACGTTCGCGATACAGCCCTTGGCGGCGACATTGGCGTCACCACAGGTGCCGTGAGCGCGCTGGCCGGAACCGCAATCGACGTGCAGACCCGGTCGGAGACCAGCAATCTCGACGTGACGGCCAACGGCGCAATCGATGGCCGCAGCGGGATTTCCGCCGTAAACTTGGGCGGGGGCACGCTCACGGTGACGGCGGCTGGTCCGGTCACCGCGACTGGCGGCGGCAGTGGCGGCATCTTTGCGCAGGGCAGTGGCGGCAATATCAAGGTGACTGCGGGCGACGTCACCGCCACCGGGTTTGCAGGCATCACCGCCCAAATGGTCTTCGCAGCGACTGCGGCCACGGTCGATGTGACCACAGGCAATGTCTCTGGCACGAGGGGCATCGCCGCGACCACTGGCGGCACGGGCGCGATCACCGTCACCACGGCCGGCATGATCACCGGCACCCTCTCCGAGGGCATTCTGGCGGCCGGCGGCGGCGCAGTGACAGTGAATGCCGCCAACACGGTGACCGGCGCGACCGATGGCCTGGAGCTGATCGCCGGCACCGGCGGCGCTGGCGATATCTTGGTCACCGGCGCCGGCGGTTTCGCCGGCGGCAGCGGCGATGCAGCCAACATCCTCAACAATGGTTCCGGCACGGTCAGCGTCAACATCTCAGGCGCCAGCAGCTCGATGGCAGGCAAAGGCATTGTGGTGCGCGATACCGCCGCAGGCGGCGCCATCACTGTCACCACCGGCGCGGTAACGGCGCTGGCCGGCAGCAAGGACGCCATCGATATCCAGGCGCAGTCGACGACCGGCAATGTCACGGCGCTGGCGAACGGCGACATTAAGTCGGGCAATGCCGGCATCGTCACCGCGATCTTCCCAGCTGCCGCAACTGGCAACATCAACGTGACGGCCAATGGTGCCATCGGCGCACGATTCGGCGTCGACGCGGAGAACTTAGGCTCCGGCTCGACGACGGTGAAGACGGTCGGTCCGGTAACCGCGACGTCGGGCAATGGTGTCTACGCGCGCACCACCGGCGGCAGTGTGTTGGTGAACGCCGGCGCGGTGTCCTCAACGGACAATACGGCGATCATCGCGCGTCAGACCAACGCGGCGGGCGCCGGCACAGTTGGTGTGACGACCACCGGCGCGGTGTCGGGCCTGACCGGCATCGAAGCGACTAATAGCGGCACCGGCACGGTCACGGTGACTGCCAACAGCGCGGTCACCGGCACTGCCGCCGAAGGCATCAAGGCAACCGGCGCCGGCGTGGTGAACGTCAATGTTGCCGGCACGGCCAGCGGCGTAGCGCGCGGTGTGACGGTGACGGGTTCCAGCGGCACCATCACCAATACGTCGGTTGGTACGATCCGCAACAGCTCCGGGCTGCTGACCGACTCAGCGCTCGTGGCCACCGGCGGGCCGTTCGTCCTTGCCAACGCAGGTTTCATCACCGGTACGGTGACCTTTGGCGCTGCTGCTGACACATTCAACAACAACGGCACTTGGCGCACGGCGGGCGGCACCAGCGATTTCGGCGGCGGCGGCGACACGATGACCAATGGTCCCGGGAGCATCGTCGATGCTGCCGGAGTGGGCGGTATCGCGATAACCAACTTCACCAACCTGGCGATGTTCGTGAATCAAGGCCGCACGACGGTGGTCAACGGCTTCGCGGGCGATGTGCTCAACACGAGCGGCAATGCGCAGTTCGGTGGTAGCTCGGTCTATGCGGTCGATATCGGTGGCGTCAATCAATCGGACAAGTTTGTCTCGACCGGCACGACGACGCTGGCTGCCGGTTCTACTCTTGAAGTCCATATGGTGGGCAACCTGCAAGTCGGCGCGCACTACAAGGTGCTCACCGCCGACGGCGGCTTAACCGGCGAATTCGGTTCGGTGACCGGCGTCACCAATACCGCCTTCCTGACGGTCAACCATAACTACGACGCCTATAATGCTTATCTGGACGTGGCGCAGGTCCGTGACTTCGCCGATGCCGGGCTGACGCCCAACCAGATCGCCACCGGCGAGGGGCTGGACAGCCTGACCGGTGGGGCTGTGTTCAACGCCGTCGCCGGCCTGGCCACCGACGCCGAGGCACGCACTGTCTTCGACCAGCTGTCTGGCGAAATCCATGCCTCGGCCAAGGGCATGCTGGTCGAGGACAGCCGCTTCGTCCGCGATGCCGCGACCAGCCGTGTCCGCGCCGCCTTCGGCGATGTTGGCACCGCAGCACTTCCCGTCATGGCCTATGGCGAGGGTGGCCCCGAGATGGTCGCCGCCGACACCGATCGCTTTGCCGTCTGGGGCCAGGCTTTCGGGTCCTGGGGCAACACCGACAGCGACGGCAACGCCGCCGCTTTCGATCGCTCGACGGGGGGCCTGCTGGCGGGCGCCGACACGCTGGTGGGCGGCTGGCGTGTCGGTCTGCTTGGCGGTTACAGCCATGCGAACTTCGATGCCGATGATCGCAGCTCCAGGGGCGACGCCGACAACTACCATCTCGGTCTCTATGGCGGCACCAACTGGGGCGCCATCGCTTTCCGAACCGGTGGGGCCTACAGCTGGAGCAGCCTGTCGACAAAACGCTCGGTCGCCTTCAACGGATTTGCCGATCAACTTTCGGCCGACTATGACGCCGGCACCGCGCAGATCTTCGGCGAACTTGCCTACAAGGTCGGTAGCAGCGGGCCCGATGCCGAGGGCTTCATGTTCGAGCCCTTCGTCAATCTCGCCTATGTCAGCGTGCACACCGACGGCTTTACCGAAAAGGGCGGCGCGGCAGCGTTGACCAGCGCGGGTTCCACCACCGACGCCACCTTCACCACGCTCGGCCTGCGCGGCTCGACCGGTTTTGCGCTCGGCAACATCAATGCGACAGCGCTCGGCATGCTCGGCTGGCGGCACGCTTTCGGCGATACCACGCCGCTGTCGACGGTCGCCTTTGCCGGCAGCGATGCCTTCACCATCGCCGGCGTGCCGATCGCCACGGACAGCGCCGTGATCGAGGCCGGCATCGACCTCAAAATGTCGGCCAATGCGACGCTCGCCCTGTCCTATTCCGGACAGTTCGGCGGTGGCGCTGTCGACAATGGCGCTAAGCTCGATCTCGCGGTGAAATTCTGACGGCGAGAGGTGGCGATCATCAGGAAGCGCCGTCACCTTGGTTGCAAGATTAGCCAGAGACTGATGGAGGCAGCATGGTCAAGTTGATGGGCGATTTCCACACGAAGCATGAAAGCGGCTTTACGCCAACAGAGGGGTGTAAACTGCCGTTCGACGCGGACATTCTGGAAGGTGAGGCCAAGGCGCGAAAGCAATTGCTTGGCCATCAGAACGCTTTCCTTTCCAAGCCCAAACGGTCCGCCAAAGACGTCGACCATCTGATCGAACAGATGGTCGCGTTCGACAAGATCCTGTCCGGGCACTATTGGCGAGAATATCGAACGGATCTGATCGCGCGGAACGTGCGTTCGGCGGTTGGCAAAGCAGGATCCATGCTTGATCTGGGCAAGTTGTCGCCACGACTGGCGACCAGCACAGTCATGATACCGCGCCTCAAATTGCCGGACTTCGACCCCGTTCCTTTTGGTCCGGTCGAACGGGGGGAGCGACAGATCATCGACCTGAGCTCGGTGGCTCGAGGAACCTACTTCGACAAGTGGTTCAACTACAATGGGCGCTGGACGCTCACCCAACTCTTCGATCACGCCGTGACTGATCCGGTACCCCTGTCAATGGATTTCGTCAGCGCCAACAATTTGGACCCATACGATGCGGATGGCCTGTGGGCTGCGAGCGAAACCGGCGTCTGGTTCACCTATGTGCCTGATATCGACGGCTACGTAACGCTTTTCTGGCTATCGGACCCACTTACCTATCGCCTGTTCACACAATACTCTCCGCGCGACGCGGACGGTTGGGCGAATGGTTGGCTCTCGGTGGAAGGGGTTGTCGGCATCTGGACACAAAATTCATTCGCAGGGCGCGACTATGTCGAGATAGCGAGCAGCAACGGCAATGCGCATGACACGCTGCAGGCAACCGGCGTCCTTTTCATTCACAACAGCACATACCCCGTCCAAGCCGGGAAACCGGTCAATGTGCTGATCGGAACGCGGTCGAACATATTTGGTGTCTGCGACGGAACTGGGATTAATTTCGGAGCGGGCGTTGTCGCGCGGATTGACCAGCCCATCTCCGTCTTCACACGAGCGGACCGGGAGCCATATTCGCCGTTCTATTAAACCGCGCAGGCGAGCCGATCTTCGGGGACTGGAGATCGTCGGGAGTGCGTCGCTAATCGCCGATGGCGCGAGTGCGGCCCGGTCGTCGCTTGCCGTCCTAGCAAATTGCAGTGAGCGCGACCCTGTCCAGTCCACCTGCAGCACCGATCGTCAGACGTACCGCCCCAACGGTGAACGCCCGAGAGCTGAATCGCGAATGCCGACGATTGGACTGTCACGTCCTAGTCCAGTCCAGACACCGCTACATGTTTTAGCCCTTCAAAGACCCAAGCGCGGCGAAGCCGAGCGCCACCAGGGCACCTCCCAGGACGATATCCGCATGCTTTCGGAAACGTCTGTAGAACCGCTGTGTTACAGATTGGGAAATGCAAAGGCCAAGAAGACCAAACCAGGCGATCGCAATGGCAAACACCAATGCGACCACGGTTAGGTAAGTCGCCCCGCGGAGATTTAAGTTCAGCGTTGAAGAGGCGAAAAATATTGCAGTTGCGGGATTTGCCACCGCAGTGACAAAACCCAGCCGGAAGTGCCGAACGTTTGCGACCGGTTTCGGCTCATCCGGTCCCGTCTTGATCGACCAAGCTCGCCGCATCGAGTTCCATCCAATGAGGACCAGCAGTGCGCCGTAGAGGCTGGCGGCTATCTGATGCGCGATGCCCTCGTGCGGCAATGAACCGACCCCCGTCGCGACGACGGCCGCCAGCGAACTTGCGCCAAGGGCGATACCGGCGGCAGCGGAAAGCGCCGTAGCACGCGACGCGGTCAGCCCGGCCTGCGCAACGACGGCAAAATTGGCACCCGGCAGCATTGCCACGAGCGTATAGGAAACGGCAAACGGAAATAATCCGGCCGCGACAACGTATCCGGTTTCCATCATTGATTGGCCCCGCATCATCAACGACCTGCCCTACTTCATGGCTGGCCACTGCAAACCTAGCCAAAATCTGGCCGAAAGACGCGGCCCCGAACAATCGGCAAATGCCGACTGTTAGATTTTTTGTTCGGGAATTACCGGCCACGGCCGCTGAGCGGCTCGGTACTTTTGAGCAGCGCGACCAGTTCGCTCTGCTGCCGGGTCCGGGTCTTGGAGAAAATCCGTTCGAGATAGGTGCGGCAGGTCTTCACGGTAATGTGGGAAAGGGCCGCGGCTTCCTTTAAAGACCGCCCCGATGCCAATGCCGTTGCAAGCCTCGCTTCGGCGGGTGTCAGGTCAAACAGGCTGCGAACATGTAGCTCGAAGCCATCGGGAGTGCGCCGGGCGACCTCCGTCACCATGATCACCGCGCAGCGCTCCGACGCCAGGCCATAGGCGCGGGCATCGACGAACGGTGCGACTGACAACACCAGCCGCGTCAGATCAGATCGCTTGTGATCCAATGGCACGATCAGCGTTCCTCCGGTGCCTGGCATGGCGCCGTTCCGCAACGAGCAGGCATCGGCAACCAGCCGTTGAAGCTCCTGCGCATCTCCGGCATTGGAGGCGACTACCACACCGTGCTTCAGCGCCAGCGGACTGTCGGGCCGCGCCAGCATCGCCTCGGCGGCCTCGTTCATCTGCACGATCCGCTGATGGCCGTTGATCAGAAACACGCCGAAGGGCAGATGCGAAAAAGCCGATGCCAGCGCTGACGTATTCTCCAGCCGCCGGCCGATCTGCCCGGCGCGCAGCATGTGCGGCACGATCTTTTGCAACAGCTGGACGTCGTCGCCACCGAACGCTTCCTGCCTCAAACCGCGATGAATATCAAAAAACCAATAGGAGCCGTTGGCGGCCAGAAGATTACAGGCAAGCCCGTGATACATGTCACGCGGCCTGTACCAGTCTTGCCAGAGTTCACGGCGGCGGAAGCCGGCGCCCCCTTCCGTTACCAGCGTGCGGTCATAGACTTTGCCCACAGGCAGGGCGGCCGCGACCACGCTGATGGGATCGCGCATGTGCGCAGCGGTTACTTCGGACGAAACGAACTCGGGATCATAAACTGTTGAAACTGCGTTGCTCGTCGTTGGATCGAGCCGCACAATGCAGGAGCGCGAGCCGCCAAGGAGATCGCGCAGACCAGTCACTGCTTCGAGCCAGCGTTCCTGATCGTAGGCAGCCTCGTAGATCTGGCCGACCACGGCGGACACCGCTTCCAGGTTTGCGTCAGCCATTGGCCTCGAAATCCTTAGCACGCTCGCTGTGCATGAGCCGGCTACCCGCCGCGCCCGCTAAGCGGTTCGGTGCTCTTGAGCAGCGCAACTAGTTCGCTCTGCTGCCGGGTGCGGGTCTTGGAGAAGATACGTTCGAGATAGGTGCGGCAGGTCTTCACGGTGATGCTCGAGCTTGCCGCGGCTTCCTTCAGCGTCCGCCCGGATGCCAATGTCGCTGCGAGCCGGGCTTCGGCCGGCGTCAGGTCGAACAGGCTGCGGACATGCGTCTCGAAGCCATCGGGGATGCGCCGGGCGACCTCGGTGACCATGATCACCGCGCACCGTTCCGAGGCCAAACCGTAGGCGCGGGCGTCGACGAAGGGCGCAACCGACAGCACCAGCGGCGTCAGGTCGGAGCGCTTGTGATCCGACGGCACCATCAGCGTTCCGCCGGGTCCGGGCATGGCTCCGTCCGGCAGCGAGCAGGCATCCGCGACCAATTGTTGAAGCTCCTGCGCATCCCGGGGATTGGAGGCGACGATCGTGCCGCCATTCAGCCTCAGCGGGCTGTCAGGCCGCGCCAGCATTGCCTCGGCGGCCTCGTTCATCTGAACGATCCGCTGGTGGCCGTTGACCAGGAACACGCCGAAGGGCAGGTGGGAGAAAGCCGATGCCAACGCCGAGGTGTTCTCCAGCCGCCGGCCGATCTGCCCGGCGCGCAACATATGCGGCACGATCTTCTGCAACAGGTCGATGTCGTCGGCACCGAACGCGTCCTGCCTGGAGCCGCGGTGAATATCGAAAAACCAATAGGAGCCGTTGGATGCGAGAAGATTCGAGGCGAGCCCATGATGCATGTCGCGCGGCCTCATCCAGTCCTGCCAAAGCTCACGGCGGCGGAAGTCGGCGCCGTCTTCCGCTATCCGTGCACGGTCATAGATGTTGCCAACCGGCAGCGCAGCCACGACGGTGCTGATGGGGTCCCGCATGTGTGCTGCCGCCGCCTCGGGAGTACACAGTCCCGGATCATCGACAGTCCCCACCGCGTTGAACGCCCGCTGATCAAGCCGCGCGATACAGCTTCGCGATGCCTTGAACAGGTCGCGCAGGCCGGTTACCGCACCGAGCCAGCGTTCCTGGTCGTAGGCCGCCTCATAAATCTGGCCGACCACGGCGGAGACCGCTTCGATGGTGACGTCAGCCATGGGAACTTTCCGATCCTTGGGACGATCAGGTTTCGTGAAGAAGCCTAACACACGGAAGCTCTCGCGCAAGTTGCATTGTCGCTGAAGGCGATGATGTCGCCACCGGGTCTCCTCATCGATAATTAGCAAAAATGAATATGTGACCATGCGGCAACAACCCGACCCAACAAGGAGGTAGCGGCCTCACAAAGCGAGGAACAGTCGGCATATGACGACTGTTCGCTTCATCGCCTTGTCTGCACTCTCCCGCCACATCGGCAATTTGATCGGGGGTTTTTGGGCGTGGTGGCAAGAATGATCAAGCAGGCGGGCGCGCCGCGCCAACTAGAGACAGCCGCACCGTCGGATGGGAGGCGGTTCCGTCTCGCATCGAGAGACGCGAAAGCGACTGAGCAAGACAGCTCGCGCGGCGGTCCGGTCCTCGTCACCGCTTTGGCCGGCGCGATGGTTTTGGCCATCTCGGTATTTCCAGGGCATGCGTTGGCAGGTGAGTGCGCTGGCGGCCACGACACTGGCCATTCCAACAGCCTCGCCTGCGGCAATGATACCAGTATCCCTATAGGACAGGCACAGACATCTGCTGCCTTCGCCACAGCCGTCGGTCCGCACGCGTATGTGGGAGAACTCGAAGGCTCGGCCGTGGGTTATAATGCGGAGGCAGGGGCGCAGGGCACTGCCCTGGGCGCCTATTCAAAAGCGGGACTTGATATCGGCTTTCTGAGCAGCGGTGGCACGGCCATCGGCATGGGCGCCGAGGCGGGCGTAGCGGCTGATGGGCAGAACGAAGCCACTGCATTGGGTCACAACTCAACCGCCAATGCCTTGAACGCCACCGCGCTGGGCGCGGGGGCAACTGCCAATTTCTTGGCTTCCACCGCGATCGGCCAAGGCACATCGACAACACGCGATAACCAGGTCGCCATCGGCACCGGGGGGAACACCTACACGCTGGCCGGCGTCAGTTCGCAGGCGAGCAAGGACGCGCAAGGCGCCACGACCTATCTGATGACGACGGACGGCGACGGCAATCTGGCGGCTTCAACATTCGATATAGCGACTCTCGAAACCTTGCCGGCACAGGTCGCCCAGAACAGCACCGACATCACCAATCTGAGCACCACGGTAAACAGTCACACGACGCAGATCGCCGCCAACACCACCGAACTCGCCGATCACGAGACGCGCATCACCAGCAACACCAACACGCTCACCACGCACACCACGCAGATCGCGGATCTCGACACCAGGGTAACGACCAATGCCACCAATATTGCTGCGCTCGACGGCCGCGTTGGCGCGCTTGAATCCGGCTTCCAGGATCTCGGCGAGCAGATCGGCGCAAACCGCACGGAAGCCCGTGGCGGTACGGCGCTAGCCCTGGCGACGGCGGGACTGCGTTACGATGACAGGCCTGAGAAACTGTCGATCGCTGGCGGCTTTGGTCATTTCAAGGGGCAATCGGGCCTGGCGCTGGGACTTGGCTACAACACCAGTGAGGATTTTCGCCTCAACGCCGCCGTGTCGGCGACAACCAGCCGTGGCGATGTCGGCGTCAGCGTCGGAGCCTCATGGACACTGAACTGACGCGGCCGGCATGAACGGGGTTTTGGGGCTTCAGCAGATCGTGTCTTTTCAGTGGCGGGCGCCCGGTTGGCGGACCTCGGGCGCCCGCGGTTTTTTCGCTGCGTTGGCCGTCGCGCTGATGGTCGTCTCGGTGCCTGTGCACCCCGCGCATGCGCAAAGCAGAGACAAGCGGGTGATGCAAAAGGCAGCCCATCCCGCCAGCATCGACCGCAACGGCGTGCTGATCCTCACCAGGACAACGCTGCTGGCGCTCGACCAGGCCAACAAGACCGGCAACTACACCGTGCTGCGCGATCTCGGCTCACCGAATTTTCAGGCCAACAGTGCCGCAGGGCTCGGTGACATCTTTGCCAGTCAGCGCAAGCAGGCGCTCGATTTCAGCGCCGTCGCGGTGCTCGATCCGCAACTGACCTTGCTGCCGCAGATCGAGCCGAACGGTATGCTGCACATAGCGGGGTTTTTCCCATCGGTACCGCTGCAGGTCAATTTCGAGCTGCTGTTCGAACCGGTGAACCGGCAGTGGAAAGTCTACGGTGTGTCGGTCAACCTCACGTCCGGTGGGCCGCAGGCGCCCGACACACCCGCCGCCGAGCCGCCGAAGAGGGCCGTTACAGGCCCGCCGCCGGATGGGCCCTCAATCGCCGTGCAAGCGAAGAAGGGAACCAAAGCGGTCAAGCCGTAGGAACGTGGATGCAGGCGGAGCGCTGTTCATCAATGGAGGCGCAACCGTTACCATCAGCAATGTCGACCTTTCCGGCAACGAGGCCAGGGGCGGCGTGGCCAGCAACATCCATCTTTCGTTTGGCGGCGGGTCCGGCGGCGCAGGCATGCTTCGGGTGGCAATGACTCGGCAAGCCAGGGCGGCATTGGCGGCTCGCCCAATGGCGGCAACGGCGGGACGATGCTCGCAACGGTCGTCATAACCAATAACGGCTCGATCGGCGGTGGCTTCCGCCTTATTGTACTGGAGGTGGGGCACACCCAGCA
Organism: Mesorhizobium sp. ISC11; assembly: GCF_037162595.1. Lineage (NCBI taxonomy): Bacteria > Pseudomonadati > Pseudomonadota > Alphaproteobacteria > Hyphomicrobiales > Phyllobacteriaceae > Mesorhizobium > Mesorhizobium sp. ISC11. The sequence continues at coordinate 360,824 of NZ_JAVSPW010000002.1, forward strand.
GATGCCTTCCCAGATTTGCCGTGCGCAAATCGTCAGTGTCGGCAAGGACTAGGGGACCACCTGCTGTAACTGCCCCGGACTGCGCGAGTTGGTGAGCTAGAAGTCCGCCGATCTTTATGCGGCCGATAAGAAGTATGGCTTTGCCACTAAAATTGCCGCGCGATCCCGTGTTTCGACAATAGATGTACCCACGGGGCAAATGTCCCCACCCCTGTGTCTCACAGGCGTGCCGATTTTCGTCAAGGGCTGGTGGGGCAGGGGACGGGTTTTGGCGAACAAGGCTGTTCACGTGAAAACGATGGATGGCGACTGTCTGCCAAAATTGGCGGAACGCGGACTTCACTGCCCTAACCGGACCATCGGCTTTGCGCCTCATGTCGGCCATAGATGCAGCAGCAATCAAGGTGGCCCCACCGAGCTGCCCTGATCGCGGGGTCGACCGCACCGCCGACCGGGCTGTAGCTTCTTTAGACCTCGGATAGGTTTTGGCGCTATCTATCGGAAAAAAGGAGCCGAAGTCATGATCGAGATCTGGCAGTCACTCCTCGCCAATCTTGCACTGGTCTCCATCCTCGTGGTCGCCTGGGACCTTGTGGCGGACTTCACCGGGCGCCTTTCGAAGCGGATGCAGTCGCTGCTTCTTGGCGTGGTCATGTGCGTGGGCGCGATCATTTCGATGGCGACGGCGTTGTCCGTCTCCGGCTTCGTCGTCGATCTGCGCGCCGCCTTCATTGCTGCGGCCGCGTTCTTCGGCGGATGGCCGGCAATGCTGATCGCCACGGTCGGCTCCATTGCCTATCGCGTCCATCTCGGCGGGCAGGGCGCCAGCGCCGGGGTCATGGGTATCCTCATCACCGCAATCGTCGGTATCGCGTGGCATCACATCGTCGCGGCCCGTTCGCGCACCATGTACGACATATTCGGTCTGGGCGTAACGGTCGCTCTCGCCGGGCTGATCACGCTTCTGGTCATCCCCGCGCAAGCCGTCGCCGGCCTGGTGCAGCAGAGCACGTTCCCGTCGCTCGTGTTCCGCTTCCTCAGCACAATCATCATCGGCGTCCTGCTCGATCGGCAGCAGCGCCGGCGGGAGCTCTTGATGTCCAACATGACCTACCGGGCCATGGTTCGCGAACTGCCCGATTGCCTGAACATAAAGGATGTCGACGGCCGCTTCATCGCCGCCAATCCGGCCACCGCCGAAATGGTTGGCGCCGCTTCAGTCGACGATCTGATCGGCAAGACGGATTTCGATTTCTATCCGAAAGAAGTCGCGGAACGGTTCCGGCAGGATGAGATGGGCGCACTGGAGGCCGGGCAGACGTTGCGGATCGATCAGCCGGCGCTTTTACCGGATGGCCGGCAAGGCTGGCTCTACACCCTCAAGGCACCGTTCCGCGACGAGTCCGGCAAGATCGTCGGTGTCATCACCTACAATCGCGACATCACCGAGCAGAAACGCACCGCCCAGCTCAAGAACGATTTCATTTCCACGGTCAGCCATGAGTTGCGCACACCGTTGACCTCTATCCGGGGTTCGCTCGGCCTGATCGCGGCCGGCGTGGCCGGTGAACTGCCGCCCAAGGCCGCCAATCTCGTCAACATCGCCCACACCAATAGCGAAAGGCTGGTTCTTCTCATCAACGACATTCTGGACATGGAGAAGATCGAATCGGGCGTGATCACCTTCAAGATCAAGCAGATGCCTGTCCGCCAGGTCCTGGAGCAGGCCATTGCCGCCAGCTCCAACTACATAGCCGACAGTCGGATCAGGATCGTTCTGGTCGATGATGCCCCGCGCGCCGAGGCCAACATCGATCCGGATCGCCTGCACCAGGTGATGGCGAACCTCCTGTCGAATGCGATCAAGTTCTCGCAAACCGATGGGACCGTCACTGTGAAATTCCAGCGTCGTGACCGCGACATGCTGCGCATTTCCGTGGTGGACCAGGGCGCCGGCATCCCGGAGGCTTTCCGCAGCCGTATATTTGGAAAGTTCGAGCAGGCGGACGCCTCCAGCACCCGTAAAATTGGCGGCACCGGCCTGGGCTTGAGCATCGTCAAGTCCATCACCGAAAAGCTCGGGGGCGCCGTTTCCTTCGAAACCGAGGAAGGCCAGGGAACCTCGTTTCACGTCGACCTTCCCGAGGCGCACAGGCAGGCCGACAAGCCGGTTTTGGTCGAGCGCCGGGCGCGCAAGCGCGATGGCCGCCTGCGTGTCCTCATCTGCGAGGACGAGCCCGACATCGCTGCGGTGATCGCGGCACTTCTTGATGCGGAAGGCTTTTCCAGCGACGTCGCGCCCGATATCGACACCGCCAAGGCGCTCCTGAGCTCCCGCGACTACGTAGCGCTGACGCTCGACATCAAGCTGGCGGGGGAATCCGGCATCAAGCTCTTTCACGACTTAAGGGCATCACCGGTGAATTCCGACATTGCGGTCATCGTCATCTCCGCCGTCGCCGACGAGGCCAGGCGCTCGCTGAACGGCAGCGCCGTCGGCATCATCGATTGGCTGGAGAAGCCGGTGGACTCGAAACGGCTTCACGCCGCTCTCGCCAAGATCGTCGGCCGCAGGGTCGAGCCGAGGCCACAGGTCCTGCATGTCGAAGACGACGAGGGCGTGCTCGCGGTTATGTCGGAGGGGCTGGGCTCGGGCGTCTCGATCACATCCGCAAAGACGCTGCAGGAAGCTCGGCAGGCGGTCGCGAAGCATCGCTTCGATCTGATCATCCTGGACATTGCACTCCCCGACGGATCTGGCCTGGATCTCCTCGTCGATCTGCCGCTGGAGACCGGGGTCATCGTGTTTTCGGCGGCGGAGCTCGACCAGAAACTCGGCGATCGCGTGCAGGCGATCATGACCAAGACCAAGGCGTCGGAGATCGATGTGGCAAAGCTGGTCAGGAGCATGTTGGTTACGTCCCGAACCCGGCTTGCCGCGAACGCCAAGGAGTGATGCTGATGCGCGCAAGGATCCTCTATGTGGATGACGAGGACGATATCCGCGAAATCGCCCAGATGTCGCTGGAGCTCGAGCCGGAATTCGAGGTGCGGTCCTGTTCTTCGGGCATGCAGGCACTGGCCGATGCCGCCGAATGGCAACCCGACCTCATTCTGCTCGACGTGATGATGCCGGACATGGATGGGCCGGAGACGCTGAGGCGTCTGGCCGAGGCTGGCGCGACGGCCTCGATACCCGTGGTGTTCATCACCGCGCGCACCCAGACGCATGAGGTCGAACGCTATCTGGCAATGGGCGCGGTAGGGGTGATCGCCAAACCGTTCGACCCGCTTGCGCTTGCCCGTGAAGTCAAAAGATTGCTTCTGTCGCGCGCCTGAGTCGACGATTGACTGGCCACCGAGCGCGGTCTGGCTGCAGACTGTGCGATGCCGTTCAGGGCTCCTATACCATGTCGCCTTATTCATCTACTGATTGTGCCGAGGGTGCAGGCGCAGCGAATCAGGTTGTCTGTAATCGCGGTGGCATCGGCGGACGTCGATGAGAGAGCTGAGAAGAATATTTCTGTCTGCATGAACCGCATTGGCGGATGTCGGTTCATGGGTTGATCACTCCGGGGGGCGACGGAACCGGAGCAAGGCTGGTGAACGGATCGAAGGCAAGAGTTCTGATTTGCGACGACGATCCCTTGTTGATCGAGCTGATGGAATTCAGGCTCAGGGCAAAGGGATATGAGGTCATCAAGGCAGTAGACGGCGCGGAAGCGCTCTTGAAGGCGGAGCATGAGGCGCCGGACATCATCGTGCTCGACGCGATGATGCCCAAGGCCGACGGCCTGGAGGTGCTTGCCCGCATCAAAAACGATCCGGCTTTGTCCGATACTCCGGTCGTCATGCTGACCGCCCGCAAGGGCGAAAGGGATATCGTCTCGGCCCTGGAGAAGGGAGCGGACGACTATCTTGTGAAACCATTCATTCCCGAGGAGCTGCTGGCCCGGCTTGCGCGTCTGCTCGCGCGAAAGAGCGGGAAGCGCTGATGCGTCGCGGCCGGCGCGCAGCCCTTGCCGCATGGCTGGTCCTGGCGATCGCTGCGCCCCAGGGCGCGGCGTTGGCGCAGACGGTGGATGAACTTTACGAGTTCGGCGTCAAGGCCAGGCAAGCGCAGCGTTTCGAGGAGGCGGCGGGTCTTTTCCGGCGAGCCCTGGCGCTCAGGCCCGACAATGCCGACGCCCTGGTGCAACTCGGTTTCGCCGAGCTTGGCCGCAACAATCTGCCGGCGGCGCGCGAAGCCTTTTCCAAGGCACTGTCCCTTGCCCCAACCTATCGGGACGCCAGCTTCGGCATGGCCGAAGTCGAGTTCCGCTCGGGCAATCCGGACGCCGCCCTGCCGCTCGCCGAAGAGGTGTCGCGTGCGGAGCCCGGCAATGCCGATGCAAGTACCCTTGTTGCCAACATCCGCAAAGCCCAGCGGGCCGGCAGCAGCAAGGCGAAGCCTGCGACCGCGAGGAAGATACCGCGCCCGCCGCGGCCGGATCCCGTCGCCGGCCTGATGGAGGAGGGCCGACGATCGCGGGCTGCGGGACAATTGCCGGAGGCGGAGAATGCGTATCGCCGCGCCCTCCGGCTGGCGCCGAAAAACACTGATATCCTGGTCGCCATCGGTTTGGTGGCTGGCTCCCAGCAGAAATTCGACCATGCCGGGCAGTTCTTCGACCAGGCGCTGGCCATTAGGCCCCGCCTTCTCGGTGCCCGCCTCGGCAAGGTGCGCCTGGCGATCTGGCAGGGCGACGTGCCGCGCGCTCGCGCGATGATCGATGATGTGCTTGGCACCGCGCCTGACAATGTCGAGGCGATGGCTCTCGACGCGCGAATTTCCCTGCTCGAGCAGGATTACACGCGGGCCGAGCAGTCGTTTCAGCGGGTGCTGGCGGTAGATTCGCACAATGCCGAGGCGCTGGTGGGGATCGGCGACCTGCGCCGGGCGCGTGGCGACGACTTCGCCGCGCGGGAAGCCTACCGCCAAGCGCTCGCCATCGAGCCGGGCTCTGCCGATATCGTGCAAAGGCTGGCTGCGCCGCCGCCGCGCAAATGGCGACTCGATCTGGGCAGCGAAGTCAGCGATCTCACCGAGGGGCTTGGCGACTGGACCGACAGTTCGGTTGGCCTTGCCTATCAACTCACCCCGCAGACAACCATTTCAAGCCACACCCGGATGGCGACCCGCTACGGTCGCACCGATGTTCAGATCGACGGCCGCATCGACCAGGCCTTTTCGCCGACGGTTTCGGCCTATGTGCTGGCAGCGGCGACGCCGGATGCCGATTTCCTGGCCCGATATTCGATCGGCGCCGGCGCTTCGTGGCAGATCATGGCGCCCGCGAAAGCGCTCGGTCCGTTCTCGCTCAACATCGATGCTCGCTATGACAATTTCGTCACCGCCGAGGTCACCACAATCTCGCCCTGGGTGCAGGCCTATGTCCTGGACGGCCGGCTGGGGCTTTCGGCCCGTTGGGTTCACGCAGCCGACGATATCGGCACACGCGCCGATGGCTATGTGCTGCGGGCCGATCTTGCAGTCACCCCGGCCGTCAACGTTTTTGGTGGTTATGCAGATGCCCCCGAGATCTCCGACGGCACGCTGGTGCCGACGCGTACCGTCTTTGGCGGCATCTCCTGGGACGCCACCGATCCGCTGACGCTGCGCGGCAGCCTCGCCCATGAGCAGCGCCCGACATTCGACCGAACCATATTCGGGCTCGGCCTAACCACGCGGTTCTGATCATGTTGTACATCTGGCACTTATCCATCCTGCTCAGTGCCCTTTCCCTGGCGATCATGCTTCTACTGATCGTGCGTCGGGTATTGCAGGAGCGCCGGGGGACGACGGGCGCCGATCAGCGGCGCCTTCTTCTGACGGCGCTGATCGCCTTCACCGAAAATCGCGATCGCGAGGCATTGAAGACGGCGCTGCTTGCGGTGCCGGCGAGGGTGGCGGTCGATGCCGGTTTCGAGTTTATTTCGCTGTTGCGCGGCGAGGAGCACGACGAGCTCCTCTCAGCCTTCAACGAATGTGGCCTGCCGGCGCTTGTCAGTACCCAACTGGAAAAAGGCAACGCCGCCGAACGCATCCACGCGACCGAGATGCTGGCGGCGCTGCGTTCGGAAAACGCAGTGGCAAGCCTGCTTTCGGCACTCGACCGCGACGGATCACGCGAGGTCAGGATCGCCGTCGCGATCGCGCTCTGCGATCTCGGCGCCTTGCCGCCGCTCGTCATAACGCTGCGCAAGATCGGCGTGGCGGGACAGCGCTCGCGACGCCTGATCGAGCTTTTCAGGCGCTTTCCGCCGAAGCGGCTCGACGAACTTGAGGATTACGCCAGACTTCAGGGCGCGGTGCCTTTCATTAGAGCGGCCGCAATCGATGCACTTGCCCGCAACGGCGGGTTCCGGTTTGGCGACTTCTTTGCCCGCGCGGCCCGCGATCCGTCATCGGAGGTTGCCGCAGCCGCATTGCGGGCACTCGGGCTGACCGGACATCCCAATGCGACGGCCATCCTGACCAAGGCGATGGAAATTGGCGGCTGGAATGTGCGTGCAGACGCTGCCAATGCGGCGGGCCGCCTCGGCCTGTCTGAACTCGCCGCGCCCCTCGCGCAGCTCATGGACGACGAGGCATGGACTGTGCGCTATGCCGCCGCCAACGCGCTCCGCTCGTTCGGCCAGAAGGGAGAGCAGGTGCTGCGCGAGATCGCCACAAGCGAGGTCTCGCGCCGCCAGCGCACCGCCTCGCTGATCCTTGCCGAGGGGCCGGCCGCCTGATGTTCGACTGGAGCCAAGAGATCGTCCTGGGTGCCTCCATCCTGTCCTGGTTCATCATTGGGGCAGGGCTGGCGCAGACGGCGGTATACCTGCTGCAGCTTATTATTGCCGCCTACGCGCTGTCCAAGCGCCCGCCAGTCGCGCGTTCGGCGCTGCTGTGGCGCCGTTATGGGGACGTCGCGCCGCCAATCGCGCTCCTGGTACCCGCCTACAATGAGGAAGTGAACGTAGTCGAGAGCGTGCACTCGATGCTGGCGCTTGAATATCCGAATTTCGAGGTGATCGTCATAAACGACGGCTCGAAGGACCAGACTCTGCAGCGCCTTATCGAAGGCTTCAAGCTTGTGAAATTCCATCGGCCCTATGAGGAGGCCCTGACGCACAAGCCGATCCGCGGTCTCTATTCCTCGCCGATGACCGAACGGCTGTTTGTGGTTGATAAGGAAAATGGCGGCAAGGCCGATGCCCAGAATGCCGGCGTCAACGTCTGCCGCGCGCCGCTGTTTTGCGTGATCGACGGCGATTCCATCCTCGAGCCCGATGCGCTAATGCGTGCCGCGCAGCCCTTCATCGACGATCCAGAGCGCACCATCGCTGTGGGCGGCACGATCCGGATCGCCAACGGGTCCAGGATCGAAGGTGGCAGGGTGCGTGAGGTCCGGCTGCCGAACCGGCTGCTGCCCCTGTTTCAGGTGGTCGAATATCTGCGGGCCTTTCTCATGGCGCGGCTTGCCTGGAGCCGCATCAACACGCTGATGCTGGTGTCCGGCGCCTTCGGCATGTTCCGCCGCGCCGAAGTGGTAGCGGTTGGCGGCTTCACCGGTGGGTCGATGGGTGAGGACCTCGATCTTGTGATCAAGCTGCATCGTCACATGATGGACACCAAACGCAAATACCGCATCCAGTTCATTCCTGAGCCGGTGTGCTGGACCGAAGCGCCCGAGTCACTCCGCGTTCTTGCCAGACAACGCACGCGCTGGCAGCGCGGTGCGCTCGAATGCTTCTTCCGTTACCGCTCCATGCTCTTCAACCCCCGTTATGGGCGTGTTGGCTTCCTCGGCTTTGGTCACATACTGGTTGTTGATGTGCTGGGGCCGATTTCGGAAGTCCTAGGCTATGTGCTCATTCCGACCTTTTGGCTGCTCGGCATTCTTTCGACCGAGTATCTCTTGGCGTTCACATCGCTGGTTTTCACCTACGGCGTTTGCGTGAGCGTGTGTTCGCTGGTCCTCGAAGAAGCCGAGCTTCAGCGTTTTCCGCGCGCGCGGGACCTCGCCGTGCTCACGGCCGTGGCAGTGATCGAGAACTTCGGCTACCGCCAGCTCAACAATTTATGGCGCGTGAAGGGCTGGTGGCAGTATCTACGCGCCGACCAGAGCTGGGGCGAGATGACCAGGACCGGCCTGACTGGACCTAAGAAGTGAGCCCTTTCGGTTAAGTCACTTCAACGTATGCTCGAGCTGTTCGATAAGCCCGTCGAGTGCGGCATGCACGGCCCCGTCATCCGGCTGCTCGATCAGCAGTGTTTCCAGCGCCGATGCCTGTACGCTGATCTCCGCAAACCCGAACGTTCCCGCGGCTCCGGCGAGCGAGTGCGCGGTCGCAATCAGTGAGGCGTTGGAACCCTTCAAAAGGACTGTGTGCCGCGCCGCCTTCAACTCCGCCAGTTGAGCGGCGCACCTGGCCAGGAAACGTTGCCGTAGGGGGGCGAAGGGATCGTTCAAAGTGGGAGGCGCTCTGCGACCAGGTTTCAGAGACATTCAAGCATAGAATTCGGTGGAGTGAAACGAAGGCTCTCTCTTGTCTGCCCTTGCCGGCGAAGAACTCCGCACTCTCAGCGAACGTTCTTGCTTGGGGCAGGCGGCCCGCAAAATAGTCCCCTCCCATCCGAAAGGCCTCCACGGGGCCTGTAGGAACTGGAATAGTGACCGGCTCCCCGTCGAGCTCGTAGAGACGATTCCCTCACGGCGGATGTCGACAAAGAAGTACTGACCTTCCCTGAGTGCAGTGTTCACCGCCCGGCGGGAGTGGACGGTGACGCTGACGGGTGTCTCCATTCACGCATCAGGCGGTCGGCCGCAGACTGCCAATAGCCGGCGAAATCGGTCAGCTTGCGATTGTTCACCATCACCAGCCTTCAGCGCGTCGTCGAACTCCTCAAGCAGCACCTCCACCGTTCTTGTCAGCTCGCGCTGCTTTGGCGGCGGGAGATGGTCGATGCTGGATTTCATAAACGAGGATCTGTCGTCCATCGGGTATGCTTAGCCGAGACTACGCCTCGAATCCACAGACTGCCTCCCCGGGCAGACGCAATTGAAGTATGTGGAGCTTGCTGGCTCATTCGTTCGCCGCTCAGCAGACCGAGGTTGCCGTCGGTTGCAGCGGTACTCAACCGCATGCTGGCGTGCGCACGCCCGGAGTCTGTCCGACATCAAGTCCGGCAGCTACAATCGGCAACTTCAAAGACCGAAATGCGTTCGATTTCATATCCGCGCACCAACGCCGCATCTATATGGCCGAGTTGGTGCGCTGCGCAGTATCGGCGGCGATATCTTTAGCAGCCGTTTACCGGAGCGCGATAGGTCCTGTGTATGCAATACTGTCGGATGACGTAAGGAACCGCCGTGCCGCACAGAGCAGCAGCCCTAGCCGGCCGTTCTACGCCCCGCCTGCATCGTTTCATGAGCGTGATGCTCGAACTGGCTCCGGGCGTTCTCGTGCCGCGTCAGGAAACGGAGTTGCTCGGACAGAGGGCGCTTGCGATTCTTGGCGATCGCGCGCCCGGCCCGATGGTGATCGACATGTGCTGCGGCTCCGGCAACCTTGCTCTGGCGATCGCCGCGGAAGTTCCGTCGGCCCGCGTCTGGGGGGTGGACGTGACTGACAGCACGGTCGCGCTCGCCCGGAGCAATGCCGAACGCTTGGCCCTTCAGGACCGGGTCACCATCCGGAAAGGGGATCTGTTCGGTGCGCTGGAGGGCGATGGGCTTATCGGCGCAGCGGACATGATTGTCTGCAATCCGCCCTATATCTCGACCGCGCGCCTCGAAGGCGAGAGCGCGCATCTGCTTGAGGGCGAGCCGCGCGAGGCCTTCGACGGGGGGCCTTACGGCATCTCGATCCAACAGCGGCTGATCCGGGACGCAACCGATTTCCTCAAGCCTGATGGCTGGCTGCTGTTCGAGTTCGGGCAGGGGCAGGACCGCCAGGTGGCTGCCCTGATAGCCAGAGCCAAGGCCTATGAACCCGTGACATTCGCCAAGGATGAGGTCGGAATGCCGCGTGTCGCACTCCTCCGCAAGCTTGGGAACGGTTCGCCCGCGATCTCATCCTCCGCGAGTTTGGCATGAGCCAGATTCGTCCCCTGCAGGCTGCGGATATTCCGGCCGTCGCCGGGCTCTTTCAAAGAACCTTCCGGGACGGTGGCAAGCCGCCGCCTCCGGCGCTCGAGACTTATCTGCGCTGGCACTATCTCGAAGGCCCGGTCTGCGATCCGGAGATCGCGTCTCTCGTCCATATTGCGAGCGAAGGCGACATTTCAGGCTTTGTCGGCGTAAATGTGCTGCCGATGAGGCATGGCCAGTGCAAGCTGCGCGCCGCCATCTGTGGTTCGCTCATGGTCGAACCGCGGGCGAACGACCCGATGGCCGGCGCAAGGCTGCTCAGGACATTCCTGGCCGGGCCGCAGGACATCTCCTTCAGCGAAACCGCAAATGCCCTCTCGACGCAGATGTGGACGAAACTGCGCGGGGTCGCCCTGCCGCAATACAGCCTGGACTGGATCCGGGTCATCCGGCCTTCGGCCTTCCTGCTCGATCTAGCCTCGCGGCGAGCCGGCGCCGTGCGCTTGCTTGACCCGCTCGCGCGCGGACTCGATCGCTATCTTCGCGGACGGATGCAGGAGAACGAGATGCGCTGGTCCGGGGTCCCGGAACTCTGGAATGGCAAGGGCGGCCTCAAGGTAGCCGAAATCGATCAAGCCGGTTTTGCGGCTCTTTTGGACCCGTTGACGCGGCAGTTCCCGCTCCGCCCCGACTGGAGCGCCGAGCAGCTTGCGCATATCCTCGCGGAGGCTTCCCAGAAGCCGGACTATGGTGATGCCGTGTTCGCGTCCGTCTCCTCCCCCAGCGGGGCGCTGGTCGGCGCCTTCCTCTATCACACCCGCCCGGGCAGGATGGCGCGCGTGCTGCAGGTTCTGGCCCTGCCGGGGCAAGCTGGTTCCGTCGTCGACTGCTTGATTGGCGATGCGGCGCGGCGCGGCGCCGCCGGCCTGCGCGGCCGGACGCAACCCGCTCTGCTCGCAGCGATGCTGGGCCGGCGGGTCGCCTTCACTCAACCGGCCTCGACCGTGGTGCATTCGCGCGACGAGGAGCTGGTGAACGCGTTTCTGAGCTCGCAAGGCTTCTTCAACGGGCTGGCCGGCGAGCGCTGGAATCGCTTGGCCGGGGAGCAGTTCGAATAGGCCGTCATTTGCCCGCGCGGCGACGTAATCCCGATGGTCGCGCCGATCTCAGCTGGCGATTTCCTCGACGGGGCGGACGAGCTGCGGGCCAAGGTGCAGATGGCGCGTCGCCCGGCGCTTGGCGGCGATATCGGCCCAGACGCGTTCGACCTCGACCGCAGTCAGCTTCGCGGCGGCGCCGACGTCCGCGGCTGAAAGGCCGTTATTCAGGCCGAAGAGGCAAATATCCATGCGGTCATAGGGCAGGGAGAAGTAGAACTCTTCCTGCGTCTGCTCGAGGGAATAGGTGTCGGTCGTCGGCGCCCTGCGGCAGATTTCCTCGGGAATGCCGAGATGGGCGGCAAGCGCATAGACTTGGCTCTTGTAGAGATGGGCGATCGGTTTGACGTCAGCCGCGCCGTCGCCATTCTTCACGAAGAAGCCTTGGTCGTATTCGAGCCGGTTCGGCGTGCCGAGCACGGCGAAATTCAGCCGGTCGGCGTGATAGTACTCGATCTGTTTGCGCGTGCGCTGCTTCATGTTGGTGGCGGCGACGATGCCGAGATAGACCGCCGCCGACATGCGCAGCTTCGTCTGCCGGCCTTCGGGGTCCTGCACCACCAGCGAGGAGATGTTGTAGCCCTCCCCGGCGAGTGAATTGGCGATGACGATCTTTGAGGCCCAGCCCGGCCCGTATTCCGGCACCAGCTCGCGGATGAAGGTATCCCGCCGCTGATAACAACCCATCGCGTGCAGCGTCGGGCCGATATCCTCCACGATCGCTTCGACGCCAAAGGTTTCGGCGGCCAGCCGGCCGAGGCGGAGGCTGTCGGGATCGGAGTCGCTTTCCGGCATGAACAGGCAGAAGACGTTCTTCGCGCCGACGGCGCGGGCGGCGAGCGCGACCGAGACGCTGGAATCGATGCCGCCAGAGAGGCCGAGCACGAGCCCGCGCTTGCGCATGCCGCGTAGCTGCTCGCGCAACCCGGCGACGATGCGATCGGTTTCCGCTGCCTTGTCGAGCGTCAGCGCGTCGGCCGAGAAGGCGGGACGGCTCGGGGCGAGGGAGAGATTCATTGTGCAGTCCCCAACGTTTCGGCCGCCAGCCTTCGGCTGACCTTTCCGGTATCGGTCTTCGGCAACTCGCGGCGGAACTCGATGAGCTTCGGCACCATGAAATCCTCGAGATGAACGGCGCAGTAGCGAATGATGTCCCGCTCGCTCAGGGTCTCGTCCGAGAGAACGACGAGAGCGGCAATGGCGTGGCCGAGCACCGGATCCGGCACGCCGGTCACCACGGCTTCCACGATGCCTGGATGGGCGTGCAGCACAGTTTCGACTTCCTTCGGGGCGACCTTTTCGCCGCGCGTCTTGATGATGTCGTCCTTGCGGCCAACGAAATAAAGGAAGCCGTCCTCGTCCGTCCGGAACAGGTCACCGGTGTGGAGCCGCTTTTCCCAGGGATGCGGCCCGGGACGCAGCATCTGCTCCGTGGCCACGTCGTTGCGCCAATAGCCCTGCATGACATGCGGGCCGCGGATGACCAACTCGCCCGCCACGCCCGGTGGCATGCGGTTGCCCTCATCGTCGACGACGATCGCTTCCGTGTTGGGAATAGCGATGCCGACGGAACCCGGCCGGCGGTCCAGCTCCTCCGGGGGCAGGTAGGTGCAGCGCTTGCATTCCGTCAGACCGTACATGGAAAAGAGCCGTACGCCGGGGAACAGCTCGCGCAGCCGGGCGATATGCACCGGCGGCAGGGCGGCGGCGGTGTTCGAGATATAGCGAAGGCTCGGCAGGAAACCCGGCGCCAAATCGCGCATCTGCAGGATCAGCGCCGCCATCGTCGGCACCAGCGGGAAACCGGTGACCTTCTCGGCGCGGATGCGCTCGAAAATGGCCTGCGGAAAGGCGAATGATTTTTCGAGGACGAGGGTCGCGCCGAGCTTCGTCGCCATCAGCAGCTGATAGAGGCCGTAGTCGAAAGCCAGGGGCAGGACATTGAGGATGATGTCGTCACGGGTGTTGCGCAGATAGGTCGTGATGGATTCGGCCGCGGCATCGATATTGCGATGCGTCATCATCACGCCCTTGGGGCGGCCGGTGGAGCCCGAGGTGTAGATCAGCATGGCGAGGTCGATATCGATCCCGCCATGGCGAATGGGCACGGGCGCGACCTTGAGACAATCCTCGAAGGAGGCAGCGCCATCCGGCGTATGGCTGGATGGCGCTTGCGTCGACGCGACGAAGAACGGCCGGTCCGACAGCGCACGCGCCTGGATCACGACAGGCATCAGCTTGGCCTGAGTCAGGATCGCCGCAGCCTCGCAATCGTCGATGACATAAGCGAGCTTGTCGGCCTTGGTGGAGGCGTTGATCGGGCTGAAGGTCGCGCCCGCCTTGAGAACCGCGAAGATCGAGACGGCGGCTTCCCAGCAATTGTCCATGAAGACGAGAACGCGGTCGCCGCGCTGCACGCCATTCTCGGCGAGAGCGGTCGCAAGCCGGTTCGACAGATCGTCGAGCTCGTCATAGCGCAACCGCTCCCGGTCGGTGACAAGCGCCGTCTTCGCGCCATGCGCGGCCGCGTTCGTGATGAGGAATTGCTCGACCCGCATGAGCTCGGGCCTTCCGCTGCCAGCCGTCACGCCGCGACGAGCGATGCGGTCTTCGCTGTGATGAAGGCCGTGATGCGCGCCAGTGAATCGAGGTTGGCCGGCACGATATCGGCGTCCGCAACTGTGATTCCGCAATGGTCCTCGATAAAGGCCACCAGTTCCAGAACGCCGGTCGAATCGATGATGCCGTTCTCGATCAGCGAGTCCGTATCGGCGAGGGCGTGGGTGGTGTCGCCGAACAGGAAGTTCTCGATGACAAAGGCCTTCACTGCGTCTTGGATCGTATCGGTCATGTCGTTCGCTTTCCTTGGTGGTGTCAGGCGGCCTTTGCGTTGCAAATGCCTGTGCCGGTGAAAGTCGTCAGCCACAGCTGCGTCGACAGGATGCCGACAAAGGCCGCGTTGTCGCGAAAGCCGGAGGCCGGCTGGCGGCTGCATTTCTCATGTAGTTTTGCCACTGCCTTCGGATTGAAGAGCCCGCCGGCGCTGACTGCGGCGTCGCCCAGGGCCGACTGGACATAGTCCCTCGTGCCCGGCCCAACGAAGGACTGGCTATCCGGTGCGCGATAGGGCTGCTTGGTCCGCCGGCCGATGGCGGCCGGCAGCAGGTCTTTGGTCGCCTCCCGCAGAATATGCTTCTCCACGAGCCCCTTCAGCTTCATCTCGGGAGGAAGGCCGGCGGCAAACTCGACCAGATGATGGTCGAGGAAGGGAAAGCGGCCCTCGATGCCGTGGGCCATCGCCATGCGGTCGCCCTGGCTGGACAGGATATAGCCAGGGAGAAGGAAGCGGGCTTCCAGATATTGCGCCTGATGCAAGGGATGCCAGCGGGCGAACGCCTCGGGCAGCCGCGCGGCGAGCTCCTCGGCGGCGTCATATCCGGACAATGTGGCACGCAGATCGCCCGAGTAGAACAGCTTCGTCGCCGCCGTGCCGTCGAACCTCGGCCGATGGGAGAACAGCGGATCGTCAAGCGTCGCGCCGCTAGCCCCGAAGAAGGAGAACAGGTACTCGGCCGATTGCTGCCTTAGGCCGGGAAGATAGGGGTAGAGCTTGCGGAACAGATGCGGCCGGATGCGGGAGCCGGGCTGTCTCCCGCAAAAGCGCCGAACCCTGGCCTCCTTGAAAATATCGTAGCCGGCAAAGACTTCGTCGGCGCCTTCGCCCGTCAGCACCACTTTCAAACCGGCCTCGCGCACGAGGCTCGAGAGCTTGTAGAGCGGGGCAGGGGCAGTGCGCAGGATCGGCCGCTCGGTGAAGCGGATAACGTCAGGGAAGACGGCGGCGATATCGCCTTCCCCGCAGGCGACGGCGCTGTGATGCGTGCCGAGCGCACGGGCCATCTCGATCTGGAAGGGGCTCTCGTCATGTTCGGCGCTATCGAATGTGACCGAGAAGGTCCTGAGGCCACCCGGCGCCATGCCCGCCGCCAGCGCCGATGTGATGGAGGAATCGAGGCCGCCAGACAGATAGGCGCCGACTGGCACATCGGCGCGCATGCGCATGCGGGTCGCCTCCGTCAGGAGGGCGCGCAGTTCCTCGGCCGCGGCACGCTCGTCCCCCTGCCGGGGCGGCGCGTCCCGGTCGGGATACTCCAGACTCCAGTAGGGCCGGGTCGAGACGCTGCCCTCTTGCACGATCATCAGGCTTGCGGGTTCGATCTCGTAGATGTTGCGGAAGGGCGTGCGCGGCGCGATCGGGGCCCAGAGCGTGAAGATCTGGTCGAGTGCGACCGGATCAATCTCGGCCGCGACGCCCGGGGCCTGGAGGAGCGCCTTGACCTCCGAGGCGAAGTAAAGCCGTTCGCCCTGCCTTGTATAGAAGAGCGGCCGGACCCCCATGCGGTCGCGGGTCAGAACCATGCGGCGGCGGCGGCCGTCCCAGAGCGCAAAGGCGAAATCGCCATTGAGCGCGGAGACGCAATCCTCCCCCATCTCGTCATAGAGATGCAGGATCACTTCGGTGTCGCTGGTTGTCCGGAAATGGCGGCCTTTCGCGCGAAGCTGCTCGCGCAATTCCACATAGTTGAAGATCTCGCCGTTGAAGGCGATCGTCAGATCGCCCGTCGCATCGGACATCGGCTGCTGGCCGTCCCCGAGACCGACGATGGACAGCCGCGCATGGCCGAGGCCGGCCGCCTTTGTGGTGAAGAACCCCTGCTCATCGGGGCCGCGATGCGCAATGGCAGCCGTCATCCTTTCAAGGAGCGCCCTCCCATCCCGGACAGTGCCGAAATAGCCGCTAAAACCGCACATGCCGAGATATTTCCAAGTCCACCAGCGCGGCCCGGACTATAGCCGCCAAGATATCGGTAGGTGTTAAATATTTGGGACTATTCATGAGAATGGTAAATTTTGAGCGGCCGCCGACGGCTGATTCCTTGCGTGAGCATTGGATCTGCCGCGAGATGAGGGCAATGAAGCTTTTGGCGTCGTGTTCGCATGATGTTCACGGGGTCTGAGGGGCAGGCCCTCATCGCCTTCTGTCGAGGGCTAGGTCTGGGACTTCTCAAGGTCTGTCGTTGTCGGGGAAAGTGGTCCGCGCGGCAGAATGAAATCTACGACGGTGCCATTGCCGGAATTGAGGCAGGCGTGGCCGCATGCCGCCTTGGCGTAACGGCAAGCGATCTGTACAAGGCAGTCCTCGATGTTCTTGACGGCCGCGGAATTTTTTGCGGCTACCCAATCCATGGCCATTCCTTCGGACTGGGCTGGGGCGGACCATGGTTAGTGCCAGATAACAGCTTCAAGGTTGGAGCCGGGATGGCCATCGCCGTCGAGTGCATGGCGGGCCGCGAAGACGTCGGCTATGTCAAGTTCGAGCACAATTGTCCATCCTGATCGCACCGAGCTCATTTCCACCTGTCCGGCGAGGCTCTGAAGACTTGCCCTCAAACGCATGCCCAAAACACAGCTGGTATTGGTAGCAATCCGAGCGGACCAGGCGAGGCTGCCTCACTGCCGGGTAGCGAGAGAACCCACTTGGTGAACTCACGCGTGCGCCTGACATTCCGGGCACCGTGGACACGCGTCAAGTCGAGAGGATACTGCGCGAGCGATATCGAGTCCATGTCAAGTACCGCAATGTAGAGAACGTCGCGACTGCGCGTTTCTTCCAGTTTTACATGCACGAGGACGAACCAGATATTGTTGCCGAAGGTCGAAACCAGCCGTCGCTGACACTCATGGGAGTATGGCGGTCCCGAACAGGATGCCGTGACGCCCGACCGTGATGATCGGGTCCGGCAGCTTCCACATGGCGGGTCTTTCTTCTGATGCGAGCGACCTGGCGCCAGGCACAATCCCATTGTCCTTCCTCACCCTCGCAGCGGTTGCCGGCTGGCGGCAGCAATGCGCCTGATCTCGGAGTTCGGCAAACTTTACCTTCGCCCGAAAGCGGACGGTCTGCCAAAGGTAACATGACTGCGTTGCTGGACGACGGGCCTGATCCAGCAATGACCCCGTATGTCAGGTTCCAACAGTATGGGAGGTTGTCCTGTCGATTATCATTGCCGTCATCCTTCTTACTGCTCACATGCACGCAACTGCGGCGATGAGTTGTCGGACCGGCTGGATCCTATAAAAAGCCGGCCTTTCTGAAGCCGGAGAGGAAGTGTTCGGAGGAAGATGGGTCTGCGAAGGGAAGGTGGGCAAGGTAGCCAAGCGAGAGGTCCGGTTGCAGCCTCAGTGTGGCTTCGACTGCGACATGCGCGTTTTCCATCTCGCCTAGATGGGCGTAGGCCGCCGCGAGAAAGGCATGGATGAAGAACTGGTCGCCGGCCTTCCGATAAGCGTCGATGGCGTCGGCGTATCGGCCGAGCAGGAAGAGCGCGCTTCCCTTCACCTCCCAGAACCAGACCGGGGGCAACGGGTCGAGCAGTATGGCCCTTTCGAGGACCGCCAAGGACTGCTGAGGCTGGCCGCCGTAGTTGAGCCAGCTTGCATAGTCTCCGGCAATGTTGACGTCGTGCGGATTGAGCGTACGGGCCTGCTGGAAATGCAGTCCGGCATCCCCATGCTGGCGCATATGTACAAGCACGAGACCCATGCTCTGGTTGCAGATGCCGTCATTCCGGTCGAGCAGGAGCGCTGTGCGCGCAGACCGCAAGGCACTTTGCAGCGTACGAGGATCGCGGTCGTACCAGAATCGCGCAACCAGGCACTGCGCTAGATAGGCATGCCCTTGAGCAAAAGTCGGATCGAGTTCGGCGCTCCGGGTAAACATGGATTCGCCCTTGTCCATTTCATACTGATGGTAGTGCGCGCGACCCTGCAAGTAGTAGTCGTAGGCGGCCCAATCGGCCGGCGGCGTTCGCCGCGAGCGGCTAGTCGCATCTGCCTCGGCGGCGCCTTGGACGGTTGAAGCCACGAGGGCCGCCACCTCCTCCTGAACCGAAAAGATGTCCTCAAGCGCCCTGTCGTAGCGTTGAGCCCACAAATGGAAGCCGCTGGCGCCGTCGATCAGCTGCGCCGTGATCCGGATACGGCTCCCGAGCCGTCGCACGCTGCCCTCGACGAGGTAGCGCGCGCCGAGTTGCCGGTGGACTTCCGCGCCCTCCGGCGCTGGCCCACGAAACTGAAAAGATGAATTACGCGCGATCACCACGAGCGACCGGTAACGCGCCAGTTCAGTGATGATATCTTCGGTGATGCCGTCGCTCAGATAATGCTGGTCCTGATCGCCGCTCAAATTGGCGAAGGGCAGCACGGCAATGGTGGGTTTGCCGGACGGCGCGATTGGTCGCTGCACTGAACCTTCCACGCGCTCGACAGGCGCGGTGAAGCGGTAGCCGACGCGAGGCACGGTGGCGATCCAGTCGCCACCTTGGTCGGTGGGGCCGAGCGCCTTCCTCAGCGTCGCAATCTGGACGGTGAGATTGCTTTCCTCGACCGCTAGGCCCGGCCAGGCAGCTTCCATCAGCTCGGCCTTGGTCAGGATGTCGCCGGGCCGGGCCGCAAGCGTGGCGAGCAGCGTGATGCCGCGATGCCCGATGGAGATCGGTATTTCATGTCGCAGGAGCGTCCCCTTCTCAGGGTCGAGCACGAACGGACCAAAGGTGAGGTGAACCCGTTGCATCCCGCCATATTAAACGTTTCGGAATTTTTCGGAACAGTTTCGGCCGCGCTTTAGTACGCAGGTCCGCTCATCCGCCAAAGTAGCGTTATCGATTTTAGCAGCACCAAGAAAGGACGAGCCAAATGAGCACGCAGCTTTCTCTTACCTCAAGACTCTACCAGTCTCTCTGGAGCGAACAGCCGACGTGGACGACTGAACCGGTATCGGTCTGGGCGAGACTCTTCGCCCTGCGCGGCCTGGTCGCGGTCTGGCGCGAGCGCAAGTACTATCGCGAGGAACTGAAGCGACTGGCGGAAGATGGGCCTCAGCGGATCGACGACGTCGGTCTCACCCTGGCTGCCGTCGAGGCGGAACTTCAAAAGCCGTTCTGGAAGGCGTGATTTGCATCCATAGCTGTGAACGATTGTCTGCACAGGGCCAGCAAACTCCGCAAGTACTGTCTCATCGACGCCGCAAAGACACGACCGGCATGTTCTATCAGTAGCCGATCAAGGACCTGCCTGTAGGCCGTGGTAGGTGCAGCAATGCTCCGCTCATCCTGGCCTGCCGGCCGGACCTCGGCGGCCAATTCTGCCGCCAGAATTGTAATCATTCTTGGTCCGGCATTTGAGGGAAGGACCAACCTGTAACCGCGCGTCGGCACTGTCTGCACGACGGCCTGGCGACTGTCGTGAGCGCCGCACGGATCTCGTGAATGCATTGGACCAGGCTGTCATCGGTGACGGCTAGCCCGTTCCAGACCGCCGTCATCAACTCGTCCTTGGTGATGACGCGATCAGCGTTCTCCAGAAGGTGGCGAAATACCGCGAAGGTCTGGTGGCGAACTGCGATTGTCCTGTTGAATTGGTCGCGCAAGGTCTCCCTACTCACGTCGCCGGTTACGCCGTTGAGTACGAACGTTGTAGGCGGCGAGCTATTCAAGCCGGTTCCCCTCAAGCACGAAGCCGCAGTCCAATAGTAGCACGGTTTCGCGCTGCGAAGACTGATCATCATCCAGCGCGTGCGGGGAGCTCGGATTTCGGCGAATGATCGTAAGCCGTTCGTGACTTGGCAAATGCCCAGGCGAGAGTCGCTACCGTACGCCGACTTGAATTGTGCGTTAGTGCATTGGCAGGATGTTCTGGTTGAGGCGGAACAGATTGTCCGGATCGTATCTGTGCTTGATCTTGGCGAGCCTCCCATAGGCTTCGGCTCCCAAGGCGTCGCGTACGAGGTCCGCTCCTTCGCCATGGCCGGGGAAGTTCAGATAGAGGCGCCCGGTCGAGTAGCGCTGCACGTCCTGCCAGAAGCTGCGAACCCAGCTGATGTTCGCGTCGTCCTCGTCAGCGCCTGGCCAGATGGCATCGAGGCTGAGCATGAAGGGCATGGACCGGTCACCGAAGGCAGTGGCATCGGCTGCAACGCGCTGGACGAAACCGCCGAACTTCCAGATCGAGGCGAAGGTCATTTCGGAGGGCCGCTTCGCCATCCGCGCGGTGATCTCCCCGATGACCTCGTCGTCGAGGCGCGAGAGGTAGGTGGATTTCCAGTAGCAGCGGTCGCGGCCTTTCGGGAACAGGCCGTCATAGAGCGACTGGATGGTGCGATACGGCATGCGGCCGCTGAAATCGACAAGCGGTGCTCCAAAACTGCGTAAGGGCGCCACGACCCGCTCGCCCTCGTCGGCCAGTCCGTCATAGACATGCGCAAGCGCCAGGACGCGCCGGCCCCTTGCACGCTCGGGAATCGAGGGATCGTTCGGCAGCGTGGAGAATTCCGCTAGGCCGCTCAGGCGATCGGGTGCGGTCTGCATGAAGTCGCGCCAGAGTGGAAGGATCTCGTTGGCGCGCTCTTCGGGATAGGCCGGACCGCATAACATCAGCTCCGGCTCGATCGGATGCAGCTTGAACTCGAAGCTCGTCACCACGCCGAAATTGCCACCGCCGCCGCGCAGCGCCCAGAAGAGATCCGGGTTCTGGGTCGCGTCGGCATGAATGAGGCGGCCATCGGCGGTCACCAGATCGGCCGCCAGCAGATTGTCGACGCTGAGGCCGTGGCTGCCGCGCAGCCAGCCGATGCCGCCGGAAAGAGTCAGGCCGGCAACGCCCGTCGCCGAAATCAGGCCGCCCGGCGTGGCGCGATCAAGCGGGGTGGTGGCCGCATCGACATCGGCCCAAATAGCGCCGCCCTCAACGAAGACACGATCGAGGCCGGGCGCGACCCGCACGCCATTCATCAGCGACATGTCGATCATCAGGCCGCCGTCGCAGACGGCGTAGCCTGCAACATTGTGGCCTCCCGAGCGGATCGCGATCGCCAGCCGCTCTTCGCGCGCGAAATTCACCGACGCCTCGACATCGGCAAAACTCCGGCAGCGCGCGATGAGAGCGGGACGTCGGTCGATCATGCCGTTCCAGACGATCCGCGTCGTGTCATAGGATGGGCTCGACGGCTCCAGCACCTCGCCGCGCATGATGGAACGGAAGCTTTCGATGCTCGATGCTGCAAGGGTAGCGGTGGCGGCCATGTGGCGGTCTCCTCGTTTCACACACGCTAGCGCGGCGCGGGCAGGGCCGCTAAAGTCGAAAATGCTGAAAGGCGGTCATTTCTGCCATGGTTGAACAGATCGGCCCATTGAATGTGGCGATCCTTGCCGTTCCGGAGGCTACCGCCTCCACGATCTACGGCATGTTCGACCTGTTTTCCTCGCCCGGCAGGGATTTCCTGTTCATAACCAGCGGTGCGGCGGGCACGCCGCGCATGCGGCCCTATGTGGTTGCTGGGGACGGCAGCCCGTTTCGCGCTGCAAACGGCATCTGGATGCGCCCAGATCACAGCCTTGCCGATTGCCCGCCACCCGACATCGTCTGTATTCCAGATTTCTTCGTCAATCCGGGAGAAAGCGTCGCCGGGCAGTATGACGCCGAAGCCGCATGGCTGAAGCGAGCGCATGACGACGGCGCCATGCTGGCCAGCGCTTGTTCGGGCGCGGTGCTGCTCGGCGAGGCCGGGCTACTCGACAATCGCGATGCCACCATTCACTGGGGCTATGTCGAGACGCTCACGAACAACTATCCCGGCGTTAAGGTGAAGCCGGGCCAGTCACTCGTGCTGACCGGCGAGGCCCACCGCATCGTCATGGCCGGGGGCGGCTCGAGCTGGGAGGATCTCGCCCTCTATCTGATCGCGCGCTTCGTCAGCCTCAAGGAGGCGATGCAGGTCGCCAAGGTCTACATGCTGCAGTGGCACGACATGGGCCAACAGCCCTTCGCCGCGCTGATGCGCTTTCGCCAGACCGACGACGCGGTGATCAACCGCTGCCAGAAATGGGCCGAAGGCAACTACCGGACGCCCTCGCCCGTCGCCGCCATGACCAAGTTGTCAGGCCTGTCCGAGCGCTCCTTCGTGCGCCGCTTCGCCAAGGCCACGGAAATGAAGGCAATCGACTACATCCACGCGCTCAGGCTCGAGCAAGCCAAGCAGATGCTGGAGACCGGCGATCTCCCGGTCGAAGCGGTGGCGAGTGAAGTCGGCTATGAGGATGCGAGTTTTTTCGGGCGTCTCTTCCGCCGCAAGGTCGGGGTGACGCCGGCGCAATATCGCATTCGCTTCGGTGCTCTCCGGCGAGCATTGAGCCGCGATTGAATCTCAACCATCGCGGCGCGATGCCGATATTCGGCTTTGCGCCTCAAGTCAGCCGTTGAGCTGGCCCCAGCGGAATCCCAAAAGCAGAAATTCGAGCGATCAGGCGAACCGGCACGTTCCCACCCAGAACCGGACGCCCAGCGGTCATTAACGATGGGTTCGAGCTCCAGCCGCAAAGTAAGCGAGCTGGTCGGCATAGAGCTTCTTGAAGGCCCGGGCGAGCCCAGGCGCGTTCAACGTACGCTCAGAAAGTTCCATCTTAGCCTGAGAAGTACGTTCAGCTTGTCTAGCTGCGGGACATATGAACCGCGACACGATTTCGTCCTTCCGATTTGGCACGAAATAGGGCCAAATCGGCAGCATTGACGAAATCATTTGGCGTCTCGTCCGCGGTGGGCACCGCTGTTGCAACCCCGACGCTGATGGTCACACGATCCGGGCCGTGGGGTATGTTCAACTCCCGCACGCCCTGGACGAGCCGCTCTGCGATCGCACTGGATTGTTCCAGTAAAGTGTCGACCAGCACGACCACGAACTCTTCGCCTCCGTACCGCGCAGCTAGGTCGGTGGAGCGGCCGGAACCGCTCTGGATTACGCGGGCGATTTGCTTGAGCACCTCATCGCCGGCCATATGGCCATAGGTATCGTTGTATCGTTTGAAGTTGTCGGCATCGATCATCAACAGCGACAATGGGGACTGTGCGCGAAAAGCGCGCTTCCATTCGGCCGCCAGATATTCATCAAAATAGCGCCTGTTGCCGAGGCCCGTCAGGCCATCGATCCGCGTCAGACGTTCAAGCTCGAGATTTGCACCGATCAGCTGTCGCTGGCTTTCCCTCAGCGCTCGGTATGCCGCGTCTCGCTGTACGTGATCCAGATAAGCCCGCGTGTGATATCGAATACGTGCAATCAGCTCGATACGATCCGGCAGTTTGACGAGATAGTCGTTCGCTCCCGCAGCGAAGGCTTCACCCTTGGTGGCTGGATCTTCCTTGCTCGACAGCACAATGACTGGGACCGCGCGCGTCGACGCATGCTTCCTGTATTCTCGCACCAGATGCAGCCCATCGACGCCGGGCATGACGAGATCCTGCAGGATAACGGTTGGCTTTACCTCATCCGCGACTGTCATTGCTCTCAACGGGTCGGTGCAGAAGTGTAAGGAAATATCGGGCTCGTTGGCTAAAGCACGCCTGACCGCCTCGCAAACCATGATCTGATCATCGATGAGCAGAACCATGGATGAATAGTTATCTGCGAGTGGCGGGACCAGCTCTGGTTCTTGCGTCATCTGACGAGCCCTTTCACGTGGAGCGTTCGCAGGCTTCGATTATACGTGAGCCGATCGCACTCAAAGGAAGAATATCAACAGCCGCGCCGATGTCGGCAGCGGCCTTCGGCATGCCATAGACGGCACTCGTTGCTCTATCCTGCGCGATTGTGAGATGCCCCTTGTCGCGGAGCTGTCTTAGCCCGCGCGCACCATCTCTGCCCATGCCTGTGAGCAGGACACCAATCACCGAGCCAGGCCACCATTGCGCCGCACTTTCGAAGAACACATCCACGGACGGCCGATAAACATTGTCCTTGGGGCTGGGCGTATAGCCAAGTTGCTGAGCTGATTTGAAAACCAGATGATCCGCAGAACTGGCTACGAGAACAGTGCCCGCTTGAGGACTATCCTTTTCCCGCGCCGGACGGATCGGGAGAGGCGTATGCTGTCCCAGCCAATCAGTAAGCCCCGGCACGAACTGAGCATCGAGATGCTGGACGAGCACGATCGCGCCGTCAAAATCAACGGGAAACGCACTCAGGACTGCGGCAACGGCGGCCGGCCCGCCCGCGGAGGCGCCGATTGCAATTAAGCGTCGAGGTGTCGGCTCAGCGTCACGTGACATCCGCCTTTTTGTCTTGGCCGGCGCATCACCGATCAGCTTGCCGATCGTCGCAATCTTGTTCGTTAGAAGCCGTGCGGATTGCGAGGACGCGTTACCTTCGATGCCTACTGACGGAATATCGACCGCGTCAAGCGCGCCATGACCCATTGCTTCGTAGACACCGGCGAGGTTGGCTTCGATACTGGCGGTCACCAGCAAGATTGAGCACGGGGTTTCCGCCATGATTCTGCGCGTCGCTTCCACGCCGTCCATCTCTGGCATCGCCAGATCCATGAGTATCAGATCCGGCAGATCACGTCTGCAGACCTCGACCGCCTCACGCCCATTAGTCGCGACCCATGCGACCTGATGTTCGCCGGTCGACAAGACCAGCCGGCGCAGAAGCTCAACCGCCATCGGCATGTCGTTGACTACGCCGATTCTCATTCGTTGGCTTCCAATTTCGATCTCATTCAGTCGCCTCGCCAATCATGTCCACGACCGCATGGATCAGCGCCTCGTCCTGAAAGGTACTCTTGGTCAGATAATAGTCCGCACCGGCGTCAAGCCCGCGCGAGCGATCTTCTTCCCGATCCTTGTATGAAACGATCATTATGGGTGTGTTCTTGAGATGGGCGTCCTTTCTGATCAAGCTCACCAACTCGATGCCATCCATGCGCGGCATATCTATGTCAGTGACGACAAGATCGAAAGGACCAGACCGGACGGCATTCCATCCGTCCATACCGTCGACCGCCACTTCGACATCATAACCGTGATTGCCCAACATCTTGCGCTGGAGTTCGCGGACCGTGAGTGAATCGTCAATCACGAGCACGCGCTTGCGTCTGCTCGGTTCGGGACCGCCCGCAGCGCGCCGAACAGCCCTAAATCCGCTAGACGATGCAAGTTTTTCCACCGATCGGATCAGATCATCGACGTCGAAGATCAGAACTGGCGAACCGTCTTCCATCAGGGCCGCTGCGCTGATGTCCTTGATCTTGGCAAACCGTGGATCGAGAGGTCTGATCACCAGCTCGCGTTCCCCGAGAAAACGGTCAACGATCAGGCCGTATGCATCGCCCCGACCTGCATCCACGACGACAACCGAGAGTTCGTCCGGTTCCGATCCGGACTCTCCTCGATCCAGCACTTCGCGCGCGGTCACCAGCCCGATCTGTCGATCGTTCAAGCGAAAATGCGGTCGGCCCTGCAGCAGGTTGATCTGCATCCGCTGCAATCTCATTGTCTTGGAGATGGCGGCGAGTGGAAACGCATAGGGCTCCCCATCGACTTCGACGAGTAGTGTGCGCAGGACTGACAACGTCAGCGGCAGCTGCAGTTGAAACCGGGTTCCACGACCAAATTCCGAGGAAACGCTCGTGATTCCGCGGACCTCCTTCGTCATCGCCTGCACCGCATCGAGGCCCACACCACGGCCGGACACGTCGGTAAGGCCCGCTTTCATCGAAAAGCCTGGCAGAAACAGGAATGCGAGCAATTCGGTTTCGCTGAGTGTGTCAGCACTTTCCCTGGTCGCAAGCTGTCGGGCGATGACAGCCTCGCGCAGCTTCGAGATCTCGATCCCCCTGCCGTCGTCCACCACGGCTATCTGCAGCAGCCCGGCATTGTGCCTCGCTTCGAGCCTGATCAGCCCCTCTTCGGGTTTCCCCATCGCGAGGCGCTCCTCAGGCGGTTCAAGCCCATGGTCTACAGCGTTGCGCAAAAGATGCCCCAAGGGGGCATCGAGCTGCTCGAGGATATCGCGGTCGATGCCGGTCGAGCCGCCTACGATCTCCAGTCGCGCCCGCTTGCCAAGGGTACGACCGAGGTCGCGGACCGTTCTTGCGTAGTGTCTCACGCCGTCCTCGAAAGGCCGCATCCGGCTCGCCAACGTTTCGTCGTACAATCTGTTGGCAAGATCGGTCGCTTTGCGATCCACTGAATCCAATTCATCGAGACGCTCCGCCAGGAACGCTTGGCTCAACCGAAGCTTTCGCTGGGCTTCAGCCAGCGCCTCCACTACGGCCGCATCATTTGAACCCGGCGGCAGCACTGCGTGAAGGTTGTCGAACGCACTTGCGAGGTCCGATTGAAGTCGCTTCAGTCGCAGTAGCCCGTCAGCGAATGGCCTGAGCCGCCGAGCTTCCATCAGCGACTCGCCAGCCAACCCGAGCAATCGGTTCAGGCTGTCTGCCGTCACCCGAACCATTCTATCTGAGCCAATGCTGCCGTGGGTTTGCGGTGGCGTCCCAACGAGGAGATTCGCTGAAGAGGTCGTCGCCAGCTGATCCTGGGCATGATCAGGAGTGGCGAAATCAGCTGCAAAATTTTGGGCCCCGGGCTTCGCCTCGGGGGGCGACAATTCCTCAAACTTCGCGAGAAAGCTTTCGATTTCTGAGTTGGCGCGCTCGCTCGATGATCCCGATGCGATCAATTTCAAAAGGTCACAGCCTTGCAGGAGCGCATCTATATGCTCCCGTCCCACTCTCAGATGCCCACGTTGCGCGGCGACCAGGCAATCTTCCATCGCATTTGCAACTTTGACCGCGGGCATCAGGTCGATGATGCGGGCAGCTCCCTTCAGGGAATGTGCGGCACGCATGCATGCTTCCAGGGCATCGGCGGCGACAGGATTGCGTTCCAGTGCCAGAAGCCCAGACGTTAGTGCCTGTGACTGCGTCTCCAGTTCGGCCTGGAAGAGGCTGAGCA
This sequence comes from Mesorhizobium sp. ISC11, assembly GCF_037162595.1. NCBI lineage: Bacteria > Pseudomonadati > Pseudomonadota > Alphaproteobacteria > Hyphomicrobiales > Phyllobacteriaceae > Mesorhizobium > Mesorhizobium sp. ISC11. The sequence goes on from NZ_JAVSPW010000002.1 coordinate 387,948, forward strand.
TCGAAACCTGGCTGAAGTCCTCATCTGTCATGCCATGCTCCGATCCAGCATCGTGAGCAGTTGTTCTGGGTCGAGACAACCAACGGCCCGTCCCTGCCAGGGCAGAACGGCATTAGTAGCCGCAGACAGCGCCTTGTCGATCGTGGCTGGCACAGCGAGAGTGTCGCGCGCCCGATAGCGATGTAAGCCGTGGATCTCATCAACCGTAAAGGCAACCCGCTTGTCGCGCTCGCCCACAACAACCAGGCGGCGAAATACCTTGGTTCGCGTGCTTTGCTCCCCCTCCTTGCGCTCGTCTATCCCGAGCAATTCAGCCAGGGACAGGCAAACGAGCAATTCACCACGGACATTCGCAATACCGAGCAGTGCACGGTTTCTGCGATGTGGAAGTGAATGAACGCGGCGAGATTCAGCCACTTCATGAAAAATACCGACCGGAAGTGCCAGCCATTCTTCCCCCAAACGGAAGAGAACAGCCGTCTGCAGCGCCTCGCCGTTGGCCGGATCGATCCCCGCTCGACCAGCGTTACCAGGCCATTCGTCGCGATATACCGAGGGAGCCGCACGGTCGAGGAGGTGTCGTGCAATCTTCTTATAGGTCGGGCAATTCCGGCAGTGGAGATGCTGCTCCAGCAGCGGACATGACTTGTCACCCCGTACGCCTATTTGCCGCCAGCAGTCGTCGATTTCAATCTGCTCCAACGGCTGAGCGATCCCTGTCGAAGCCGCCATCAGCTGCCGCTCCTTTTCTGGACCCGGCCTAGCCGGCCAGCCAGGGCCTCGGCGCCGTTATGGTCGCCTTGCTTGCGAAGCAGCAAAGCCAGATGGATGAGAGCTTCTCGATGATTTGGCGCGAGATAGAGCGCCTTGCGATAGCTTTGCGCGGCTTGGGGTGCTGCGCCATCCGCATCCTGGACGAGGCCCAGCAAGTAGAAGATTTGCGCGGAAGGACCGAATTCCTTGAGATGCGCCAGGGCGACCTCCTGTGCCTCCTTTACCCGTCCTGCATTGGCGATCCGTTCAACCGCGATGAGGCTTTCCGAGGCCTGTGCAAGCGGCTTGGCCGGCGCCTGGCCACGGGCTTCATTGCCAATTGTCGGTCGGGGCCGAAGAAGAGGCTTGCTCTTGTTGACCTTCGGGGTTGGTGTCGGCACCGGGATGGCGGCCGAAACTGTCGGCGCCGTGGTCTTGACGGGCTCCGATTTCAGGAAGGCAAAGGCCAATGGCCATTCAGCGGAAATAAAGCCATGCAACCTTGGAAGAGCTGCTTCCGCCGGACCGACCAGGAGGAGTCCGTCTTTGGCCAGTAGGTCCTTCAGGCAGATCAACGCGCGATCCTGCAGCTCTCGATTGAAATAGATCAGCAGATTGCGGAAAAGCACGATGTCATAGACTTCTTGCCCGAAAGACGCGCGAGAGCCGAACAGGTTTCCTACCCTGAACCGAACCTGTTTCAGCACCGCAGCTGTAGGACGCAACCCGCTCTCGGCCGCTTCGAAATAGCGATCCTTGAATTCGAGATGGCTGCCGCGAAACGAATTGCGCCCATAGACCGCGCGTTCAGCCGTCGCGATATTGCGGCTGCTGACGTCCACACCATCGATCTTGAACTCGTGCGCCTCAAAGCTGGCATCGAACATGGCCATGGCGACCGAATAGGCCTCTTCGCCGGTTGAACATGGCAGGCTCAGGACTTTAATCGGCTGAGCACGCTTGTGCACGCGCGCATGCCGCGCCAGCATGGTGAACGCTTCTCGGTCGCGAAAGAACCAGGTCTCCGGGATCACCACCGCATTGATCAACTCCTGCAACTCCTGCGAGGAACCGGTCAAGTGTTCCTTATAGGTCTGAGCGTTGGTTATCCGGCATGCTGCCATCCGATCTCTGACCGCCTGACGGACCACTGTCGGACCAACGCTGGCACTGTCCAGTCCGATGGTTTCCGTCAGGAGCTTTTCAATTGCGCCGGTCATTGATCACCGGTCGCGGCCTGGCGGAGCAATGCGGTACGTATCTCTTCCGAAAGCAGCGATGCCACTTTGACCCACTGAATGATCTCCGAACCATCGGAAGCCACCGGCCCAAGATAGGGCGGGGTTCCTGGTTCAAGTCCGAACGGCGCGAAGTCGGCAGGGTCTCGCTCAAGCGTATCCGTCACCCGTTCCGCGATCAGTCCCAGCAGGCGCTGCTCGCCATCCTGCGCGTGATAGCGCGTCACAACGATCCGGGTGCTCAATAGGCGCTCCGACGGCCGGCCAAGCGCAAGAAGAGTAACATCGATCAGCGGGATGGGTATTCCGTTGTAGCTGACCAGACCCACCACACCGGTTGGCGCACCCGGCAGGACCTTCACATCGAGACGAGGCAGCACCTCTTCAATTTGGTGGACATCGATCAAGTAGCGATCCGGACCCATGCTGAAGGCGAGAAATAGCATTGTCACCCCCTACTGCCGGCTCGCTACGCTCTCAGCTTGAACCTCGAAATGCTACTTCGCATGCCGCCTGAGACTTGATTGAGCTCGTCGATCGCGAGCGTCGATTGCTGAAGGGATTCGACTGTTTGCTGAGCTGCCTCACTCAGCTGCGTTAGCGTGTCGCTGATCTGCCCCGCGCCGGTCGCCTGCGCTTGCATGCCTTCATTGGCGACTTCGAAACGTGGCACCAGCCCCTGAACCTGCTGAATGATCTCGAAGAGTTGCCCGCCGACCTGCTGGATTTCCTGCATACCCCGGCGGACCTGTTCGGAAAACTTGTCCATGCCCATCACCCCGGCCGCGACTGCCGACTGGATGTCCTTGACCATCTGCTCGATATCGTATGTGGAGACAGCCGTCTGGTCCGCGAGCCTTCGGATTTCCGTCGCCACCACTGCAAAGCCCCGGCCATATTGGCCGGCCTTCTCAGCCTCTATGGAAGCGTTGAGCGACAAAAGGTTCGTCTGATCGGCCACTTTGGTGATGGTCGTCACCACCTGATTGATGCTGCCGGCTTTCTCGCTCAGGATCGCGAGTTTGGAATTGATCGCGCCGGCCGCTTCCATGACCTGCTGCATGGTTTCTTCCATACGGGTTAGCCCCGCTTGCCCTCCGCCGGCGACGGCAGCAGTTTGCTCGGCAACTGTCGAGACCTCGTTCATCGTGCGGACGAGCTCGTTTGACGTGGCGGAGATCTCCTTGGCTGTCGCGCGGATTTCTGTTGTGGTCGCTGCGATTTCAGTCGCAGTTGCCTGCTGTTGCTTGGAGGTGGCGGCGATCTCAGTTATCGATGTGCCGACCTGTATGCTGGACCTTTGAACCTGACCAATGAGGGTTGTGAGATCGTCCGCCATTGCGTTGAAGCCGTCGGCAAGAACGCTGAATTCGTCTCGGCGCCTCAGATCGAGGCGTTCGCTGAAGTCGCCTTGCCGCATCAATTGAACCGCGTTGACCAAACGAGTGAGCGGACCTGTAATGGCGCGAAACAGCTGGTAACCCAAAAGAAGGGCTAGTCCGAGGGCTATCAACAAGCCAACGCTCAAACCGACTTCGGCCGTTCTAACGATCGAGCTGATCCGCTGCGTCGCGCTGTTTGCCTCGCCTCTGTGATCCTCAACCATGGCCTGCAGAGCGGACTGCAACTTTACAAAGATCGGCTCTACGGTGTTCTTGATGGCCAGGCTTTCATTGGGAGTTTCACCTTTCGACAAGGCAGCCCGGCTTGTGTCCAGCACAGCAGTTTCAGCCAGGCGAAATTGGTTGGCGAGTTCTTTGACGACTGCATAATTCTGCTTGTCGATGTCGGAGACGATTGTTGCTTCATAGTCGCCCATCGACCGCTGCACTTGGTCGCGATTGGTCGTGATCGCGCTTTCAAGCGTGCTTCTATCCGATGGGTTGTCCTGAAGGGCATATTCCTGAAGCAGACTATGGGCCGTCATCTGGCCCACCATGATCGCGGTGCTGTGATAGAGGTCTGGAAGGATGCCCTTCTCGACCTCAGTCGCCTCCTGCCCCGCCTGAAGAAACCAGGCGTACGCGATGACGGCGATCACGGACATGACCACCAGAACGGCAGCGAAACTGACGAGGATGCGGTGGTGTATTGTCAGACTCTTCATGGATCCGATTCACCAATGGGGGCATCGTGGGCTGCGCGACAAGCGCTCGTTCCGACGTGTTCGAAAAAGGTGCGTCGAAAAGCGGTAGTCTGACGCTGAATGGTTTCTTTTCCGTTCCATCACTAATGATGGCGATGCCGCTCGCCAGAAGTGACGGTCGAGGACACGTGTTCCGTCGGCGCACATCAGCCCGACATCCGCTGGGCGGCACGCCCGCGTCAAGGTGGGTGGATGACTGATTGTTACCGTCTCGTTGGACGTCGATGAGAAAGGTATTCGCTGACGATGAAGCTCTCACCTCACGTCCAAGGCCCTGTCAGCGTTGGGCCTTTGAAGCAAACAACCTGGACAGCCCATAGGCAACAAGGCCTATGAACCTTGAAGGGGCACAAATATACGCTGGCCGCTGGTCGATCCAGGAAGTCCGGTGCACCGCCATCAGACTCGCCCAGCGTCGCATAACCCCGCCTACGTCATCGCATGGTCATGCTGGAGGCGCCCATCGGTCGCCGTCCGCCTATTCTGGAAGCCCGATGAACGGATTCTGATGCCGAATGCCGAGCGGCCTGAAATCCTTCTCGTTGTCCGTGAGCACGATCAGATCGTGTTGCATGCCTGTTGCAGCAATAGCGATGTCCTCGAAACCAGGTGAGATGCCAGCGGCCCGAGCGACTGTCATGAGTTGCCCAGTTATTGTTGCCGTTTCGAGGTCAAGAGGGAGGATGCGGCTACTGTAGTAGTGACGGATTTCTCCCCACCATTCGGCGAGCGCGCCCGCCTTCTTGGTGGCACCGGTTCGCTTGGCGTTCGCGATGCCGTCCTCGATCTCGGCCAAGGTGATTACGGAGAGCCAAAGGTCGGACGATCGCTCGACTATCCAGGCCGCTAGTTTCTCATCGGAGGGCGTCCTGCGTTTTGAAGGGGCAAGCAAGCTGACGACATTCGTGTCCAAAAGGTACAATGTCAGAACGCCGGATCGCGCAGAGCCCGTGCGGGCTTTCGGCTTCGCGCTGGCAGGTCAGCTTCCTCCAGGGGCGAGTTTGTGAGCAGCCAACCCAGCGACGGCACACGGGAAAGGCGTTCGTACTCCGAATAGCTGATTACGACAGCCTCTCTTTTGCCGTGACGGGTGACGACCGTCGGTGTGCCCGCAACCGCTTCGTCGACCACATGTGAGAACGTAGCCTTGACGTCTTTGAGCTGAATCTCTTTCATCATGATTGCTCCCGTGACTAAAGTGGTCATATAAATTATGGAGCGAGTTTTGGCAAGCAGTCAGGACGGATCGGTGCGCCTACGGCGCTCGATCTGCCGCCAGTTGGCAGGCTGACATCTCACATCAGGTCTAATCCGGAAAACCGCGTCTTCCCCGTTGATCTGGAAAGTACGGCGATCGACCCCGACACAATCGCGATTAGCCAGCAACACGCAGCAGCCGACACCGCCGACGGCAGATAGAGCCTGTCAAGACTGGACTGGGCGGCAGCGAGCAGCGGCTCGACCTTCTGCCCGGCGACGCTCAATTCGATGTCGGTTAGCCGCCGGGGTGATTTCCGGCCTGCAGGAACCAGCCTGTGCAACGAGGCCGAGCGCCGCCACGAATCGACCAGCGCCGATTTTTCAGCGGCATCCGACGTGATCGATGCTTGAACACGGTCTGCACGCAATGTGGCCATGTGCCGGTCCATGCCTTCCTCCCGAAGCCTGAACGCCGATAGACTTGCCGCTGTTTCCTCAATCTTCCAGCGGCATAACAGATGTCCTCCGCGCTGCTATCTTGCTCTTGTTGCCCCGCTGTCAAATGGTCTGAAGTGCTTGTACCATCCAGGAGTCGGAGCGCAGCTCATTCGCTCATCGCATGAAGCGCATCATGCCTGATGATTTCGATGCTGCGCAGGCTGAGCAGGCGGATGACGCCCTTGTCCTTCAGCCGGGTGAAGATCCGCGATACCGTCTCGATGGTGAGGCCAAGATAATCGCCGATATCCATGCGCGACATCGGAAGTTCGACCTGCCGCAATCCGCCCTGGCGCTCCGACAGGTCGACCAGGAACGCGGCGACGCGTTCGATGGCGCTCTGGCGACCGAGGACCAGCAGGTGTTCCTGCGCTCTGGTCAACCCCTTCAGCGCCAGAGGCAGCAACTGATGGGACATATCCGCTCCAGCTGTGAGGCGGAAGACGCGGACACCGGTGGAATTGACCGCTTCAGCAAAGAAATGGTGCGTCGTGTCGGCTTCGAAGCCGAATGTCTCTCCGGCGAGATGAAAGGCACTGATCTGCCGGCGGCCGTCAGCAAGCAGGCGGTAGACGCGGACGGCGCCGAACTCCACCTGGTAGAAGCCTCCGGCCTTCTCGCCCTGGGCGTAGATTTCCGCGCCTGCGGGATAGAAGCTGAGTGGTTGCAGCAGTGCGGGCTCAAAAGCCTCCGGCAGGTTGGGCTGGGCAGACCGTGACGGCAGCGAAATTCTGGAGGAGGTGTAGGCGTGCATGGCTGTTTTCCCGGTTTATCCGTGACACAGCAATCGCGCGAATCCGCGGGTCGCGAAATTCGGTTATGTCCCTACGGGAAACTACCTAGAGCCGCTCCTCCTGAATCGGTCCAGCGCTGGTCGCCGCAGTGAAGAAAGCTATTCACTTGCTTCGCGGCCCGACACCTGCTGGATCAAGATACGGAAGAAAACGTGGGGTGCACTGTCCGACACCGCAGGCATGAGTGGCTTGAGGGCGCCGGGCTCCCACCAAGCGGCATGCTTGCTCAACATCGCCCATGCATGGTCACGCTCGAGCTTGTGGCCAATCCGGTCCGGCAGTTCCTCATAACGGCCATCGACGACGACGCTTCTCCAGCCTCGGCCCTGGCCGCGTTCACCCACCTGGACGGACACCAGGGGATTGGCACGCATCCAGTCGATCTTCTTGCCGGGCATGGAAAACGCGTAGAGATGATTGTCGGCGTGCGCATAGTGCACCGGCACCACGTAGGGCTGCCCACCCTTCGCGCATGCCAGATGACCGACACGGTTGGCGGTCAGCAATTTCGTGCATTCCAGGGCGGATAATGTGCGGATCAGCATGTGTGATCTCCTGAGTCTATTGGTCGTCCAACAGACTGTTGGCCCAGCCGCCGGAGCTGTCATTGATCGCAATCAAGGCAGCTTGCCGCTCGTCCGCAGCGGCATAGGCGGCAATTTCGTAAATGATTTAAATCAAGGCGCTGCTTGCCGCTTCCCCAGATCATGGGGAGATGTGGAAGCCGATCATGAGCGCTCCGTTTGGTCGCGAACTCGAACTCGCCGTCTTCGACGAGGAGGGCGAACATGCGCTCGTATTTCCCTGTATAAAAGGCCGGCAGGGTTGGAAGCACGCCGGGACTGGCGTGCGCGTCGATATCCGCCCGACCCATTGGCGCTACTGGCAGCCGAAGGCAATGCCGACAGACGGCGGCAAGTCTCTCGGGGACGCTTGCTAGTGTTTGGATTCCACGATCAACGCCATGCGCACGAGATGCGACAGGCTGCCCGCGGCCATCTTGCTCATCACATTGGCACGATGAATCTCGACAGTGCGCGGACTGATACCCAGATCATAGGCGATCGTCTTGTTCGGCAGACCCGACACGAGCCCGTCCAGAACCTGCCGCTCCCGCTCCGAAAGTGTGGCCAGGCGGCCGTGGATTTCGGAGGATTGCGGATGCGTTGCATTCGCCTGGTTGCGGTTGGCCAACGTGGAGCGGATCGCGTCGATCAGCATCTCGTCATCAAACGGCTTTTCAATGAAATCGGAAGCGCCTTCCTTCATTGCCTGAACGGCGAGCGCCACATCGGCATGGCCCGTCATGACAATAACTGGAATTGTATGCCCGCCGGATCTCAGTTGGCGCAGGAATTCGATGCCGTCTATGCCCGGCATGCGCACGTCGGTGACGATGCAGCCGTCGAGGTCGCCCTTTGCCGTCGAGAGAAAAGCCGTGGCCGATTCGTGCAGGCGTACTGCAAAATCTGCAGTCGCCAGAAGAAAACCGAGCGACTTGCGCACGTCCATGTCGTCGTCAACCACGTGCACCAGATCACTGCCGGCCATTTGTGACCTCTTCCTTCTCCACAATGCGCAAGGTGAATCGGAAGGCGGTCCCGCCAGTCGGCATCGCCTCGGCCCATATGTGACCACCGTGCGATTCCACGATGGTGCGGCAAATGGAGAGACCGACACCCATGCCTTGCTTCTTGGTGGTTACAAACGGCTGGAAGAGTTGAGCCGAGACTTCCGGCGCGAGACCCGGGCCAGTATCGATCACGCTTACCTCGGCCATCCCATCATCCCGGGCAATTGTTGTGACTTTCAATTCGCGGCGCGGCGAGTCCTGCATAGCCTCAACCGCATTGCGCATCAGGTTGAGCAAAACCTGCTGAATCTGGATGCGGTCGGTTAAGACCAGTTCGGCGACTGGATCAAGCTTGTAGCTGACGAGGAGATTTATCTCTCTTGCACCAACCAAGGCTAGGGAGGCGGCTTCCTCGATCAGCATTGGCAGTCGTTCGACCTGGCGCTCGCTTTCGCCCCTGGCTACAAAATCCCTCAGGTGACGGATGACGTCGCCCGCCCGCAAGGCCTGCTCAGCTGCCTTTTCCACGGCATCCCGAAGCATGGGCGCATTCTCGTCCCGGCTCTTCTCAAGCAGCCGACGACTGCCTTTGAGGTAGTTCGTGATGGCGGTGAGCGGCTGGTTGATCTCATGAGCAAGCGTTGAGGCCATCTCGCCGAGTGCGGTGAACCGCGCCATGTGCAGCAGTTCCTGCTGCTGCTCCTGGATTCTTGCTTCTGCCCGGTGGCGTTCGGTCAAGTCGCGGCAGAAGCCGGTAAAGAAACGTCCCGTCCCCGGATGCATCTCGCCAACGGAAAGCTCCATCGGGAAAGTCGTGCCATCCTTGCGTGCCCCGGTCACGGTGCGGCCGAGCCCGATGATCCGGCGCTCTCCCGTCGTCAGGTAGCGAAGCAGATAGGCGTCATGCTCGTCGCGGTAGGGCGAGGGCATCAGCATTTTCACGTTTTGACCGATGACTTCGCCTGACTGGTAGCCGAACAGCGTTTCGGCAGCGGTGCTGAAGGATTGAATCCCACCCTGCTCGTCGATGACGACCATCGCGTCCGGCACTGTTGCCAGGATCGACCGCAAATGGTCCTCACGCAGCCGAAGTGCTGCATTTGCAAAGGAGAGTTCGCTGACATCAGTACCTTCAATGAAGATCGCGGTGATCCGGCCATCGTCAGCCTTGACTGGCTGATAAACAAAATCAAGGATGCGCTCTTCGACCGGGCCGTCGGCTATGTTGCGAAGGCCGACCTTCACCCCGTGGCCAATGTAGGGCTCGCCGGTCATGTACACATGGTCCAGATGTTCGAAAAACCCATTCCCTTCGAGCTCGGGAAAGGCGTCCCGCACTGACTTTCCAATCACTTGCCTGTGGCCAGTCAATCGCTGGTAGGCGGCATTGGTCAGCTCGAAAATGTGACCTGGCTCGCGCAGCAGCGCTATAAAGCCTGGTGCCTGATCGAACATTTGAGACAACAATGATTTCAGTGTCGTCCCGCCGGGTGACAAACTGAGTGCTTCGTCTTTGATCACCTGAAGTTCCTGGGTTCGACGGTGCTACCGGGGCTAACTATCACTTCTCGCCGCACACGCAAAACGGATCGAGCCGAGGTTTTCGAACGCAGATGCTGCAGTTGCCGGCCTTTGATGCGCATCAAGGCATTGGACGCTGTCGAATGCAATTCATCCCGCATTCCATCGTTCAGCGAAAGGCGCCCGCAATGTCTTACAAGTCGATCATCGTCAACCTCGCCATCGATGCGCCTCCCGCACCTATTGTAAAGCTGGGGATCGAGCTCGCGGAACGGTTTGGCGCCCGTCTCATCGGTCTGGCGGCTGCGGATGTTCCGCCCTTGGTCGCGACCGGCGACGGTATGGTCTACGAAGGCGAGGTCATGCAGATCCAGCACACCGAAATCGAAAAGCGGCTTGCCGAATTACGCGCCGAGTTCGAGAGGCTGCTTCCTGCATCGATCTTTAGCGAATGGGGCCAAGCTGTTTGCAGCCCAACCCGTTTCCTGAGCATTTCGGCTCGATCCGCCGATCTTATTGTCACCGGCAGCGAGAAGGGGGGAAATGTCTTCCGTGCAGTGGACGTCGGCAGTCTGGTACTTGGTATTGGGCGGCTAGTCCTGGTTGCCGCGAGCAATGTCGAGCCTGTCATGGCAAAAACCGTTCTTGTTGCCTGGAAGGACACCAGGGAAGCGCGGCGGGCGATAGCAGATGCGTTGCCCCTTCTGGCCACGGCCAACGAAGTCGTTATTGCCACAATGGATACCGACCGCGACAAGAGTATCCGCGACAGCCTTGCCGACGTCGCGGTCTTTCTCGAACATCACGGCATCATGGCAGGAACTGAGCTGATCGCCGGCGACCCAGACGGCGACAGGTTGCTGACATTTGCGCGGTCGATCCATGCGGACCTGATCGTCTCGGGTGCCTATGGGCACAGCCGTCTGCGGGAATGGGCGTTCGGCGGGATAACCCGCTCGCTGATTGAGGAAAGCGGCATCAACCGCTTCATGTCGTATTGATGGGTGGACGCCCCAGCAGCCGAGTACGCGGTGGGGTCCAGGAACTTCACTCTACCCCTTTCGCCGCCTTGGCCCGGCGACGGCTCCGTCGGTTGATCGAGATCAAGTCGTCGGCTGCCTGCATGGCTATGAGTCTCATAAGGGGCAGGAGTGACCAAGATGAGCTTTCTCGACTACCTGATTTCAGTCGACGCCAGGGTCGCGTTGATGGGTCGCATGATGCGCAAGCTGGGTGTCGACAGGCAGTTGAAAGTGGTGGCGGACCATGCAGCCGTCACCGATCGTGCGGTCAACCGCTGCCGATCCTGCGGCCATCAGGACGAATGCTCGACTTGGCTCGACCAAAACGAGCAAGCCGATGCTCCGCCAGACTATTGCCGCAACCGCGACCTGATCGCACGGCTACAACATGTGGCCGGACAGCGTTAGAACGTCGGGCGGCCAAGCACACATTTCGCCCCGGGAAATGGTGGTGCTAGCCCTTGGCTACGAGACCAGGATGACGGACAACGGCTCGGCGCAAAACAGATTGTCCTCAACGCCTTTAACGCCGGCTGCATTTTCGGCCGCGACGATTGCTGCCCGGCGCTCGCGCTCGTCGAAGATGGCGCCGTTCAGTTTTACGATCCCTTTGTCGACAGTGACATTGATCAGCTCATTTCGAGCCCATTTCTGCGCTGCAAGCTCCGCGACGATGCTCTGGCGTATCTGTTCGTTGTCAATGGCCATCGGGGTTGAGGCTGGCTGCATGTCAAGTAACGCACGAAGAAGATCGGAACGGGCAATCATTCCGACAACTTTATCGCCGTCGACGATCGGGACGCGTTTGATGCGGTGATGCGTCATCAACTCGACGACCTCGGCAAGCGATGCATTGGGGGATGCCGTGACGACGCTGTCGGTCATCACCTCTTCGATCCGTCGTCCGTTGGCGAGGACATATTCTTCGGCAACTCGTCCCGGGCTAACAAGAAACTCCAGCCAGCGTGGGCGCTTGCGCTGAGTGCCCAGCTCTTCACGGCGCAGGAGATCACCCTCGCTGATAATGCCCACCAGCGCGCCGTCACGGCGAATGACGGGAAGCCCGCTGATCTTGCTGGAGAGCATCAATCCGGCTGCATCGGCGATCGACGCAGACGGATCAATTGCAACGACCGGTGTGGTCATTATGGTTTTGGCTTGCATGCCAACCTCCTCAGATACTTTATCCCATTGCTTATCGAGGTCGCGCGCGCCGTGTCTTGATCTGAATCATTTTCAGATTGCGAAAGCGCAACGAGAGCGGTCCGAACGCGATTTATGAAGAGGCTTCGCAAATCGCGGAGACTTCATCGTGAAGCAACCCAGTTCGATTGACCCCGACATGGTCGTTGACGAAATCATGAGGAAATGGCCGGCAACGGTGGCTGTGGTGCTGAGATACAAGATGCTGTGCGTCGGCTGCCCGATCGGCACATTCCATACCGTGGCTGAAGCGTGCCTTGAACACCACGTCGATGAAAGCCGTTTCATCGCCGACCTGGAAGCGACTGTCCGCCGCAGAGAATGAGATCAGCGCTTGTCCCGGTTCTCGGCCCGAACTACAAGGCGGTGCGCATCCTTCACGGTGACCTTCTGGCGTCCGCTGACGATTATCCCATTGTCTTCCCACTTGCTGAGCAAGCGGCTGACGGTGTGCAGCGTCGTTCCCGTCATCTCGGCAATGTCCTGCCTGGAAATCGGGAAATCGATTTCGATGCCGCTGTCGGTCTTTCGGCCGGTCTGGTTTGCCAGTCGCAGAAGCGCATGCGCAACCCGCTGCTCCACCTGCTCGGTGGACATCTCCACGACCCGCGTCTGCGTCTCCTGCAGCCTGGTTCCAACCGTCCTGTATGTGGCCGCCCCAAACACTGGGAAGCATCCCGCCAGGTCCGGCCACAGAGCGTTTGGCCAGGCGAGCACCACGCAGTCCACCGCCGCAATTGCGCTGGCTGGGTAGGTCGTTCGGCCAAGTGCCGCGGCGACGCCAAAAATCTCGCCTTCGCTGATGTATCTGGCGATGACCTGTTGTCCGTCCGGTGTGGTGCGAACGACACGGATATGCCCGGCGATCAGCACGAAGAAGGAATGAGCCTCGGCTTCCTGCTCGAAGATCGCAGTCTCCTTGGCATAGCGAGACGACCGCGCATCCCGCAGGATCTCGCTCTGCTCGTCGGGCGTCAGACCCTGGAAGAGCGGCAGTCGCGAAATCAGCGATCGGTCCAGCGCAGCCAAGCGATTCCTCACGGCCCTACGGTTCCGCATCAGTCGTGCGGAAGACCTTTCTTATCCTGAGTTTGCGCCAGCGCAAATTGTTCCCAGCCGCGTCAGGCTAAATGGCATGGAACGGCGCAATGCCGCGAAGACGAAACAAAGGACAAATCGATGAAACTCTCCATCCTCGCCGCCGCAGTCTCTATCCTGGCGCTCGCCGGCGGCGCAAGCGCCGAAGAGCATATGGTGCAGATGCTCAACAAGGGCGAAAAGGGCGCCATGGTTTTCCAGCCGGCCTTCGTCAAGGCAGCCCCTGGCGACACCGTCAAGTTCGTGCCGACCGACAAGAGCCATGATGCCGAGTCAATCAAAGGCATGCTTCCAGACGGCGCCGAGCCCTTCAAGGGAAAGCCCAGCGAGGAAATCACCGTTACGCTGACAAAGGAGGGCGTTTACGGCGTCAAATGCGCGCCTCACTACGGCATGGGCATGGTCGCCCTGATCGTTGTCGGAAAGCCGGTCAATCTCGATGCCGCCAAGGCGGTCAAGCATCCCGGGAAGGCAAAGACGGTGTTCGCCGACCTGTTCACCCAGGTTCCGGTCAACTGATCGGCAATCGATACAGCCATGCCTGCCGCATGAGGGCAGGCGAGGGCCGGACGGACCGAGGGCGGCGGTTCATCCGGCCCTGTTCATTTGGAGACGCAAATCATGGGGATTCCACGCCTGCGGGCCTACACAGGACCCGCATTTCTTTCCTACGGATTCAGGCCCTTCTTCTTCCTCGGGTCGCTGTATGCCGCGCTCTCCATTCTGCTTTGGCTGCCGATATATGCCGGCGAAGTCGATGCCCACAGTGCGTTCGTTGCCGTCGACTGGCACATTCACGAGATGCTGTTCGGCTATCTGCCGGCGATCGTTACCGGGTTCCTGCTGACCGCCATCCCCAATTGGACTGGCCGGCTGCCCGTACAAGGCTTGCCACTGCTGGCGCTGGTCGTCCTGTGGCTTGCCGGGCGCGCCGCTGTCTACTTCTCGACCGACATCGGCTGGCAAGCAGCCGCGGTGATCGATGGCTCATTTCTGTTTGTGGTGGCTGCCGCCGCCGCCCGCGAAATCATCGCCGGACGCAACTGGCGCAACCTCAAGGTGCTGCTGCCGCTTGTCGTGATGGCGTGCGCCAACGGCATGTTCCATATCGAGGCGCACCTTCAAGGCACATCCGACATCAGCCGCAGGCTCGGTATGGCTGCGGGGATCGTACTCATCTCGCTGATCGGTGGGCGTATCATTCCGAGCTTCACACGCAACTGGCTCGCCCGGGAAAATCCTGGCAAGCTGCCTGCACCGTTCGGCCGTTTTGACATCGCATCGATAGCCATCTCAGCTATCGCGCTGGGAGCGTGGACGTTCGCCCCCCACAACCGCGTCTCAGGAATGCTTATGGCCGTCGCTGCAATCTGCCAGGTGTGGCGTCTGTCGCGCTGGGCTGGCGAACGCACATTGCGGGATCCGCTCGTGCTCATCCTCCACCTTGCATATGCTTTCGTGCCCGTCGGTTTTGCGTTGGTTTCGGCGTCGATCCTTTTGCCCGCAATCGTACCGGTCGCTGCCGGGCTGCATGCGTTCGGCGTCGGCGCCGTCGGGTCAATGACGGTCGCAGTGATGGCCCGCGCCACGCTTGGCCATACCGGCCGGCAACTACGGGCCGGACTGCAAACCATTGTTGTCTTCGCGGCGATCCTGATCGCTGCCTTGTCACGAATCCTTGCGGTTTTTCTCCCTAAGGACGCGATCGTCAATGTCGCCGGCGTTGCATGGGTTCTGGCCTTTGCTGGCTTTCTCCTAGCCTACGGCGTGGCCTTGACGACGCCGAAGGCCAAGTAGCGATCTGAGGGGATGATGTGACGCTGCCCCACAAGCTCAGACAACTGTGAGGCTAAAACTATAATCCGGACGAGGGACGTGGCCGGTGCCTCCACGAGGCGAGGGCCGCGGACGGCTGTTCGACGTCCCCATCGCCTTACAAATGCGTAAGGTTGCAGCCACAATTCCGGGAGGATTCGAGCCAAATTATGTCGATGTTCCCTGGCTATTCAGTATCGCGATCACGCAGCTGTTAAACGTCAGGAAAAATCAAATGACGGAAACCAGAATTGGCTACTCAACTTCCCAGATTGCGCTTCATTGGATCATAGCTGCGCTGGTGTTATTCCAACTGTTCTTTGGCGAGAGCATGACAACCGTGGTCGATGCTGCCGAAGATGGAGCCGCCGTCTCGTCAGCCGATCAGGCATTGGGCTCTGCCCATTACTGGATAGGAATTTCGACCCTGGCACTCGTGCTGATCCGGTTGCTAATGCGTGTAGTTTCCGGTGCGCCTGAGCCTGCAGAAAGCGGACCTGGCTGGATGCGGATCGCCGCACGTGGTTCACACGGCCTTTTCTATCTGCTCTTGCTTTTAACGCCCATTGTGGGACTGCTCGCTTTCTACATTGGCGACCCATGGGGCGACATCCATTCCCTCAACAAGCCAGTGTTTGTCGTCCTGATTTCGGTCCATGCCGTGGCGGCACTGTTCCACCAGTACTGGCTTCGCGATGGCACACTGAAGCGGATGCTGTCGCCCGGTCGATAAGCGGGTCCGTCACGTTTGTAGCCGCCGCCGATACTAAGATCCGACGGCGCTGACGGTCAGATTATTCTCAGGTGAGAGAGCAGATCGCTCGCCCAGCCAGAGCGGTCTCGCACCAGCCTGAATCCCAGATTGTCGGGAGGCGTACCGACGGCACAGCCTCCGCTTTTTCCGTCACTGACGAAGTTCGACATGTAGGCTCTGTGAAGCCCTTCAAGGACGTGGACACCGCAATTGTCGACCGAACTCGCAACACCGCTTCCATCCGCAGCCAACGTGGTGCGGACATAGCAGGTCGAAGTCCACTCCCAGACGTTGCCAGAAAAGTCGGCAAGGCCCAGGGAATTGAAACCAAACGAGCCACGGCTCTTGGGCATCGGGTCCGGTTTGCGATTGAGGTCCACCTCGGCCTTGTAGCTGGTGAGCCATCGTCTGGCGGGGTTGGTGGCGTCGTTTTCGACACCCTCGAATTCGCCTGCGAACCGCTCAGCAGCGGCAAAGGCCCACTCTTCGTCGGATGGCAGTCGCCATTGGTCGCCGGTCACTTCCGAATACCACCGGGCGTAGGCATTCGCATCGAGATAGCTTACTCCGGTGACGGGAGCTTTGCTTGGGATCGCGCGCGTCTCCTGAGCTGGCTGACAGCCGCCAGCCGACACGCAGTCCGCATAGTCGGCCGCGCCGACCTGGTAGGCCATGATTTCGAGAGGTCTGTCGAGTTGCCGCTCGAGGCGGGGGTTGCCTTGCGGGCGTCCCTCTTTCAGGAACTCGCCCGGAGTCGGATAGATGATCGAACCGGAAAGCAAGACAACCGTCATAGCGATGGGGTGGGATTGTCGATCTCCAAAGACCGCCTCTAGCGAGAGCCCTACCGGAACAGCAGCGGCGGCCAGGGCGACCGGCAGGACCTTCAGGATGAAAAGAGACATGGCTTTTGTCCTTGCCCGGACAGCGGCGCCGTCCGGGCATTTTCGAGTGCCGTCAGTTGGTGGCTATGGGTTTGGGCGCCTCGACCTGCGTCATCAGGTCGGCATCCCACTCGCCTTCGACCATGAAGTGAGCGGTCGCTCCGAGTTCCACGGCCTCAATCAGATTGTGATTCACGTAGGCGTAGACACCTGGCTGCAGGAACGTATACAGCGCCGAGCCCGCCGAGCCGCCACGGATGAACCAGGTTTCCAGGTCCTTGGCCGGCGGGTTGGCGAATTTGCCCTGTTCCCAGACATAGTCGCCGTGACCGCCTATCAGATGCGGCCGGGTATCGCGGTTGGCCTGTGAATGGACGATCAACACGGTCTCGCCGACTTTCGCCTTCATGGCGTTGTCGCCGGTCAGGGAACCTACCTTGCCGTTGAACAAGACATGCGTCGGGATCAGCCCGCGCATGACCTTGACGATGTCATCGTAACCGTCGCCGGCAGATTCGTAGCTCTTGAAATTGCCCTTCTCGTCGCGCGGAATATAGAAGTCGTTCTCGCCGATGTAGAAGATCTTGTCGTATCTGGCCGGCTCGCCCTTGTCGTTCCTGAGCCCATCGCGCGGCAACACCATGATTGCGCCGCTCATGCCGGAGACGACATGCCAAGGGATCATCGCGCCACCAGGTGCGCAGTGGTAGACGAACGTTCCCGTCCGCGTCGCCTTGAAGCGCAAGGTCACCTGTTCGCCGGGATTGATCAGCGTGAGACCGCCACCACCCAGAGCGCCAGTCGCGGCGTGGAAGTCGATGTTGTGGGCGAGTGAGTTGGTGTCGGGATTGATGAGCGTCAGCTCGAGATAGTCGTCCTGATGAACGACCATCAGCGGGCCGGGGATCGAGCCGTTGTAGGTCATCGCATTGAGCGTCGTGCCGTCGGCGTCGATGACAAGAGGCTTTTCCTCGATCGTGATGGTGAACTCGACGATCTTGGGTCCACCCTTGGCAACCTGATCGTGCGGATGGACGAACGGCGGTGCCACGAGCTTGATCTTTTCGCGGGCGAGCCCTCGAATGTCCGCCTTTGTCACAGGTGCCGAAAATGCAGGTAGTGCTGCCACGGCGGCAGCGCCGATCGCTGCCCCGAACAGAGCTTCACGTCGCGTGATCATGTCAGTCTCCTATCTCTCAACCGTTGCGGATGAGCAGAACCTAGCTGACCTGACGCAGCGTTTCTTTGCGCTGGCGCAAATTGGTGGAGTTCATTTTGGAGACCTAAGATTCTCGGACACCGATCTGGCGCGTCATAGTCAAGGTGGAGACGGTCGTGGTCCGGTTATTTTGCCAGCACTTCGCTATCTGCCGATCTTGTCTTCCCGATCGATAAGGATCCGCTCGGCGGCGCCGTCGAGATCTTCGTACTGGCCACTCTTCAAAGCCCACAGGAACCCCCCCAGGCCAAGCGCGCCAAGAAAGAGGGCCACAGGTATGAGGTAGGCAAGGGTTGTCATGAGGATTAGGCCAATTTGGTGATATCGGAACGCCTGTCGCGCCGAACATTTTTCACCGGCGAACTTGGCCTGGAACTCTGCAGACGCAGCGCATTTCCGATCACGAGCAGCGATGAAGCGGACATGGCGATCGCTGCGATAAGAGGCGTGACGTGGCCCAGGATGGCGATCGGCACGGCGACGGCATTGTAGACGATCGCAATCGCGATGTTCTGGCGGATCAGGTGTCCCGCCTTGCGCGAGACATCCAGCGCGAGAGGCACAGCCAGAAGGCTTTCGCGCAGGAATACGAAGTCGGCCGCATAGCGGCCAATGTCGGCGGCGGTGGCCGGTGCGATCGAGACATGCGCCGCGCTCAGTGCAGGCGTGTCGTTGAGGCCGTCACCAACCATCAGAACCTTGTGTCCGTCTTTCGCCAGGGTCTCGATGCGCTCGACCTTGCCGGATGGCAACAGGCACGGAACGAAGTCCTCGATACCCAGCATCTCGGCGGCTTCACCGCAGGCACCCGCAGTATCGCCCGACAGCATCTGCACCGACACCCCGGCGTCGCTCAATAGCTTGATCGCCAAGCCGGCGTCGGCGCGCAGCGCATCCTCGAAATTGAAGGTCGCGACAATGAGCCCGTCTTTTGTCAGCACCGTTCCGCCATAGCCATGTTTGCCTTCACCACCGGTCCGGGCCTTCCATCCAGCCCATCCGCGTCGACCTAGCCGCCAAGTGCTTCCGGCGTCGGTGGCTTCGATGCCAAACCCTGGATGCTCGGTCACGGTATCGAATTTGTGCCGCGCGCCAGGAGCGGCAAAGCCGGCTATGGCCCTTGAAAACGGATGGCGGGAATGCGCGGCCATGTCTCCCGCGACTGCCAGCATGCCCGGATCCATCGAGCCCGCATTGACCAGCCGGGGCTGGCCGAGCGTGAGGGTCCCGGTCTTGTCGAACACTGCTGTATCAATCGTCGCCAGGCGCTCCATGGCCGAACCGTCCTTGACCATGATGCCGTTCTCGAACAGGCGCCGCGCGGCGACCACCTGCACGATCGGCACGGCGAGGCCGAGCGCGCACGGGCAGGTGATGATCAGAACGGCAATGGCGATGGTTGTCGCCCGGTGCCAGTCGCCCGTCGCCGCCATCCAGCCAAGGAAAGTCACGAAGGCGGTGAGATGAACCACCGGAGCATAGAGCGCTGAAACGCGATCGGCGATCCGGCGATAATGCGCGCGACCGCCCTCAGCGGCTTCCATGAGCCGAACCATTTCCGCCAGAAACGAATCTTTCGCGGCGGCTGTCGCCTCAATCGTCAGCGGGCCGGTCAGGTTGAGGACTCCAGCCTGTACGGCTTCGCCTGGCGCTACGCTTCGGGGCGTGCTCTCGCCCGAGACAAGCGAACAGTCCAGGTCCGACGTCCCTCGAGAGACCTTGCCGTCGACGGGTATCCTTTCACCGGCTGCGATCAACAGCAGCATGCCGGGTTCGATCTCGCCAACCGGCAGATAGTCGCGTGCGCCGTCGCCGCGCAGCACCATGGCGCCACGTACGGCCAACTGGGACAGGCCTTTCACGGCGGTCCGGGCACGTTCGCGCATCACGTGATCCAACGTGCGGCCGATCAACAGGAAGAACAGCAGCGACACCGACGCATCGAAATAGGCGTGGTCGCCATGGTTGATCGTCTCGTAGAGGCTCATGGCGTAGGCGAGGGACACCCCGACCGCGATCGGCACGTCCATGTTCATGCGGCCGTGACGCAGCGCGTTCCAGGCCGAGCGGAAGAAGATGCCGCCCGCGAAGGCAAGTGCCGGGATCGCGATCAGCGCCGAGAGCCAATGAAACAGGTCCCGCGTTGCGCCTTCGGCGCCAGACCAGACCGACACTGAAAGCAGCATGATGTTGCCCGCCGCAAAGCCGGCGACAGCAACGGCGCGGATCAGCTCCGAAAGCGTTTTGTCCTTGTTGTCGACCTCGGGGTCGAACAGATGCGCCTCGTAGCCTAGCCGTCCCAGCGCGGCGACGAACGGTGGCACCTGGTTTCCACGCCAGCGGACCGCGACCCGCTTCGTCGACAGGTTGACCCGAGTGCTCTCCACTTGATCGAGCATTCCCAATGCCGTCTCGATCGCCTCGATGCAGGCCGCGCAATGAACCGTGGGGACTGAAAGATCGGTCTGGCGGAGATCATCGCCGAGCGATCGGCTCGCCAGCCTGATCTCCTGGCTGGACGGCAGGACCGATCCGGTGCTGACCAGATCAAGCGCCATTTCGGCGCCCGGTGCACAACAACTCATTGCAGCGCTCCATTGGAAATCATGATCCTGCGGACGTCGCGATACGGCTTTTCCAGACCGGCGTCGGCGTCGACTTCCACAATCCAGACGCCGTCCTTCGGCATGTGCTGGGCTGCGAATTCCTGGTCCGAGTCGGGCGCGAGGATGACCGACTTGTCCTCTTTCTCGTAGGCGGGATGGCGAAACAGCACCTTGACGCCATGCAAGGGAACCGGCTTGCCGGCGGCGTCGGTGAGGCCATAGCGAACTTCGCCCCATGCGATGGTCAGCCTGCCGGTCCAGCCAAGGGCTGCTTGCGCGCGACCCTCCTCGGCCTTCTTGTTGAATTGCTGGCTCGCCACATAGGTGTTCTCGACGACAAGGCCGGTCCAACTGGTGTTGGCGAGCGTGGCCATCGTCAGATTGACCGCGATGACCACGCCGAAGAAGGCAAGGATGGTGAACAGCATGTGCCTGCCGGTGAATTCGCGGGTTTTTTCAGCGTTAGCGGTCATCTGGCGATCTCCGGCGCGTTGAAGGTGGCGGTGTATTCGTCCGCCTCGAAGCTCGACTTGTCCTCGACACGGAACGTGAAGGTTTGCGCTGCGCCACGGATTTGGTCGGCCGGCTGGCGCACGAAGACCTTCAGCATTTTCAGGCGATCGGGCTCGACCGGGATGGCAAAGGAGCGGCCCGCCTTGATGTCGTCTCCGACCACGCTCATTTCGCCTCCTTGCAAGCCCTGCATGGTGACAACAATGATCCGCGGCTCGGGGATCATGTTGAGCAGTTTGACGGTGTAGCCGTTGCGGATGGAGCCGTCGGACAACGTTACGAATTGCGGATTGCGGTCGTGCAGCACATTGACTTGGAGCCTGTCGCGCGTCAGCAGCGAATAGAGCAGACCCAGGCCGATTAGCGACCACAGACCCATGTAGACGTAGGTGCGTGGCCGGAAGATCTTGCTGACATGGAAATGCGCCACCTTGTCGGAGAACAGGCCATCAGCGGTCCTGACCAGCGACGGGTTGACTGAACTGGAGCCGCCCGCGGTCGCCAGCATCATGTTGGCGTTGTAATCGGAGAGCGTTGCGTAGGAAATCAGTCCGCGTTCCCTGCCGAGCTTGCCCATGACGCCGTCGCAGGCGTCGATGCAAAGCGCGCAGGTGATGCATTCGAGCTGCTGGCCGTCGCGAATGTCGATCCCCATCGGGCAGACCGCGACACAGGCATTGCAGTCGACGCAGTCGCCGACCGACTGTCCCGCGGCTTGCACCTTCTTGGCATGACGCGAACGCGGTTCGCCGCGCCAGTCATTGTAGGTGACGGTGAGCGAACTTTCGTCGAGCATGGCCGCCTGGATGCGTGGCCATGGACACATGTAGGTGCAGACCTGTTCGCGCATCAGCCCGCCGAACGTATAGGTCGTGGCCGTCAGCACGGCGACGGTGATGTAGGCAACGGGTGCCGCGGTGCCGGTGAAGAGTTCGCCAACCAGCGTCGGCGCATCGGCAAAATAGAAGATCCAGGCGCCGCCCGTCGCCGCCCCTATGCCCAGCCAGATGGCGTGTTTCGATGCCCGCAGCGCAAGCTTGCGGGCGGTCCATGGGCCGGCATCGAGTTTCATGCGTGCGTTGCGATCACCCTCGATGGCGCGCTCGACGACCAGAAACAGATCGACCCATACAGTCTGCGGACATGTATAGCCGCACCAGGCGCGACCGATAGTCGACGTGATCAGGAAAAGACCGACGCCGGCCATGATCAGAAGGCCGGCCACATAGTAGAATTCCTGCGGCCAGATCTCGATGAAGAAGAAGTAGAAGCGCCGGTTGGCGAGATCGAGCAGCACGGCCTGGTCCGGGGCGAACGGGCCGCGGTCCCATCGCAACCACGGTGTCAGGTAGTAGATACCGAGTGTGATCGCCATCACCAGCCACTTGAACCGACGAAAGTTCCCTGTTGCCCGTTTCGGGAATATCTTCTTGCGCGCGGCATACATCGGCTGGCGCACCTTGGCGGAATTGACCGCTTCGGCTTCGAGCCGCTCTACCTGCGTATTGTCCAGCACATGCATCTCCACTCGCGCAGGCGACAATCTGCCCATGCCCAGGCTGCCAGCGTAGGCAAGTCTTGGCGCGGGGCGGGGGCAGGCGCGTTGATGCAAGTCAATTGCCGGTGCCGAATACAGGTCGAGGCCCGGCATGGCCGGGCCTCGTCGCTTGGCTGGCGAAGGGCCGGGAACAGGTCCCCGCTTCCTATTCCCCACCACCAAGCGAATGGATGTAGACGGCGAGCTCCTTGACCTTGGTCTCGCCCAGGCGTGCGCCCCAGGCTGGCATGACGCCCTGTTTTGGCGCACGGACCTGGGTGGCGATGGCTGTCTCACCGGATCCATAGAGCCAGATCGCATCGGTCAGATCGGGGGCGCCCAGCTCCTTGTTGCCCTTTGCATTGTCGCCATGACAGGCCACGCAATTTTCAGCAAAGACCTTGGCGCCGGGCTCGACGAGGCCGGCATGCTGGACCTTTCCCGACAGGCTGGCGACATAGGTGCCGACCTGAGCGATCTGGTCAGCGGTTATGATGTCGCCAAAGGCAGGCATTTCCGACAGGCGCGTGTCCGGATCGGACGCGAAGCGGATGCCGTGCGTAATCGTCTGCTGGATCTGCTCGGCCTTGCCGCCCCACAGCCAGTCGTCGTCGTTGAGATTGGGAAAGCCCTTGGAACCTTGGGCGCCGGAGCCATGGCATTGTACGCAATTGACCTTGAAGGCGGCACCACCGGCCGCGATTGCGAATTCGCGCAGGCCATCGTCCGCGGCGATCTCCGAGACGCTCTTGGACGCCACCGCCGAGATGTATTTGCCCTTGGCGGCTTCAGCCGCAGTCAGCTCGTTCCTGACTTCGTTGCGGCTGGAATAGCCGAGCAAACCCTTCGTCGCCGAGTGCAGCAGGGGCCATGCCGGATAGGCGATGGTGTAGCCGATGGCCCAGACAATGGTGATGTAAAACGTGATGACCCACCATCTGGGAAGCGGGTTGTTCAGTTCCCGGATGCCATCCCATTCGTGGCCGGTGGTCGAGACGCCGGAGATTTCATCGATATGCTCGTCGCTCATGATCACTCGTCCTCAAGGGGAATCCGGGCAGCTTCGTCGGCCAGCTTGCGGCTGCCGGGGCGGAGCGCGAAGGCAGTCGCGCCGACAAAGAAAAGCGCCATGGCGACCAGGCCCCAGCTGTCGGCAAACTCTCGCATCAAATTGTAATCCATGGGTAGAACTCCCTCAGCGATAGCCCGCGGCTTCGTCGTAGTTCTTGAAATCGACCAGCGTGCCGAGCATCTGGAGATAAGCGACAAGGGCATCCATTTCGGTGACCTGTTGCGGGTTGCCGTCGAAGTCGCCGATCTTGGCTTTGGGGTAGCGGGCTTCGAGGCCGGACGTGTCGGCGTTGGGATCGGCTTGCGCCATCAGGTCGGCATTGGCGCGGGCGATCATGTCATCGCTGTAGGGGACACCGACACGCCTGTTGGCAACCAGATGCGTCGAGAAGTCCTCCACCTCGATCGGCGTGTCTTTGAGGAACGCGTAGCTCGGCATGATCGATTCCGGCACCACCGAACGCGGATCCGTGAGATGCTCGACATGCCACAGATTCGAGTAGCGGTCGCCAACTCTGGCGAGGTCCGGCCCGGTACGCTTCGATCCCCACTGGAAAGGATGATCGTACATCGACTCGGCAGCCAGGCTGTAGTGACCGTAGCGCTCGACTTCGTCGCGGAACGGCCTGATCATCTGGCTGTGGCAGAGGTAGCAGCCCTCGCGCACATAGATGTTGCGCCCGACAAGTTCGAGCGGCGAATAGGGGCGCATGCCTTCCACCTTCTCGATCGTGTTGTCGAGATAGAAGAGCGGTGCGATCTCGACGATGCCGCCGACGGTCACCACAAGAAGAGAGCCAACGAGAAGAAGCGTGGCGTTCTTCTCGATGAGTGCGTGTCTGTCCATCAAGCCCATTGTCTGGCTCCTTATTCGGCAGGCTGAAGGGCGGGAACAGAGCCGGGCATCGGCTCCTCCTCGCGCTGGTATCCGAGGATGGTCATGGCGATGTTCCAGGCCATGATCAGGGCGCCGGAGAGATACATTGCCCCGCCAATGGCGCGCATGAGATAGTAGGGATGCATGGCGGCCACGGTTTCGGCGAAGGAATAGACCAGGAAACCCTGCTCGTCGTATTCACGCCACATCAGGCCCTGCATGACGCCGGAAACCCACATGACGGCGGCGTAGACGACGATCCCCAGGGTCGCCAGCCAGAAGTGCCAGGTGACGAGCCTCAGCGAGTAGAGCCGCTCACGGTTCCAGAGCTTCGGCACCATGAAGTAGATTGCGCCGAACGAGATCATGCCGACCCAGCCGAGCGCACCGGAGTGCACGTGGCCAATGGTCCAGTCGGTGTAATGCGACAGCGAGTTGACCGTCTTGATCGACATCATCGGACCTTCGAAGGTCGACATGCCGTAGAAGGCGATGGCCATCACCATCATACGGATGATGGGGTCTGTGCGCAGCTTGTCCCAGGCGCCGGACAGCGTCATCAGGCCGTTGATCATGCCACCCCATGACGGCATCCACAGCATGATCGAGAACACCATGCCGAGCGTCTGCGCCCAATCGGGCAGGGCGGTGTAGTGCAGGTGATGCGGCCCGGCCCAGATGTAGAGAAAGATGATCGCCCAGAAATGGATGATCGACAGCCGATAGGAATAGACCGGCCGGTTCGCCTGCTTGGGCACGAAGTAATACATCATGCCGAGGAAGCCGGCAGTGAGGAAGAAGCCGACGGCGTTGTGGCCATACCACCATTGCGTCAGGGCGTCCTGGACCCCGGAAAAGGCGGAGTAACTCTTTGAGCCCAGGAACGAGGCCGGCATCGACAGGTTGTTGATCACATGCAGCATCGCGATGGTCACGATGAAGGAGAGGTAAAACCAGTTGGCGACGTAGATGTGCGGTTCCTTGCGCTTGAAGATCGTGCCGAGGAACAAGATGAGATAGGCGACCCAGACGATGGTCAGCCAGATGTCCACGTACCATTCGGGTTCGGCGTATTCCCGGCTCTCGGTGATGCCGAGCAGATAGCCGGTCGCGGCCATGACAATGAAAAGCTGGTAACCCCAGAACACGAACCAGGCGAGATCGCCGCCGAACAGGCGCGCGCGACAGGTGCGTTGCACGACGTACAATGACGTGCAAAGCAATGCGTTGCCGCCGAATGCGAAGACCACTCCGGACGTATGCAGCGGCCGCAAACGGCCGAAGTTGAACCAGGGCTGGATGTTGAGATCGGGGTAGGCAAGCTGCAGCGCGATGACCACGCCGACAAGCATGCCGACGACACCCCAGAACATGGTGGCGATGGCGCCGTAGCGGATTGGACCATCCATGTAAGCGGATGGGTCAATCGGAGCGGCCACCTCGAAATTCGTGTTGCGGATGAGGATGGCGACAAAACCAAGCAACACAAAAAACAGCACCCACATATGCTGTCGAAAGGGCTGGTCCACGCCGAAGCCCGCGGCCACCAGGGCTGCAAATGTGAAAAGGCTCAAAACGAAGATTTGCGTGCCGAACTTCATGAGCTATCCCCGACCTCGGATTCCGATGCGCGGACGCCAATCCGCATAGACACCAATTCAGCAGTCGCGTTGTCGCCGCCTTGATCCATGTCAAAGCCCAGCCCCTTCTGAGTGGGCAGCGTGGTCTTGCACTCGGAGGCCGCCCTTGAGCCGGAAGAAGGGGCTGGGATCGTCGCTGTTCGAAGCAGGCGATGAAAATCCCGCACCGACTGATCGATCCAGCAGGGAAGTGGTCCAGCCGCGGTGATGAAGCGCGCGCACAGGGAAAAGCTGCAGCTCTGCGACGCCCTGGAAAGAATGGCGGGCGCCTTGCCCGGCGTCGATCGCCTGGAGTGTCTCGGCGCGGCCAACGCGATCGTTCCGCTGCTGCGCAACATTGATCAATACGAAGAGACGGTCATCTTTCCCGCCTACGAGGATGCCGTGGTCAGCAGCAATGCGAACCTTGCCTCAACCCGGCGATTGCGGGCCGAACATATGGAAGACGAATGCGTTGGCGGTGAGGTGACCGAAATTCTGCTGGCCATCGGTCATGGCGAGGCGGTCGAAAACCCCGAAGCCCTCGGGTTCATGTTGCGCGGCCTGTTCGAGAATCTGCGCCGGCACATCGTGTTTGAACGCGAGCATGTCCTGCCGATGATCGGGATCGTCGATCGAGACTAGAGTTGACGCAATTCCGGACGGAAAACTGTTTCAGCCTTTTCCTGGAATTACTCTAGGCTCCGGAGCGGCTCGCCAACCGGGCAAGGCTGTCCACAGTCACATGGCGGTTGTTGTCGATCCGGATCACGCCGTCTGTCCGCAGCCGGGTCAACTGGCGGCTCACCGTCTCGATTGTCAGGCCGAGGAAATCGGCGATGTCGGCACGTGTGAGAGGCAGTTCGAAGCTCGTCGGATTGGTGTTTGGATCGAGCGTGGGATCGATGTTTCTGGCAATCATCAGCAGAAAGCTCGCCACTTTTTCCGCAGCGGTCTTGCGTCCCAGCGTGACCATCCAGTCGCGTGCATCGTCGAGTTCGTTCAGCGTCTGCTTGAGCAGGCGGTGCTCGAGATCCGGCGACTCCCTCATCATCCTTTCGACGGAAGCCCTTGGAAACGAACACAGGGAGACGGCCGTTGCCGCTTCCGCGTGGATCACGCTTTCCACCTTGAACGGCCGTCCCAGAAAATCGGGGGCAAACTGAAGCGCGACAATCTGCTGGCGCCCGTCCGAAAGGCTCTTCGTCAGCTTCACGACGCCGGAAAGCACGTTGGAATAGCTGTCGACGGTTTCGGCGTCGCCCATCAGTTCTGACCCCGGTTCAACGGTGTGCTTTGACGAGGTCTTGGCGAGCCCGACCAATTGATCGGGATCAAGGGCACCGCAAATGCCGCGATGCCTTGCCTCGCAGGATTGGCAAAGCACGGGAATACCGGCACTATGAACATCCTGACGCACTGTCATCACGATCGTCCGAGGATCCAGGGTATCGGCAAGATAAGCATCGGCCATTGAAAAAGCCTTGTGGCAGTTTGTCCGGTGCAAAGGCTTTGACCGAAATCAAGGTATCGGCGTGCCGTTGCGGTCATTTTCCGGGCCATGCAACCACAGGAATGGCGAGATGCGACCGGAACTAGCTGCCAGACTTGGCGAGAACGTGCCGCGCTACACGAGCTATCCGACCGCGCCGCATTTCCATCCGGGGGTCGATGCCACTATCTGTCGAGGCTGGCTGGAGGCGCTGGAGAACGGCGACGAGATTTCACTCTATCTGCATATTCCCTACTGCGACAGACTCTGCTGGTTCTGTGCCTGCCACACCAAGCAAACACGTCACTATGAGCCGGTAACTGCCTATCTCCGCTCGTTGCACGCCGAGATCGCCACCGTTGCCCGTATTGTCGGCGGCAAGGCTGGCGTGCGCGCCGTCCACTTCGGTGGCGGCTCTCCGACGATGCTGAAGTCCGAGGACATGGTGGTGCTGGGGAAAGCATTGCGGTCCAGCTTCGATTTCCTTCCGGACGCCAAGATCAGCGTCGAAATCGATCCCAATGATATGGACGACGCCCGTCTTGATGCGCTGGCCGAGATCGGCATGACCCGGGCGAGCCTCGGCGTCCAGGACTTTGACCTGAAGGTACAAAAGGCAATTAACCGCGAGCAAAGCTTTTTGCAGACCAAAGCGGTCATCGATGGCGTTCGTTCGCGCGGCGTCGAATCGGTCAATCTGGACCTGCTCTACGGCTTGCCGCACCAGACCAGGGAGAGCGTCTCCTCAACCGTCGCGCAGGCACTGACCCTGGAACCGGATCGGATGGCGTTGTTTGGCTACGCGCATGTACCCTGGTTCAAGAAGCATCAGACGATGATCGACGAGGCATGGTTGCCTGGTCCGGCACAGCGCCTTGCTCAATCACAACTGGCCGCGTGTCTTATGCTGAACGCGGGGTATGAGCCCGTCGGCTTCGACCATTTCGCCAAGCCCAACGATGCGTTGGCTGTAGCGGCCCGAACCGGCTGCTTGCGCCGGAATTTCCAAGGCTATACCGAGGATCGCTGCGAAACCTTGATCGGCCTCGGCCCATCGTCCATCAGTCAATTTCGCCAAGGCTATGTGCAGAATATGCCATCGAACACGGAGTATGGACGCATGGTCTCAGACGGTGGGCTGGCGGCTGTCCGCGGCATCGCGCTTTCCGACGACGACCGCGTCCGCGGCTGGATCATCGAGAGGCTGATGTGTGATTTCGCCTTCTCAGCCATCGAGCTGGTGGAGCGTTTTGGCAAAGCCGGCCAGAGGCTTCTGCTGAAGGCAAGTTCCACGGCCCTTCATGATCCGGCGCGGTTGCTTGAACTTGATGGTGACCGCTTCGTCGTGCCGGCGGAAAGCCGGCCCTTTGTCAGAAGCATCGCAGCGAAGTTCGACAAATATCTTGAAACCGGCAAAGCCAGGCACTCGGTGGCGGTCTGAGCCGCTCAGAAATGCTCCCACGTCTGAATTGTAGACCGGTTCGCGCGTTCCCATGACGGTTCGATGGCCCCATTGTTTGTTTTCATGCTGGCGCCCATCATCACCGCCATCGGGTTCTCGGTCGACTATACCAGGGCGGTCCAGACCCGGTCCAACGAGCAGCAGGCGCTGGATGCCGCGGTCCTATCGATCACCGGTATGGACACAACCTCAACGTTGGCGCAGCGCCAGACTATGCTGCAGAATACCTTCATCGCCAACCATGGCCTGGGTACCCCGACACTGAACAGCTTTGTGGTTTCCGCCAATGGCACCGCCACCGCGCAGGCCATGGCAAGTTACTCCATGCCCACCGTGTTCATGCAGATCGCCAGGATCAACACGGTGCCGGTCGCCGTTGGGTCGGCGGCGAGCAAGACGCCGGCCCTGGTGCAGACTACCTTCAAGGTTTCCAAGGTGTCGGGCTGGTGGAACAAGACGATGACGCTCTACGGCACGACATTTGGAGCGACGGTGGCCAAGCCGCTGATGTCGATCGAGTATACCTATAACGGCTTCGGTGATCCGAAAGGCTACGGCACAACGAATGTGTACACAATCACCAACAACGGCGGGGCCGACATCAAGACGCTTGTCCAGTCGCAAGTTTGCACCACCGCCAGCGTGAGCACCTTCACGGGTCTGACTGCAGACGCGATACTCCAGACCAGCGGCACCAAGAAATATTCAACCACTTGCCTCAACACCATGTACCCAGCCAACAGCGCCGGCGCGTCGATCGACGTCAGCCAGATGCTGGCCTCTCCCTGCAGATGTACGTGCCATCGGGCAACCCGAAGTACCTAAAGTCGGATGATCCGACCACCTCCAACCGACTCTACAGCGGCGTGGACGCGAACAACCTGACCGAGACCCCGACTGGGCAGAAGGTCGACATCTTCACCATCGTGCCTTGTGGTGTAACCAGCTATCAAGCCTGGGAGGACGGCGGCACAACCGTGCCGACGCCGTCTTCAAATGCCGACTTCTTCTACAGCGTCACCGGCAAGTGCGACTTCAACAAGCGCCCCTCGATAACGGCCCTGACACAGTAGGAGGTGCATCTCTGTGCCCTTTCCTTGTCCCTTCCTCCCTGTGAAAAAGCGGCCGAGCGAGGCTCGGTCAGATGGGAGGTGATCCAGCCGCTCTGAGGGCTGCTCGTACATTACCGGTTTCAGCCAAAACTGGCGGCCCGCAGCACTCGCGCGCAGGGCGACAAAAAACACCGGAGGTTTCGTCTGATGGCCTTCCTGTTGCTGTTTTGGGGAAACACCCCTTTGCCGGCCGCTACGCGGGAACCGGCGACATGCCGATTTCTAAGGCGATGGAGGAGTACCGCTTTCCGTACGGGGCGAACGCCGCCGCGGCAGTTTGCGATTGTTCACCACCACCAGCAGATCGAAATCCGAACGATAGCCCTTCCTGGTATGCGGCTCGTCGACCCAGTCGCCACGCGCATAGGACCCAAAAGTATGATCTTGAGGATGCGCCCACGCCTTTTGAAGTCGGCCGTCCCGCCCTTGAGGGCATCCTCAAACTCCTCGAGAAGGAGTTTGACCGTCTTTCTCAGCTCGCGCTGTTTTGGTGGCGGGAGGTTGTCGATGCTGGATTTCATAAACAAAGGTCGGTCGACCATTGCGTACATAGCCGAGACAAGCCTCGAATCTACAGACTGACGCGTTTGCCCGCGTGAAGCAACGTGGTCAGTTCCCACGCATTCGATGCTGTCGTTCCCAAGTACCTGCTCGTGCGGATCGTATGGAGATCCAAACACAATATTCCGCTCGGTGGCAAAAGTAATGCGCGACGCCACGTGGTCCGAAGAATGACTACAAATGTCGGACAAAGGGGGCGAAGTCTGGAGCAGCCAGCACCGTCTGAATCGGACGGCATTTCAAGTCTCAACTCGGGCTATCAAGTTCTATCCATGCAGGCGCATGATCGCTCGGCTTCTCCCATCCTCGCGTCTCTGCATCCACCCCCGCATTGCGAAGCCGGGACGACAACGAGGGACTGACCAGCAGATGGTCCATTCGCAGGCCAGAACTCCTGTCGTAACCGCCCCCATAGGAGTGATTCCAATAAGTGTAGACACCCTTGTCCGGATGGATGCGCCTGAGCGCATCGGTCCAGCCGTCCTCAAGCATATCGGCATAGGATTGGCGACTCTCGGGAAAGTAAACCGCATCGCCAATCCATCGTCGCGGCACCACGGCATCAATCGGAGTTGGGACGACATTATAGTCGCCGCACAGCACGGTCGGCGCGCCCTCTTGGAGAAGAGCTCGGCCGTAGCGCATCAGACGGTCGAACCAGCGCAGCTTGTAGTCAAACTTGTGACCAGGCGCGGGATTTCCGTTTGGCAGGTAAAGACAGCCGACAACTAGCCCGCCGATCTCCGCCTCGATATAGCGGCTATGGCTGTCGTCAGGGTCGCCGGGAAGCCCGCGTCGGCGCTCGATCGGGTCTACTCCGCGAGCCAGGATAGCGACGCCGTTGTAGGATTTCTCGCCGTGCCAGATCGCGCGGTATCCCGTCTCGCGGATCGCCCCAATTGGAAACTTCTCGTCAGACGTTTTCAGTTCCTGCAGGCAGACGATGTCGTAATTCGTAGTCGTCAGCCACCTAAGGAGCACGGGCAGCCGGCCATTAACGCCGTTCACATTGAAGGTGGCTAAGCGGATCATTTGCGCACGCGAACGGTGGTCTATTCTTTCAGCTTGTCCTCAATCTTCTTGCGGCTGTTGCCCACCGATTTCACGTCAGCCTTCCTCGCGCCGGTCTTGCCCGCCTCGTATTTAACTTCATTATCCTGCCCGCCAGCAACCTTCGCGCGGTCCTCATTGTGTCCACGGGTTGTTCCAGTACTGGCCATTTCGTCCTCCAAAGGATTGCCATTCCAGACCCGATAACGCCGCCAGACTCTTCCGGTTCAATCTGTCGACTACCGCTTTGAACCGAATTCCACGCACACGATTGAATCGAGCCATGAATTCGAGTTCGACAAGTTGATGGGTATCGCGCTCAGGTCGCGATTCCGGCCCATGTTGCATGTCGCGCGGCCTGACCAGTCCTGCCAGAGCTCACGATGGCGGACTCGGCGCCGAAAAGCGCCGCGAGCCGAGATGCCATATCATAACGCCAATGTGCGTGTGAGCCCGCGAGCAAGGAAACGACCGACATGTCTTTGACCGGACACGGTCATCGAGCGCAGGCTAAGCCGGTCCGTCGCCTACCGGCCTAAGCGCTCTTCACTTGGCCCGCTGTTGAACGTGCAGCAGATCACGCAGGCGGATCGGCAATCTGGGCGAAGCGCGCAATTCGACACAACTCGCCTCCCAGTGTCCGAGGTACTCGGCGATCGGCATGCTGGTGCGGCCAGGCCAGCGGTTGAGTGCCCCCAAAGCCTCTACGCAGTCCGGCGCGCGGCCGTATTCGGCGAGGATGGTCAGCGACATTGCCTGGGCGAACGGATTAAGAGCGGGCATTTCGATCTCGCCGCGGTGGTCGGCGAACCACGCAGCGGCGTCGCGCGTGAGCCCCTGGCTTTCAGCGAGCGCTGCATAACGATCGATGATGTCCTGGCGGTACCGGGCGATGGCATCGCCGAAGGCATTGTCGCCGGCGAAGGGCGGCGCCTCCTTCCAGCTTTTCGCCAGACGTGCGAGCCCACGCAGCGAGTGGGCCTCCACCATGGTCTCCTCGATCCATTGGCAAGGCGGCGCCGGCCTGGCGTCCGGTTGCCAGCTGTTGCAGAGCACATGGCCGAGTTCGTGCCCGAACTGGTAGGCGAGCTTCGACCAGTCACGCTCGCCGATATCGACGATGATCCAGGCCATACTGCTGCCGTCCGGATGCAGCCAGATTGCCGGCGTGCCGGAAGTGTGCTCGTCGACACGCAGGCGCGTCGGCTGGCGGTCGGACAGCAGGCGGACGCCGTCGAGGCATGCATGCCGCATGCGTTCGACGACCTGATCAGCGGCTCCCTCAAGCATGTGGCCCCAGTCGCCGGCAAGCTCGATGGGGGCGGTTAGGAGGTTTGGTTGCGAGCTAGCTGAGGAAGGTGGGGAAGACATGACCCCGTAGCCTGTGCTCCAACCGCCCGAGGGTGTCAACGCCACTGGTGTGAGGCTGCCGGCCACTGAACCTGCAAGCAAATTTAGGAGATCTCGTCGCAGCAACTTCGAAACTCGACCATGTTGCCCTGCAAGGAGAAAAATAGGAAGTCCAGCTTGTTCTGCCATCGGCCGAGGTCTAAGCGTAGACCCCTTGAGAGTTGAACTACTCGGAAGCGGCTAGGGGACTCGAGGGTGGGCGAGGCGATCTTTTCCAAAACGTATGTTGGCGATGCTTTATCAAGCTGGCAGGTCGTCCACGAAATGTCGAGTCATATCGTTGGCGGAGCTTTGGTCGTTCGCGACAGTGACCGCCGTGACTGGCATCTTCTAGGACTTCACGATTCAGCTTTTCTGTTTCGAATGGTTCGGATGAGGTGCGTCCTCAGATTCTTCCCCACGACCACCACAAACTTCTATATCCATCACTATGGTTCTTTGGATGTTGCCGAAATTGCACTCGACGGCACCATAATAAACAGGGGTATCAGTCACACCATTTCGATCAACGCTCATCCAGATGACACGATCGAGATCGATGTGAGCTTTTTGAGTTGCCACGGGTCTCTCTCAATAGGCTGCTCCGACAATGGTCGTCCCGTCTACGCCGGCACTGGACTCGAACAGTTTGCACTCTTGAGCGTTCTGTTGAAACGTTTGATGCATACCCGGAGTTGTCTCGCACGCCGGCAGAGGAGCGGATCACCCTCGTCGATGTTGGCGGCCAAGGAGGGCTACAGCTCAAGTGGATGCTGCGAGCCGATCATATTACGCCCGTCGTGTTCGAACCCTTGTCGTCGGAAGCGACGGTGATACGACAAACCCTCGATCGAATTCCGGGCGCGCAAGTGGTGGAAAAGGCGCTGGCAAACACTTCTGGCCCCCAAAAGCTGTATATTACTGCCGGATCATACTGCTCGTCTTTGCGAGAGCCAAACTTTGAGATCCTGCAGAACTACTCAGTAGCCCGTGTCTTCAACGTTGTCAGCATGCAAGAGGTCGAATGTGTTCGATATGACGAATTGTTCCGCGCAAGCGCGGTTCCGTCACCGGATGTTATAAAAATAGACGTCCAAGGTCTTGAATACGAAGTTCTGCTTGGTTTCGGCCACCTTCTGGAATCCTGTTTGGCTATCGAGCTGGAAACGCATGTTGTTCCGATATATCGAGGACAAAAGCTGATTGGTGACATAGTCAACATTCTGGGCGATTTCGGTTTCGCCCTACGCCAGCTTAATCAAGTACCGCACTTCGATGGCGATGCAGTCGAGTTTGATGCCCTTTTTACGAAGAGGCGCGACAAGGTTGCAACTCTTTCTGATCTAGAAAAGCGAAAATTTGCTGTAATCATTCAGGCGTTAGGAATTCTTCCGTACCCGTGAGGCCATGAATAGAACGACCGTTCGCCAGCGATCGAGGTAGAGTCCTTCAAAGCTCACCCCTGATCCGTCGCCACTCGATCTGAAGGTTGCTCATCGTCTAGAATAACGAGTGGCGGCATGCAAAGAAAAGCTTGCATCGAGCCGTATGCCGCACACATCGCGCAGTCAATGCCCGTGTCGTCAAGGACGACGCCAGTTCCAGGAAACGGGATAAGTCTGCTGCGGAGCGGCAGACACTTTTCCAGAAGTATCCGCGCACCCCTTGGTGTGATTGTGTATGCCTGAAGCCCAAACGAATGCTCTACCTTGATAAGGAATCTGGAGAATTTATCGGACTGGAACAAGGCAGTTCTATTAGTATATTGACGATCGTAGAATTCCATTTTGGCTTTTGAGAAACCAAGGTCCAGCCAGAGAAAGGATGGGTCAAAAATATAGCCCCACTGTATGATATCCCAATCTGCCCGTGCTTGAGATATAATACTGGTGGATTCCTCCGTGAATCGAAACGATGACCGAATATCGTCTTCGAAAATAGTTATTGTCTTGTTTTCTGAAGCCGACAGCTGCCACAAGCTGATATGGGATAGAGCGCACCCCAACGTGCCCGGGGGATACGGACAATCACTGGTAATCAGACCTTCCTTGATGAGCGCCTCCCTGTCGAGAGAAGTGCCGTCAACGGCTGATACGCGAACGGTATTGTGCAATAAATGCCAGTTGTTACTTTGGTACCTGCTCCAGCGCTCGACGCTGCGGTCTAGGTTTATCAGGTGAATTTTCGGGGAACCCGTCGGCTCGACAGGCCGGGCTGGCATCGTCCCGGAGACAGAGGGTGTGGCGGCAGTGAATGCGGAGGTATCGCCCGCACCATGCAACAGCGCTCGAGCCCGCTCGATGCCATCACTCACATGGTATTGGCCATCGCCAAAGGTGATGTAGCCATAGACTTGTCGGTTATCCATATACTGGACGATTCCGGCCTTCCTGGCGCTGGCAGCAAAGACAACGTACTCGTACCGCGATGTGCCGTCCTCGTATGTCAGTTCGGTCAGCACGTCAGCCCGGACAAGATATGTGCAATGCACGAGCGGCACCTCGATGGCGCCGCGCACGTGGCGGTTGAGCACCCAACCATACTGATCGCACTGCAAATAATACCCGTTGGCATCGATCTCGGCATGAAAGTTCGAATAATATTGGCCCGGCGAGATAGAGCGAAGCAGAGGCGCGACGATTGGCAAATCAAGCGCGACAAGTTCTCGCAGCGTGGCCGATCGCACGAAATTGTCGACGTCGGCCACGAAATAGAAATCGCAGCCGTGCTCGAGCGTTTTCCGCAGACTTATGTTGCGGATTCGGCCAAGCACCCTGAAGCGCGTCTCATTCCATTCGTGCTCGCCAAACTGCTCAACACGATCGACGACGTCCGAGGCGTCGATTTCGACCGCCGCATAGAGGTGACCCACGCGCTCTACCCATTCGCGCAGTATATGCTCGGTCCTGTCGGTATTGTTGTTTGTCCTGATGTATAGGACGATCGATGCCTTCGGGTAGTCGAGCGCCTCGATGCACTCGAGGTGAAGCGGCAGTGCCGGTTCCTTCTGCTTTGCCAGGATTGCAATCAGGATGCGCGGTGAACCCTTCAGGCGCGACCGCAGCGAACGCTGCCGGATAAGCTTGTGCTGATCGATCAAGCTCTCTGTCCCGAACGCCCCGAGATTCGACGGTTCATGCACCGGAAGCTTGTCAGTGGCGAAACGCGCGTTGGCCACCACGCGCTTCGCCATTTCCGCCGGCAATTTTTCGCTGGCGAGCAATTTCAGACAGGCGTCGAGTGAATCCCGGTAAGCGCCTGTCCAGTAGGCATTGACGGCAAATTCGTCGAGCAATCCGTAATCGTAGACCCAAGGCTGTATGAAAAGTCCGGGGGGTTGCGCAAGGTCGAGCCCTCGACGCGCAAATTCCGCTCCCTCCGCGTTCCGGCCCTGGGTGCGGCAATAGAGGCTCGCGGCGTGAAGAGCTTCAGCGCGGGCGGGAACGGCCTGCGTCGCACGCTCAAAGATTGCAACGACCTCGTCGAATGGCCGTCCCAGCGCTGCCATGAGATTGCCCGCTTCGAGCAGGCTGACATAGATTTCCTCGTCCCAGAAGCCCAGCTCGGCGCGCTTCAGATAGTTTGCCAGCGATTTTTCACGTTCTCCGGAATCCCTATAGCTCTGCGCCAGATAAAAGGTGTATCGCGAAATAAGGAACGGGTCGGTCTCCGTAGCAAGCGCGCTTTCAAGAACCGTCGCGTCGTCCTGGTACTTTCGCGGGTTTTGACTGCGTGCTCCGCCACGCCCCGTCGCCACGCGAAAACCCTTGGCGGTCTCGCGTGTGAGATGGCCGGGAGGGGCCTCGAGATATTCGTGCAGCACGCCCTTGAAGGAGAAGGGAAGCCGGTTGCGGCAAATCTGCGGGCGATAAAACGAAATGCCCCCATGGGACACCTCGACGTCGTAGAGATCGTGTTCCATGTTCGACTTGAACGCGATCGGATCGAAGTCAGCGTCTTGGACCACGACGTCGTCGGCGTCGATGATCATGGCGTAGTCGACCGTCTCGACTTCACGCAGGCGGTCAAGGGCAAAGGTACGGTTGTACGCAAAGTCCCGCCAAGGCTCGTCGATGACTGTGCCTTTGACATTGTGAAGGGTCAGGAAGGTACGGATGACGTCCTGCGTGCCGTCCTCGGAACCCGTGTCGATGACGAGCACGTAGTCAACGAGAGGAAGGGCGCTGGCGAGGCATTGCAAGATGACCTTTGCCTCGTTCTTGACGATCATGCACAGGCCGATGGTGCTCATGCTAATCCCTTGGCGGAGCGACGTTCGTTACACGCTGCTGGAAATTGTTGAAGGGAATTCCTGCGCCTTTGTCCGGCTTTATATCTCATGCATCACCCCGCCGCCTTGGCCATTTGCATGACCTTTGTTGCAAAGAACGATTGCCCCTTCACAGCCAAGTGCTGCCCTCAACCCGTCCATTGTTTAGCCAGCGCTTTCCGTCGCAGCAAGGGTCTTGCGGTCGCTCGGGACCAGAGGGTTAAGAACAGAATTTCCCGTCGACCCAATCGCTGAGGCGCAAATTCCGCCGCGACATCGAGGGTTCGACGCGAACCAGAGGGCACCCTTAAGCCTCGGATTTTTCGATGCGTTCGGCCCATGCGCGCCATTTGATGTCGACCGAAAGTAGTTACTCATGGTCCACAATTAATAAATTGTTAACTTGGTTATTTACAAGTTGCTAATTTTAGATTTTACTAATGTCTTGTGTTGAGAGGGTTCCCGCGAACCGGGCAGAGGGCCTGTTGGGCTGCGTCTGCGAAGCCAGGAGAGTGTCTGGAGCAAGTCACTTCGTGCGTGAGGGCGTGGCAAGTGTGTGGTGACGTGCAAGAGAAGACGTTGTACGGCCTTGAACTCAAGGCCGGCGTTTTCCCAAATCTGATGTTCCCCCCGCAAGCAGTTGGTTCCCTCGTTAGTCGTCGTCGAGAAATCGGCGACACGCGTGACGGGAGTGACCGTGGTTGGGGTGATACCGTGTACGAGTCGATGGGGCCGTGACGCAGGCTTAGGCGTAGAACAACGCCTGAATTACCCGCAGTTGGCCAACAGCACGGATTACCCAGCGATTGATGGGTATTCCTCGGTGTCCTTTGGACGCCTCACTCACCTGGGCGAAGACAACTGGGGCGCCATCCGATCGAGCGGCACGAAGAGGCTGCCAAGCCTTGCGCACCCGTCTCTTAGACCTGCCCGCAATGCGGCAATGCGCGCGACCGGCCTCACCGGGCGCCCGCGCTCTGCAGCCATTGAACCAGCGATTGAAATCTAAGGTACGACCAAGAGAAGCTGCGGCCCGGCCGCCGGCGACCAAGGAGAAGATGATGAGCTTCACGGCAGGATTTGCGGCTATGGAAGTCACCGTTCGAGGCATTTTGCCGATCGGCGACACGATTGAAAATGTAAATTATTTCATTCTGGACACGGCCAAGAGCGCTATTGTCGGTCAGGTCGTTCTTCCCAGAGCCGCCAAGCGAAGCCTCGCTGTCGCCCTCACCGTCAAAGTCCCAAGCACCGCCGGCTCGCTTGCCATTGGGACGTTTGATGAAGGCGGGAACTTCCAGGTCGCCAACTTCCTCCGCGTGGAGACGCCAGTCGTGGAACGTCCCCACGGCGCCGTCGGGCCGTCCGGGAGGTAAATCTCTTTGGTCGCAGCACTTGCCGGCTAGGCCAGTGAGTGGCTGCCGGTGAATTGAGTTCGAAGCCAACAGGAGCCAGTCATGGCCCGTGCCTCTGAAGTTCTTTTTGTCGATCCTTCAGTTTCCGACCTCCAGGCGATTCTCGGCAGCGTGCGACCCGAGGTTCAAGCGATTGTGCTCAACGGCCGCCGACCGGCGGCGCGGCAGATCGCTGCCGCGCTCGCAGGGCACGCAGGGCTCGATGCGGTGCACGTTATCGCACATGGTGGGTCTGGGCGTGTCGGCTTCACAGCAGGGGAGTGGTCATCAACTACATTGCAGGAAGAGGCCGAGGATCTTGCCGCAATCGGCCGTGCGCTTGCCAAGGACGGCGAGCTGCGGCTGTGGAGCTGCGAAACGGCATCGGGGGATACGGGGGAAGCCTTCATAGAGGCGCTGGAAGAGGCAGTAGGCGCGGACGTTCTCGCGTCCGGGTCGCTGATTGGCGCGGCCGCCCTGGGCGGCTCCTGGGAGATATCCTCACGCGTAGGCTCGTCCACGCCCTTGCCTCCAATGACTTCGGCTGGCGTGGCCAGCTACTCGGGGGTGCTTGCGGCTGATCTCACACTCAGTGGGGACATAACTGCCGGCGGCAGCTCTTCGGCTGTTAACACGTATTATGTAGTGGATACTCACGTGGCTCCGCCGACTAATCCGGCTCTTAATCGTGCGGATGATACAGTCGTTGGTAGCTTTCAGCTACCATCTGCAAACCAGGGCGGTTTAATAAATGACTTTTCTGCGACCATAACGATCCCCAACACTACTGATATTTATTTCGTTTATGACAGCAATTTCAAATTATACGGCACGCTTTCCCCGGTTGTAGGAGGTTATAGTTTTACACCCGTGCTTGCTAATAATGGCGATAATGGCAATTTCTTTGATACCGCTTCTTTTATCGCCACCACAGGTCAAGTAGGCGCGACCGGACCCGCCGGAGCGACCGGCGCGACCGGCGCCACGGGTGCGGGCTCGACAGGTGCCACGGGCGCGACCGGTGCCACCGGCTCTACTGGAGCAACCGGCTCGACTGGCTCGACTGGAGCAACAGGCTCTACTGGTGCGACCGGATCGACCGGAGCAACCGGCTCGACCGGCGCCACAGGAGCAACCGGTGATACCGGTGCAACAGGCTCTACAGGTTCGACCGGAGCAACCGGCTCGACCGGCGCCACAGGTGCAACCGGTGATACCGGAGCAACTGGCTCGACCGGATCGACAGGTTCGACCGGCTCTACTGGGGCAACAGGTTCGACCGGATCGACTGGAGCAACAGGCTCTACTGGAGCAACCGGCTCGACCGGTGATACCGGAGCAACAGGCTCGACTGGCTCGACTGGAGCAACAGGTTCGACAGGTTCGACCGGAGCAACCGGCTCGACGGGCGCCACAGGTGCAACCGGTGATACCGGAGCAACAGGCTCGACTGGCTCGACTGGAGCAACAGGCTCTACAGGTTCGACAGGTTCGACCGGCGCCACAGGTGCAACCGGTAATACCGGAGCAACTGGCTCGACCGGATCGACTGGAGCAACCGGCTCTACTGGAGCAACCGGCTCGACCGGTGATACCGGAGCAACTGGCTCGACAGGTTCGACCGGAGCAACCGGCTCGACCGGCGCCACAGGTGCAACCGGTGATACCGGAGCAACTGGCTCGACAGGTTCGACCGGCTCTACTGGGGCAACAGGTTCGACCGGATCGACTGGAGCAACCGGCTCTACTGGAGCAACCGGCTCGACCGGTGATACCGGAGCAACTGGCTCGACAGGTTCGACTGGAGCAACAGGTTCGACTGGAGCGACCGGTTCGACCGGCGCCACAGGTGCAACCGGTAATACCGGAGCAACTGGCTCGACCGGATCGACTGGAGCAACCGGCTCTACTGGAGCAACCGGCTCGACCGGTGATACCGGAGCAACTGGCTCGACAGGTTCGACTGGAGCAACAGGTTCGACTGGAGCGACCGGAGCAACCGGCGCCACAGGTTCAACCGGTAATACCGGAGCAACTGGCTCGACCGGATCGACAGGTTCGACCGGCTCTACTGGGGCAACAGGTTCGACCGGATCGACTGGAGCAACAGGCTCTACTGGAGCAACCGGCTCGACCGGTGATACCGGAGCAACTGGCTCGACAGGTTCGACTGGAGCAACAGGTTCGACTGGGGCGACCGGTTCGACCGGCGCCACAGGTGCAACCGGTGATACCGGAGCAACTGGCTCGACCGGATCGACAGGTTCGACCGGCTCTACTGGGGCAACAGGTTCGACCGGATCGACCGGAGCAACCGGCTCGACCGGATCGACAGGTTCGACCGGCTCTACTGGGGCAACAGGTTCGACCGGATCGACTGGAGCAACCGGTGATACCGGAGCAACAGGCTCTACTGGTTCGACCGGAGCAACCGGCTCTACCGGCGCCACAGGTGCAACCGGTAATACCGGAGCAACTGGCTCGACCGGATCGACAGGTTCGACCGGCTCTACTGGGGCAACAGGTTCGACCGGATCGACTGGAGCAACAGGCTCTACTGGAGCAACCGGCTCGACCGGTGATACCGGAGCAACTGGCTCGACAGGTTCGACTGGAGCAACAGGTTCGACTGGAGCGACCGGAGCAACCGGCGCCACAGGTTCAACCGGTAATACCGGAGCAACTGGCTCGACCGGATCGACAGGTTCGACCGGCTCTACTGGGGCAACAGGTTCGACCGGATCGACTGGAGCAACAGGCTCTACTGGAGCAACCGGCTCGACCGGTGATACCGGAGCAACTGGCTCGACAGGTTCGACTGGAGCAACAGGTTCGACTGGGGCGACCGGTTCGACCGGCGCCACAGGTGCAACCGGTGATACCGGAGCAACTGGCTCGACCGGATCGACAGGTTCGACCGGCTCTACTGGGGCAACAGGTTCGACCGGATCGACCGGAGCAACCGGCTCGACCGGATCGACAGGTTCGACCGGCTCTACTGGAGCAACAGGCTCTACTGGTTCGACCGGAGCAACCGGCTCGACCGGCGCCACAGGAGCAACCGGTGATACCGGAGCAACAGGCTCTACTGGTTCGACCGGAGCAACCGGCTCTACCGGCGCCACAGGTGCAACCGGTAATACCGGAGCAACCGGCTCGACCGGATCGACAGGTTCGACCGGCTCTACTGGGGCAACAGGTTCGACCGGATCGACTGGAGCAACAGGCTCTACTGGAGCAACCGGCTCGACCGGTGATACCGGAGCAACTGGTTCGACTGGAGCAACAGGTTCGACTGGCGCAACCGGCTCTACCGGCGCCACAGGTGCAACCGGTAATACCGGAGCAACTGGCTCGACCGGATCGACAGGTTCGACCGGCTCTACTGGGGCAACAGGTTCGACCGGATCGACTGGAGCAACAGGCTCTACAGGTTCGACAGGTGCAACCGGTGATACCGGAGCAACTGGCTCGACCGGATCGACAGGTTCGACCGGCTCTACTGGGGCAACAGGTTCGACCGGAGCAACCGGCTCGACCGGCGCCACAGGAGCAACCGGTGATACCGGAGCAACTGGCTCGACCGGATCAACAGGTTCGACCGGCTCTACTGGGGCAACAGGTTCGACTGGATCGACCGGAGCAACCGGCTCGACCGGCGCCACAGGAGCAACCGGTGATACCGGAGCAACAGGCTCTACTGGTTCGACCGGCTCTACTGGGGCAACAGGTTCGACCGGATCGACCGGAGCAACCGGCTCGACCGGCGCCACAGGTGCAACCGGTGATACCGGAGCAACTGGCTCGACCGGATCGACAGGTTCGACCGGCTCTACAGGTTCGACC
Organism: Mesorhizobium sp. ISC11; assembly: GCF_037162595.1. Taxonomy (NCBI): domain Bacteria; kingdom Pseudomonadati; phylum Pseudomonadota; class Alphaproteobacteria; order Hyphomicrobiales; family Phyllobacteriaceae; genus Mesorhizobium; species Mesorhizobium sp. ISC11. The sequence continues at coordinate 430,465 of NZ_JAVSPW010000002.1, forward strand.
GGTTCGACTGGAGCAACAGGCTCTACAGGTTCGACTGGCTCGACCGGAGCCACCGGTTCGACAGGTCCGACAGGTGCGACTGGCTCGGGCGGCGGGACCGGTGACCGCGACCATGGCAACAACGGTGGCGGCAACGATCCTGATGGAAGCGACAGCAGCAACCCAGGCAAGGGGCATGGCAATGACGGGTCCGACAACGATGGTTCGCCAGGTAACGGCAACCACGCCAAGGTCTCGGCCGATACGATCGGACTCAAGGACTCCAAGCAGTTCTTGCAATCGCACCCGGCCACCAGCAGCGACACCGATAGCCAAGCCTCGTTCCGGCAGCTCGTTGGCCTGGCTGGGGGTTCGGTGACGAGCGATCTCTTGAACGTTCTCAATACGATCAAGGGCCTTAGTCCGAACCAGAACAAGACATCCGGTGCAACGTCCGACTTGACTTCTGACAAGGGCAAGCAAGGCGCCGGATACACTAACACCGACGACACGCTGAAGAAGGCAATGAAGGATATTCTGAAACCTAATGACTGAGTCCAGGTTGAAGAAAGAACGCGCGGCCCTTGCGGGAACGCAAGTGCCGCGCGTTCACCATTTCCAGGCGGGCAAAGGGCCCGTGCGGCTGGCCTATTTGGAATATAGTGGGTTTTGTCAGCAGTCCCGGCTGGGACGGCTTGCCCGGAGCATCCTTGAACCCTCGCTTGTGGGCCGGAGGGGAAGTGCATGGTGAGCATACCTCTGAACGCCGATGCACGGCCAACCTCGATCCGCGTGGACGCGGAGGCGACTGGCAAGGTTGGCAGCCAGAGCGAGGCGGGGAGGGCACCCGGCGGACCCGCCGAGTTCGACCGGATTGCCCCGCGCCTCGAGGCGGTGCTACGCGTCGCCCGCTATCATGGCGTCGAACTCGACCCGAACGAGTTCAAGGTGGCGAGCGCAAGCCCGGTTCCAAACGCGACCGATCTCTCGCAATGGGCCCAGAACGGCGGCATGTGGTCGCGTGCGCTTCGCATCCGCTGGTCGCATCTTCTGCGCTTCGAGCACACGGGACCGGTCGTCCTGCTGTTCAATGACGGTGGCGCAGGTCTCCTCACCGGGGCCAGTCCAGAGCGGAATGTCGTCTTCCTCAAAAGTGCGGACGCGCCCGAGGATGCCGAAGCCATCGCCATCGACGAGTTGCGGCTGTCGCAGGTGTGGGCGGGTGAGGCCGTGCTGTTGCGTCCAGCGCGATCCTATATCGCGGCCGATGCGCCTTTCACCCTCGGTTGGTTGATCGACCTGGTACGGTTCGAAAGCCGTTCTATGCGTGACATCGGTATCGCCTCGTTCACGCTCAGCCTCCTTACCGTTCTGCCGCCTCTCATGGTCATGACGCTGGTCAACAAGGTGCTGCAGTTCAACAGCGTTTCAACCCTCGTGCTCCTGTCGGCCACAATTGCCGTCCTGTTCGTTTACGAGACGCTCCTCGGTCACGCCCGACGGCTGATCATCAACGTCGTCGGCGCCCGCCTGGATACCAAACTGAACTTGCATGTTTTCAGCAGGCTCCTGCGTCTGCCACTTGATTATTTCGAGCGTCATCCGGCCGGCGAGACGATGTACCATCTCGCGCAGATCTATCGCATCCGCGAATTCCTGACCGGAAAACTCCTCAGCACGTTCCTGGATCTGATCACGCTCTGCGTGCTGATCCCGGTGATGTTCTATATCAACGCCACGCTGGGCTGGATGGTGCTTGCCTGCGCGGGCGTGATTATGTTGATCATCTTCGCCTTTCTCGCGCCGTTGCGCCGCCGCTACCAGCAAGTGGTCGATGCCGAGACCTGGAAGGCGGCGGCGCTCGGCGAAACCGTCGTCGGCATCAAGACGGTGAAGGCGCTCGGTCTCGAACCGCAACGCAGGGCGCTTTGGGACGAGCGGGTGGCGGAAGCGGGCAGGGCGCGCCTTGCCTTCGGGCAGCTTGCCAACTGGCCGCAAACGCTTGTCACGCCAATCGAGCGTGCGATGGTCCTCGGCACCATGCTGATCGGAGCTTATCTGGCGATGAGCGACACGTCTGGCTACATGGTCGGCAGCTTGTTCGCATTCATGATGATCGCCCAACGCGTCGCACAGCCTCTCGTCGGTCTTGCTCGACTGGTCGAGGACTTCGAGGAGGTAGGGGCGGCAATCAGCGAGGCAGGATCCGTCCTCAACCGACCCCTGGAAAGCAGTTCGAATTCCACAGGCCTGAGGCCGAAGCTCGTTGGCGAGATCAGTTTCCGTGATCTGACCTTCACCTACATCGGCACCAACACGCCAGCGCTTGACCGGGTCAACTTCGACATTCCAGCAGGGACGATGTTCGGCATCGTCGGGCGCAGCGGTTCAGGGAAATCGACAATTGCGCGGCTTCTGCAGGGGATCAATCGCGATTACAGCGGTTTTCTCAAGCTGGATGGCGTCGACCTCAAGGAAATCAACCTGCGTCACCTTCGCCAGGGGCTCGGCGTGGTCCTCCAGGACAATTTCCTTTTCCGCGGGTCCATTCGAGACAACATCATCGCCGGGCGCCCCGGCCTGACCCTTTCCGACGCCATGCGAGCCGCTCACCTTGCCGGCGCCGAAGAATTCATCGAACGCATGCCCAACGGCTATGACACCTATATTGAGGAAGGTTCGCCCAACCTGTCGGGTGGTCAAAAGCAGCGGCTGGCGATTGCGCGCGCGCTCATCCACGATCCGACCGTCATGATCCTTGACGAGGCGACCAGCGCGCTTGACCCGGAGAGCGAGGCGGTGGTCAGCGCCAATCTCATGCGCATCGCCAGGGGCCGCACGATGATTATTGTTTCGCACCGGCTTTCCTCGCTGACCGAATGCGACCAGATCCTGGTCATGGATCAGGGCCAGGTCCTCGATGTCGCGCCGCATGCGACCCTGCTCGAACGATGCGCGCTCTACCGCCAGCTTTGGATGCAGCAGAACCGGCATCTTGACAATCGCCAAGCTCGTCTGGCCGCTGTGCCGCCGAGACTTGTGTGAGCATCGGCTTCGGGGCGCCCATGAGCAGCATCACCCATTCCAGTCTTCCCGTCCGGCGCCGGACAGAGCCGAGCGATCCGACGATGCCCGTCATCCTGGAATTCCAATGGCCGTCGACGGCCATCGCCAATGCGCCCGTCCCACGAATGGCGCGCGGCATGGTCTGGATCATCTCAAGCATGGTCGTTGCCCTGATAACACTCTCAGGGCTCATACCGGTCGATCAGGTCGTCTCCACCAGAGGGCTCGTGGTGTCGCAATCGCCGAATATTCTGGTGCAGCCGCTCGAGACGGCGATCGTCCGCTCGATCGAGGTGCGCGAAGGACAGCGCGTGCGAGCCGGTCAAACGCTTGCTCGCCTCGACGCGACCTTCGCCTCCGCTGACCTTGCTGCGCTGACGACACAGGTCTCGACACTTGAAGCCGAAGTGGCCCGTTTGAAAGCGGAAGCCGACGGAAAGCCCTTCAGCTATGACGGTCTGGACCCGAGTTGGACCCTGCAGGCATCAATCTTCGATCGTCGAAAAGCCGTCTACGACGCCAAGCTGTCGAGTTTTGACCGGCAGAGCGATGAACTCAGTTCCGTGATCTCGCGTTCCCAGTCCGATGCTGACGGCTACCGCCAGCGACTGGCCGTCGCGGCTTCGATCGAACGGATGCGCAAGCAACTGGAAGCAAGACAGGTGGGCAGCCGCCTCAATACGCTTCTGGCCGAGGACAACTGGGCAGAGATGTCCCGGGCGCTCGGCAACGCCGAGCAGACATCGGAAGCTGCCAAGCGACAACAGGCGACGGTGGCCGCCGACCGCGATGGCTACATCCAGAGCTGGCGCGCGGAAGTCTCGCAAGGCCTGTCGGAGGCGGGCTCGCGTATGTCCGATGCCCGTGAGCTTCTCAACAAGGCAAAGCTGCGTAAACAGTTGGTTGAGCTGAAAAGCGATGCAAACGCCATCGTTCAGTCAGTGGCGAAGGTTTCCGTCGGGTCGATCCTGCAATCGGGTGACCGGCTGATGACCCTGGTGCCGGACGACGCGGTGCTTGAAATCGAAACGAACATTGTCGGCCGTAGCAGTGGGTTCGTCCACGTCGGTGACCCCGTGGCCATCAAGTTCGACACCTTTCCATATTCGCAATATGGCGTCGCGCATGGCACTGTGCGCACGGTGAGCCCGGATTCCTTCTCGGCCCGGGAACAGGCGCGCGACCCGAACAGCTCGTTGGCCATGCTGCCCCCGGACGCTGACCTGTTTTACCGCACGCAGATTTCCATCGACGAGGTCGCCCTCCATGGCGTGCCCGCAAGTTTCACGATCGTCCCTGGCATGCCGGTAACCGCTGACGTCAAGGTCGGCCGCCGTACCGTGCTCAAGTATATTCTCGGCGCCATACTCCCCCTAGGCCAAGAAGCGATGAGGGAGCCATAGGCTCGGGCGCCGTGCGCGACAAACGGAGGTATGCGTTCTCGCATCGATGGCAATCCTTGACCGCCTGACTGCTTACGGTCCACCAGCGCTGGTATTGCGCCGGGCGATCCAGCTTTCTGACAGCGGCAAGCCTTTAGAAGCCTTTCCGCTGCTGGCAATTGCGGCACGCGCCGGGATTGTCGAGGCCGAATACCGCGTCGCTCGTTGCTATCTCGAAGGTTTGGGTGTGCCGCCAAGCCGGTCGGAAGGCGCGCGTTGGCTGCGGCGAGCGGCCGATCACGGCAGCCCCGATGCCCAGTCGCTCCTCGCCGCGCTTTACGTGGCTGGACTGGCGGCGCAGGAGCCCGACGGCAATGGCTTGGAATCGCAAAGCTTGTTCGAACGGGATTCCTCGCGGGAGCCGGAATTCGCGGCAGCGTTCGGGCTCGCGAAAAAGGCAGCCGAAGCTGGCTCCGCAACCGGGCAGGCAATTCTCGCCTATATCCTTAGCAGAGGCCCCGAAGCGATGCGGGACCTGGATGCGGCGCATGGCTGGTATGAGAAGTCTGCGGCAGCCGGCTGCCCTGAGGGATGCCTGGGCCTTGCTCTTTCCCTCGCCCGGCGCGGGCAGCCTGCGCAGACGGCCAAAGTTGCCGCCGAGGTTCGACGCGCTGCCGACGCCGGTCTGCCAACCGCAATCTACCTTCTTGGGGTCCTGACTGAGCATGGACGCGGCATGCCAGCTGATCGACCGGCAGCCGCGCGACTGTATCAGCTTGCCGCGGAGAAAGGCTTGCCCTCAGCCCAATTCCGGTTGGGATCGGCGCTCATCGATGGTGGCCTTGCAGGGCAAGATATCGCCGCCGGCGAGGCGTGGATGCGGCGGGCCGCATTGGCAGGAAATATTGAGGCAGCCTATCGTCTGGGCGATCGGCATGTGAAGAGTTCGCCGCCAGACTATGCGGACGCCGCAACATGGTACCGACGGGCGGCAAATGCCGGCCATCAGGCTGCCGCCCGTGCGTTGGCATCGCTATATCTTTCCGGAAACGGAGTCGCACGGGACGTCGAAGAGGGAGCGCGCTGGCTGCGTACGTCCGCAAATGCGGGAAATCAGCAAGCGCAGGTCGACTTTGCCAATCTGGTTATCGAAGGTGCAGGCGAGCCTGGCGACCGCGCCAGCATTGCTGGATGGTTCGAGGCGACCGCCTCATCGGGCGATCTGATTGCAGCGTTCAACCTCGGCCTCTGCTTTGCCGAGGGCGTCGGCGTGCGAAAGGACGAGGAGCAAGCTGCCCGATGGGTGAGGCGGGCGGCCGAAGGCGTGGCCGATGCGCAATATGCCTACGCGCGCATGCTTCAGGACGGGCGCGGCGTGGCTGCCGATCTGAAACAAGCCCGTTTCTGGTTTGAGCGGGCGGCCAATGCTGGCATGGTCGACGCGCAGGTGGCGTTTGCCGAAATGCTTCTCAACGGACGTGGCGGCGCCTGTTTGCCTCAGGCTGCCGCGCAGTGGTTCAAGCGGGCAGCCGCAGCCGGGCACGCCGGGGCTATGTTTGCGATCGGTGCCCAGTACGCGAATGGCCAAGGTCTGTCCTTCGACCCGGTCGCAGCGCAGAAATGGTTCGCGGCCGCCGCCGAGCGGGGACATGGCTATGCCCAGCTCATGCTCGGGGGCTATCTCTGCAATGGTCGTGCCGGGGAACACAACCCGGTAGCAGGCCGCCTTTGGCTCGAGCGAGCATTTGCGCAGGGTGTTCAGGAAGCCGCGAATGAACTCTCATAGTTTGCCTCGAAGGCTGGCTCTGCGGGGGCCATAGGTCTGGTGGAAGAGCTACGCTCTGTTTAGGATCCGAGCACCGAGCACCAATTATCGCTCCTGATTGTGGTCCTTAAATTGGGCCGAGCGGACTCGCCGCTGCAGCGGGACGCCAAGGACGGTGTCGTTTAGGCAACCGCGAAGAGATCGCGCCAAGAAACCGAGATTGAATTGGCCGGCGCCTGGCCAGCGGACGCCAGTCGGGATAGGGAGCGGGCCACACGGAACAGATCCGCCGCCGGAAAGTGGATGCTGCCCGGGAAAGCCCGTCCTCGATCTTGCCCGATGGCCGCTACCGGGGAACAAGATTGCTTGCCATCGCATGCCGGGACGTCTCAACCGTCGACATATTCCTGCTCGAATCCAGCAAACTTAGTCAGGCCCTGCTGATCGAGCACACGAACGTGGCCCTGCCGAAATTCGAGAAACTTGCGCTCGCGCAGTTCCCGCAGCATCCGGTTGACATGAATGGGAGTGAGTCCCAGTGCGTCCGCCAGATCGTACTGGGTGAGAGGGCATTCATAGCTGTTGCGCGTGACAGAGCCGATTCGTTCCAGACGCGTCATCAGTTCGAGGAAGAGATGCGCCGTCCGCGCCAAGGCGCTGCGTCGTCCCACATTGGTGAGATGTTGAGCGACAACCGCTGCATTGTGCACGAGGGTTTCGAGAACAAGGGAGAACAGATGGGGCGACTGCATGGCCGCAACGGCAAATGTCTTGGTCGAAGCCACCAGAACTGAAATTTCGGTTTGAGCCACAAACGTTTCAAGAGCCCTGCCCGAGTAGGACTGAGGTAGGACGATGTCGCCTTTCAGTGCAAAATCTAGAATCTGTCGCTGCCCGCCGGCAAGTTCATGAGAAATGCACCCCCAGCCCGACTCGACAATGAACATGCGATCGCAATCCTCGCCCTGATTGACGATGACCGTCTCCGCCAGATAGCGCTTCGGCGTGAATCCCAGCCTTTTGATCAGCGCCGTATCGTCCTCATACGACAGGCGTTTTTCATTCCCGCGCAAAAATGGATGTGGCGTCATTCAGAAGCAACCCCGCCCAACTACTGCCCGAACTACCTCCCTCGCATACACCGTACATTAAAATTGATGTGAAGAATATGCTCCAATGCACTATCGATGACGTGGCAACGGCAGTTTTGGTTGAAGATAACAAGTTTTTCCCGGTCGGCCGATGGCGACAGGTTAAGTCTTATTTCTCTTGAAATTTTCCCGCATGGAATCGACTATTTCGCTGGCGACGAGGCAGCTGCGATTGTCCGCTTGCTCGGCGGCATTTCGTAACGTCATCGACGCGTCCTTAAGTAGCCCTCTAATCTCTGCTGCTGACAAAAGCTCGGACGCTTCGAGTTCCAGCAGCACGGATTCACTCACGTGCAGCGCAGCAAGCGCCACCGCTCTAGGCCTTGTGGCAAGCAGTTTCAGAAGGTCACTGCTGGGTCTCGCACGGACTTTTTTTTTGGCCATCGTTGCGTCTCAACCGTTCGGACAAGATGGTTCACGTCTCAAAGTTACAACGCCTTGACGAATTAACCGCATTTCCATGATCGGGAGAGGTCGTTCAATGTGGCGTCAGGCATCTTCCCAAAGCATACTATCCCGCTTTGAGGCAGCGACACAGAGGCAAGTGCTACCGAATTTGCCGTAGCTACGACGTCGCTATCACCTTGCGGTACCTTGCTGATAAGCGGCGCAGGAAGCATGCCTACGACCGAACCGGGGAGGGCATGATGGCAGGAATATGCATGCGGGGGGTGTGTGCGGGCAATTTGCTTCGGTGGCGAGCCGGCCTGGCTACTCCCTAAGGGTGTATGGAGATTGGCACATCCTCAGGTGATACTGCGACGATGAACCGGACGTTCTACGCCAAGCTCTATCACATTGACGGGCTCGCGCGCGCCATCGGCTGGAGGAAACTGGTCTCAGTACTCCTTCGCCGCGCACTCGGGATCGGCTCGGCGATGAAAGTTCGCTGTGGCGATCATGAATTGCTGATCAGGCCTACCGACAGCGACTTGTTTGTCATGTCACAAATTTTTGGGCACGGCGAATATGAAATTGGAAAGGGTGGACAGAGCGCGCTCAACCGGCTCGCGGCAGGATGGAGACGGAGGGGGATCATACCCGTTATCGTGGATGCCGGCGCTAACGTTGGCTACTCGTCGATTTTCCTCAGAGACCAGTATCCTGATGCTGTGGTGATGGCCATCGAACCGGATCGCCAAACGCATGAAGTCTTACTCTCGAACTGCGCCGGTCTAGAGCGGATCATGTCTGTCTACGGCGCACTCTGGTGCCACGAGGGCGAAGTTGCACTTGTCAACAGCGAGCGCCCATCGTGGGCACGGGGCGTGGCAGACGGAGAAGGCGTGCCGTCGGTCACCTTACGGGGCCTTCTTGCCAGACTGCCCAAGGCGAAATTGCTGATGCTTAAGATGGACATTGAAGGCGCGGAGCTGGAGGCAACACGAGACTGCGGCAAGGTCCTCAAGCATGTGCCGTGCATCATCGTGGAACCACACGACTTTATGTTTCCCGGCCGAGGCTGCCTCACTTTCGTCTACTCGCTTTTGAGCGGAAGGAAGATCGACAGCCTCGTCAACGGCGAGAACCTCATATTCATTGCCTCGGAACTCCTGGCAGCACCGGCAGCCTCACGGCGGCCGACGACCGGGGGAAAGCGAGCGTTGCCGGTGCGCGCGGCCAAGGCTGTGCCTTAGCGGCCACGCCAGGAGCCGATATCTGCGGTCTTCAAGGTTCGGTGCAGACGACCTTCGCCAACCACGGTTCGGCACGAACACCGTATCTCAGGATCGTCGCATCAGGAGCGACCCAGTACCTGCCTCAAACCCGTCTTGCTCACGTCCGAAGCAGGAAGCGGGAAAGGTTCGACTTGGCCTGCGGTCTTGTCCAGATACTGCATCAATGCCGTCACCAGATGGTAGAAGATGCTCGCCGGCACCTCCGTTGCCAGTGACCTTCCGCGCTCGTCAATCCTGTCGATCCACAATCCAAGCGGCGCGGGATCGATGTGCCATCTGAACAGGCGCGCGACACGGGCTTCGATCTCAGCTTTCAGGTCAGGCCCGCCAATGCCATCCAAGGCTACGGCTGCCTTGACGGCTTCGCATTGCGGCCAGCTGCGGGAGAGCCGGTCGAGAGGGATTCCCTGCCGCGATACGGCAGCAAAAGCCAGACCTGTTGTCCGGTTCAATCCACTGGCGACCGCCGATGAATAGAGCTTCCTTGCGTAGGCGACCAAGTCTTTCTGGCCGCTCGCTCTTGCGAAATCGACAAGGAGCGAAGCCCATTCGAAGTGATGCCCCGGTTCGGTCCACTGTCCTTCATCTCCCTGCAACGGCAACCAATCGGCGTCGAAACGTTCCCCAACCGTCCAGCTTTCCTGGTCGAAGAAATGGCTCCGGAAGAGATCGATGATGCGTGCTGCCCGACGCAGATATTCACGGTCGCCCGTGGCGCCATACCAGGCAAGAAATGATTCCAGCATGTGCATGTGTGGGTTCGAAGACCGCGCACCGTTCCAGCCGGGGCTCTCGAGGAACCCGGTCAGACTGTCGTGCTCGAGGTGGGCGTCGATGAAACGAAACGTCTGTTGTGCCAGTGCCAGGGCATCGTGGTGTCCGCATCGGTGAGCTTGAGCCAGCGCCAGGAGCACGCAGGCATGGTCGTAGGCGTCCTCGGTCGGGTCGGCCACGCTGCCGTTGGCATTGAGAGTTCGCACCCACCCGCCGCGGTTCGTGCGGCCGAATCTTGCGATGAAGTCGATACCGTGTTTGATGAGTTTGTCCGCCGGACCAGTCCAGCCACGTTCCTTGGCGACTGCGAAAGCGTAAATCTGGCGAGCCGCAGTGCGCATGCGCTTGGGTTTGCCCAATGGCCTCGCATCGAAGCCCAGGGCCTCATGGAAGCCGCCGTAAACATCGTCGACGCCAGCGGTGGACCACAGCGGCAGGGTTTCTTCGAAGAGCCAGTGCTCCACGCGCTTGCGCCATGAGCCACTGATGATGATCCGGTCTTCGGAGGCAGTAAATTTCGTTTCGAGGCGCCCGCTCTTCTCCAGCTGTTCGACGATTTTTTTCACGTTCTGGCTGTGGCTGACGGGTGCGACGAATACCGCATCTGGCGTCGCCACGATCGCAACATCCTTCATCCCGACCACGGTCAGCAGTCTGCCCTGGCTTCTGAAGTAAGAGTCCTGGCAATCGATGGCGACGATATCGCCCATTGTGACATTGCCGTTGCTGTCCGTGGGGCTGGCCTCCATTAGGGATTGCCATGAGCCAAGGTCGGTCCAGTGGAACGAGGCCCTAACCATTGCGATGTCGCGCGCATGCTCCATGATTGCGTAGTCGATCGAGGTCGAGGGGACGGCCAAGTAGAAGCCTTGTGTCAAATAAAGGCCCGAGACGTCGGTCCGCGCTCCCTTGTAAGCCCGTTCCGCGGCGTCCCAGATGTCGGGCTGGAACTCGAGAAAAGCCTCCCGCATGGTGTCGGCTCGAAAGAGGAAAATGCCGGCGTTCCAGTAGAATTGTCCCGAAGACATGTATTTGCGAGCCGACTTGGCGTTCGGCTTTTCGACAAAGCGCGAAACCGAGGCTACTGCGTCAGCATCTGCCGTGGTCTCGATGTAACCATATCCGGTTTCGGGATGCGTCGGCTTGATCCCGAACACGATGATCTTTCCTGAATCGGCGGCAGGCACGCCGGCCTTGACGGTTTCCCAGAATTGCGTTGTCGTCGATATCTGATGGTCGGAGGGGACCACGAGCACAAGGGCGTCGGCTCCATATTCGGAGATCGTTTGCAGGGTGGCTATGGCGACGGCGGCCGCGGTATTGCGGCCGACCGGCTCGAAGATCGGTCTGCCGCCGTTCAGGCCGAGCGGTACTAGGTCCGAGATAACGCGCTCGGCATGCCGTTCGGAGGCTATCAGGTAGATCGGCGTCTCTCCGTCCGGCCGCGCCTTAAGGCGACGAACAGTCTTGGCAAGCATAGAGCCATCCCCCGAAAGATCGTGGAATTGCTTGGGGTTGTCTTCGCGCGAGAGCGGCCACAGCCGTGAGCCGACCCCCCCGCTCATGACAAAACTTACGATCCGGTCAGACATGGTCCAATTCCTCTCAGAATGTCTGGTTGTAGGCTCCGACCTCTGGATTGCCGCCCAGCACGCCATCGAGAGCCTCGTGTATCTCTCGGCGCCGCTCTGGCGACACAGGCTTTCCACAACCAGGACGATCTCCGCTTTGTTCGACGACGCCCAGCCCCCAGGTGCCGTCCTGAAAGCCCGTGGCTTTGATCGGGGCACTGGTTTTGAAGGCGAATGTGTTTGGACTCGCGTGTCCGACTATGTTCACGGTCACGATTTCCGCTCCGCAGTTTAGCGCCAACAGTCGTAACACGCGCCGCACGTGGCCGCCTTCATGAATTCGAGTAGCCCTATCGCCCTAGCTGCCACCCCTCATCCAATATGAGCATGCCCGCCGATGACCGAAAGGATGTCTCGTGCAAGCATGAGAGTCTTGTATTCTGCAAGGTGCGTCCCCTCTCGGGTGCAACGAGAAAGATGGCTGCAACATGCCGCTGACCGCATTCAGGTTCCCATTCGGCCAGAATGTCGACCAACGGCGGTTCGGTCGCCTGACCCGTCTTCTGGAGGTCATTCAGATGGACATCGAGAAGGAAATCGCGGCACTGCGCCCTTGCGTGGAAAGGGTCACGGACTGTGCTGCGTTCGCCCTGGAAGCGATGGAAAATGGCGAGAGTCCCGAACGCATGTCCGCGCAGATCGGTACTCTCGAGCAGAACCTGGCGATCATCCGCGGACGGCAGGCCTTGCTGGAACAGCAAACGTCATTTGTCGACGCCGCGAGAGCAGCGCTGCCGCGCGTTCTACCGCCCCACGGGTCCTAAGTTTCGCATACGCCAATTGGCGGCATTTACCTTCCGGATCACGGGAGTAATCTTCCGCAGCAGTCTGGGATCGCGGGGCCTCGGCTTTCAATGCAAAGACCGGCCGCATGCAACGGCCGCCTGCATGGAGCGGGCTGCTCTGGGTGTCTGCGTATGCCTGCAGGAGAAGCTGAATGAATCGCATGTTCACCAATCAATGGCCCTCGATGACGGACCAGCAGGCTTCCGCCGGCCAAGAGTTCATTGGGCTCTCCGACATTACCGAATTTCTGCGCCGCTACGCTGGAACTATCATTGCCTGCCTTGCCATGGCTCTCTTGTTGGCGGGGTTTTACAATTCGAGCACCGACCCAACTTTCATCGCCAGCGCGCAGATTCTGATCGAGCCGAAATTGCCGCAACACCTGCAGGAGGGCGGCGAAGTGGATCTGTCACTGGATACTGCCCAGGTGGAAAGCCAGATCGCTGTAATGCAGTCGGAAAAAATCGCAGCGATGGTGCTCGACCAGTTGAAACTCGTCGACGATGCGCAGTTCAATCGTTCCCAGTCTCCGACTTTGCGGGACAGATTGACGAAGACCGGAGCTGTCCTGCTTGACGCCTTGGGGCTGCGGAAAAGCGCCTGGCTGCAGCATTTCGCTCTTAGCGAGCCTGCCGCACCCCCCATGCTGACCGATTTTCAGAAGTTCCGTCGGAGCATGTTGGTTTTCCGCAACGGCCTCGACGTCCGCCGAGTCGGCGTTTCCTACGCGATTGACATATCCTTCACCTCTCCTGATCCCGAGGGCGCAGCCAGGATTGCGAACGCCACGGCCGATGCCTTCGTACGTGAGCAGATCGAAACCAAGACTGACGCAGCCAAGGAAGGAGGCGCGTGGCTGGAAATGCGGCTTCAGCAGCTGCGAGCTCAAATGAATGAGGCCATGGCAAAAGCGCAGCAGTTCCGGTCACGGCACGACTACAGCGTCGGCATTGAAGCCAAAGCAGACGGGACGAGTGCTGAGCCGACGCTCGAAGAACTTGAGGTGACGGCTGAAACCTACCAGAAGATGTACGAGAGCTTCTTGCAGGCCTACACCAACTCGGTAAGCCAACAGTCGTATCCGGTTGCCGATGCAAGGGTCATCACAGCGGCGACGGCGCCGCTCAATCCGAGCGCTCCAAGGCCGAAGTTGATGCTGGCCTTCGCGGTGGTTGCCGGTCTCATTTTCGGTATTGGACTTGCGTTTGTAAGGCACGCGTTTGACTGGACCATAAGGTCGCCACGACAGATCCGCGACAATCTGGGCGTCGAATGCCTCGGAGAACTGCCACCGATCGGCAGAAGATCGGGCCTTGTCGACCAGGTGGCAAGATCTCCGCAATCCCGATACAGCCATAGCCTGAGAAAAGTGCGAACCGAGATCAGCCTTGCGGAAACCAGCCGCCCGATCAGGTTTCTTGGGTTGACTGCCGTATCCAACGACGGTTCGAAGAGTTCGGTGGCCAGCAATCTCGCTACGCTCTACTCGATGTCGGGCCTGAAGACGCTGGTGATTGACGCCGACATCCGGCGCCCGACCATGACCCCCTCGCGGCTTCTGAGCCAGTCGGGAGCCCTCGACCTACCGTGCCAGGACCCTGTCCGTCTCAACATCGTTCGTGCTGCGGGGCGGCCGTTCGACATCCTTTCCAGTTCGACCGTGGACGCCAGACACCTCCTGGCGCCTAGCAAGATGGAGGCGTTCCTCTCGGAGCTAGCCGCTAGTGACCTTGCCGCCAACGGACTTCCTGCCTACGACATTGTCATACTCGACCTGCCGACGCTTGCCTCGGGTGCCGACGAACTGATTGTCGGATCTGTCCTGGACGGCGTGGTGATCGTTGCCGAGTGGGGCAAGACACAGGTCCAGACGCTGCAGGAACTTGTCAAGACGTTGCAGGCCTGCAGGACCCCGATACTAGGCGTACTCTTGGCCAGGGTCCGCGCGCCCAAGCGCCGTAAAGCATGAAACCGTAGCGAGACATTCTCCTTCGGAAGTTGCAAAAAGTCTAGGAGGATCATTCCTTGGGATTAGGGGGATAGCCCCTGAGCGTCACGCTACCTCCTTTGCCCTTCTTGTCGACAACCTCCGACCTTGGAAGAGTGCAACAACAAGTCGAAACAGCGATTGTTCCATGACAACGAACGCCTTCGAGTCACATCAGGCAGCCCCGATCTGGGTTCAGCCATCTCTGCCTATCCCGTCCGACAGCCGAACGGCAGTCCTGCACGTCCTTCCCGCATCCGACAACAACGGTGCCGGGGCAGTGTTGACGGACCTTTCGCCTGCGCTCAGGTTGGGAACGACGAACCCTCCTGTGGGCGGTCTCCTGAAGCGCATCATGGATCTGGTAGTAGCATTCACGGCGCTTATGGTTGCCGCGCCGGTAATGATTGTCGTTGCTCTGCTGATCAGGATGACGGCAGGAGGCCCGGCAGTGTTCTCGCATAGCCGCATCGGCTTTGGCGGAAAGCCATTCGATTGCTACAAGTTCCGCTCGATGGTCACCAATTCGGACGAAGTTCTGAAGTCATTTCTCGACAGCAACCCTCAAGTCAGGTTGGAATGGGAGGAGACCCGCAAGATCAGGAACGACCCCCGCGTCACGGTGCTTGGGTGGATGCTGCGTAAGTCGAGCCTCGACGAACTCCCGCAATTGTTCAACATCATCCGCGGCGACATGAGTTGTGTGGGTCCAAGGCCCATCGTCAAGGACGAACTAAAATGCTACGGCGACCACTTAGGGGAATACCTTCGGGCAAAGCCCGGGCTCACCGGTCTGTGGCAGGTGAACGGAAGAAGCAGCATGGACTACGCCAACCGCGTGAAGCTGGACTGCCAGTATGTGCGGAACTGGTCGGTTTGGCTCGATATCGTGATCCTGTTCAGGACGGTTTTCGCAGTCATACGTTTCGACCGGGCTTCCTGAAGTCCCGCCGTGTCACCTTTCCTTGCGCTTCCGGTGGACGGACAGGGACAGACCGATGATATAGGCGCCAGCCAAGACGAATGACAGTATCAGGAACTTAGTGACGGTCACGTAGCCCGGCAACCCGAGCCCATTCCAGGCAAAGCTTCCGACCACAAGCAGCGCAGTCGCCGCGATCAGCGCAGGAGCCTTGAAGCGCAGTCCCATCAGAACGCCTGCCGCCGATATAGCGATTACACTCATGAGCACCGACATCTCCAGTGATACCCGCAGGAACTGATCGCCTCACTGCGGCAGGGAAGGCATCGTCAGCGTGCCCACTGATATGCGGCCTCAAAGTGCAAGGCAAGTGCCGCCGGAAATTGCTAGCATGGTCGGCCAGATCATTGAACTTGAAGCGAACCAGTTCAAAGAAAGGTGCGCGGCGGTTTTCCGTGTGGAACAGCAGAAAGACAAGCACCTGCAGCGAGCTGGCAGCTCCGCCCACTCTGAACCGTTCTGGCCATGACGCCGGCGCGTTCTTTACCCGTCCAGGCGGCCACCAACGGTCTCGGGTTCGGAGGTCATGTCGAAGGCGTTGCGAGCCGGCACCCGCGCCAATCATGAAGCCTGTCAATTGGTACCTTGAACAGAAACCGTCCCTGCCTGGACGTCGTCCTCTACAGGTAGAGCAGCCAAGCCGGACGGCGGGGCGGGGATATCGATCTTCACGGTATCGCCTGGCTCGATCGGCGTCGTTTCCTCAGCCGTGAGTTCTTGCGAGCCGCTGTCCGTCGTCCTCACGATCTTGAAGATCGGCTTGGCCCTTTCGGCGCGCTCTCTAAGGGCGAGCAGAGCAGGGGCCGTGACCTCGGTATCGTGCAACAACTGCACCGCGGTGTTGGCCTTGCTGGTCACTTCATTGAGCTGCAGTTGCGTCTCGCGCAAGGCAGCAGCGACTTCGCTGGCTTGGCTATTGCCGAGGTTGAGGATCTCGATGTCGGTCTTGCTTATCTCCTGCCTGACTCGCAAGAGCGAGGTCTCGGCAACCAACCTGTCGCTCTGCATCTGTGCGACCGTTCCCTGTAGAGAGAGTTCCCGCGGTGCAACCGCCAGCCCCTTCTGGACAAGGGCCGAAACACCCGCGAGTTCCTTCTGGATAAGTTCGATCTGTTGGTCGTGGAAGGCCATCTGCTGGCCGAGCGAGGTCAGTTCCTTTTCGAGGAAATCCTTGAGTTCGCGCAGGGCACGGAGTTGCGTCGCCATGGCGTCCTTGCGGACGGCGAAGATCTTGCGCTCCTGCTCCATCGCCACCGCGACCGTCTCGTTCGAAGCTCTGTCCTTCAGTTGCGCAGGGAAGGCGATGTCGTCGCTGCCAGCTAGTTCTGATTCCAGCCGTGCTTTGCGAGCGAGCAGACTGACGTTGCTCAGCGCCAACAAACCCACATCGCCCTGACCCACGATGACTTCACGCTCGAGCCTCGACATGTCTTCCTCGCGTGTTCGCAGGCCGCCGGCGATTCCCAGCGCCTGCAGCACCGTCAGCCCGGGCCTGTAGGGGAACTCGCCTGGCTGCGTGACGTAGCCGACAATGTAGAACGGCCTGTACTGGACAATCTCGACAGCGACATCCGGCTGGCGGCCGAGGCCCATGTGCTGCATCAGGCGGTCGCCGATCGCGCGGGCGAGGTCGCCGGGGGCGGTGCCCTGCGCGCGTATCTGGCCGACAAATGGAAGGAAGAGCGTGCCGTCGGCACCGACGACGAAACTGTCGTTGAGAGCCGTCCATTCGAAGATCACGTCGCGTGATGCGCGCCATTCGTAGACCTTGAGCCTGACCTTGTCCTGAGGTCCGAGGAGGTACTCGGCAGCCACCGTCGGCAAGGGGCAGGCAGCCGCCGCCAATGAAGCCGCCGCCACTGTCACAAGCCATTTCTGCATTGTCTTCCCACCTTCAGATTTTCAGGATGTATTCGGGTTCGATTCGTCCCATGGCGATGTGCCGGATCGCCAGCATGTTACCCCTGAGCCTGCCCCTGCGATCGATATACGGCTCAGGCCGCAGGCTCTTTGCGAGATTCGCGGCGATATTCCTGAACATCAGCGGAAGAGCGAAAGAGGCCGGAACGGAGCCCTTCCTGATCAGATAGATCGCATTCGCAACCTGGGAGTAGCCGAACCGCTCGCCGCTGACCCGCCCTGTCTTGATACCGAGATGGACGCCCGTGATCGCGGTCACGCAGACCACGCGGCCTTTGGATCTCATTTGGCTGGTGAAGTCGATGTCTTCCTGCCAGCCGTACAAGACCAGGCGCTCGTCGAAGCGCAAATCGCCCACAAGCGAGGAACGCAAGGACATGTTGCATCCGTATGCTCCGACATGGTCGACCACCTGCGGTCCATCATGTTTTTTGCCCTCGTTTTCCCGCAAGGCGGCTTCGGCATTTTCCCAGGTGAGGCCAGCATTCGTGGCACCGTCCCTGACGACCGTGCCCATCACCACCGCCCATCCGTCATTTTCCACGAAAGCTTTCTCGACCTGCTGCAGATATTCGGCGGACGGAACGAAATCATCGTCGAAGAACGTGATGATGTCGAAGCGCCCCAGGGAAGGTACGAGAGCCCTGTTCCGCTGGGCAGCCAGTCCTTTCGGTCCGAAAACGAGTGACACCTGGAAAGGACAGCTTTCCGGCAGGTCGACATGCGAGGCGTCGGGCGCCGACACTATGACCTCATCAGGAAGCCTCGTCTGGCCGCCCAAATATCCAAGCAAACGCCCGACCTGTCCGCTGCGGCCAAGCGTCGGGATGATCACTATGAGTCTCATGCTCGATCCAGCTTCGGTTCCGCCGAAACCTAGACCGACGAGTGGACCGACACAGCCTGCATAAAAGGAGACGGGAGGAGCCTGGCCTACCGCCGGACACAGGCTTTCGGAGTATCCCGGTGACGGACCACATCCGCAAGTATTAGATGGCCATGCGCCCGTAGCGGTGTGTAGCCGATCGGACAGCTTGCCGGAGCAACGACATGGAATGGAGACTGCCAGCCTTATGAGGCTAGGGGGAACCATGCTCCACGAACGCTCTTCCGATTTGGCCGTCGCTGCCAAGATCGATGTATCCATCGAAGAATTGCCGGCCGCGCCGGGGCCCGGCTTCGACAGCAATGCCAGGATAGCGATCGTTCATGACTGGTGCCCGAATTTCCGGGGAGGGGAAAGGGTTCTTGCGCAAATCTGCAAGCAGTTCCCCAACGCCGAGGTCTTCACGCTTTTCGATTTCCTGCCACAAGAGGTGAAGGAGCAATATTTCCACGACGTGGAATTCCATACGTCTGCGGCCAACCGGATACCGATGGTCCATAAATTCTATCGATCCCTCTTCTTTTTCTGTCCCTTTCTGATCGAGCAATTCGACGTGACGGGCTACGACGCGGTGATCTCGTCGTCGGCCGCCTTCTCGCGCGGCGTCATCACCAGGCCGGACCAGCCGCATCTGTGTTATGTGCACAGTCCCGTCCGCTACGCCTGGGATGAACAATTTTCCTATCTTCAGCAGGGACGGCTTGGTTTCGGCCCCAAGGGAATGCTCTATCGCTACATGCTCCATCGCCTGAGGACATGGGATACGAGAACCGCGCACGGTCCGGACCTGATGCTGGCGAACTCGAATTATGTCCGCTCCCGTATCCAGCACATTTACGGGCGCCAGGCGCGCGTCGTTTTCCCCCCGGTCACACTGGGCGAATTGCCTTGTATGGAGGATAAGGACGATTACTACGTTTCAGCGTCCTTCCTCGCCCCCTACAAGCGCACCGACCTTGTCATCCGGGCCTTCAACGAAATGCCGTCGCGGCGACTGGTCATCGTTGGCGAAGGGCAGCAATCAGCCTGCTTGCGGGCGCTTGCCGGTCCCAACGTCACCTTCTCGGGCTACCTGCCCCGGAAAGACTATGTGGACACCCTGGCGCGAGCGAAGGCGATGGTGTTTGCGGGCTGCGAGGATTTCGGCATAGCGCTGGCCGAGGCACAGGCCTGCGGGACGCCGCTGGTCGCCTTCGGTCGCGGCGGCGCCGTCGACATCGTACAGCGGCTAGGATCATCCTCCGAGCCGACAGGAGTGCTGTTCAAGGCTCAAACGGTCGATCACCTCAAGCAGGCAGTGGAACGGTTCGAAGAGAATAGCCATGCCATTGCGCCGCGCGCTTGCGCCAGAAATGCGGGACGTTTTTCAGAAGAGAACTTCGACCGCGCGATCCTGGAATCGCTAGACGCCGTCCAGGCACTTCACGAGATCATGTGAATTCGGGAGCCCTGACGATCTTCGTTTCCGTATCGACGCCGTCTGCGGCCGCCATCGCCTGGAGATAACGCAGGCCCGTCGCCCTCCAGCTGTATTCCGCGGCTCTCGCCTTTCCCTTGCCCATCATCTGAGCGCGCAGGGCCTGAGAAGTGCGAAGCTGCACGAAACTGTCGAACCATGCGTCCTGGTCGTCTGGGGATGCAAACAGCGCTGCATTGCCGCAGACTTCAGGCAGGCTGGCGCGGTCTGAAACCACGACAGGACAGCCGACGGCCATCGCCTCGAGGGCTGGGAGACCGAAGCCCTCCGTGAGCGAGGGGAAAGCCAGGCATAGCGAGTCCCCGAGGAGGGCCGCCAACTCGCCATCCGAAATGCGGCCGAGCCAGTGGATGTTTCGCGCTTCGGTCCTGGCGGATCCTGACCTAAAGACGCGCGAATCCGACATGCCGACAATCGCGATTCTGAGTCCGGCTTCGCCAAGACGATCAGCCATGTTCAGGAGGAGATCCAGATTCTTGTGAGGTGCGGCACTGCCGATCAGGACAACGGTTTCCCGCGAGGCCGCCAGCCGCGTCTGTGCTGAGTGTTCAGGCTCCCACCGCAAGGCATGCTCATGGCCGTTCGGCGCCACGAAAGCCCGCTCTGCCGGGATGACGTCGCGGCGAACCAGTTCATCCAAGGAGTAGTTGGAAACGGTCGAAATACCGCACGCCGTCTTGCCGAGGGCGGGCAACAGATTCCTGTAAAGAAGTCTAAAGGCAAATGAATAGCTCTGCGGGGCATTCCAGACGTTTGCATCATGGACGCAGACGATATGCTTGCGGGAAAGCAGCGGCCCTGTGTTGCAGAGGCTGAGCAGTCCGCTGCCATCCAGGGATGAGGGGAGCTGCACCTGTTCCCAGGCATGCCCGTTCATGCCGCCGATCTCCCGACGCTCGATGCAAGCCAGGGGGAAGTCTCCGGACCCTGGAGGGTGGAGCAGTGCAAGCTCGAGGCCGCGGGTCAGCGGGTTCTGCTCGGCCAACAAGGTGTCGAGAGCGCGCACGACCTCGCGCGCGTAACGCTGAACGCCTGTTGTCGGCTGCGAAAGAAACCGCCCATTGATCGTCCAACGTCGCGCCATGTCGTCCCCCCTTGGAACTTTCAGTGTGGAACCGTCAAGACGCCAGGTCACCATGGCCATCGGGTCATTCGGCTAAGTGGCAATCATCCGGATTGGCGACGTCGGACAGCGTACCTACCTCGAACGTTTAAGGGCCTTGGTGTTCCTGGGAATGCTAGTCTGCCTAGGGTGCCGGAAGGTCGGGGAAGCTGGACATGGCCAAGCTCGGGTTCGATACGAGGGAGTCGCCGCAACCAAGATCGGCCTGGCCGGCGAACAGACACCGTGCCGACACGCCCTTGGCCAGATCCGCTGTCGCCGGCGCCGACTTCCTGATCGGCCATCCCGCTGCGGTGTGCGCGGACCGGGAAGCGCCGAGACGGCGCTGGACGATAAATGGAGACTTCACGACGCTTCGGCCAACCGGTGTGGCCCGTTACGCCCGCGAGGTCACCTTGGCTCTCGACGCCCTCATTTCAGAAGGGCATCCGCTCGGTCGCGACCTGGAGATTGATCTCGTGGTGCCGCGTCCGCTTTCGGAACCTTTGCGCCTCGATGCCATCCCCGTCCGGGTCGTTCCTGAATTCAGCAGGCCGCGACTGCCGCAATTTTGGGTGCAGGCGCAGTTGCCCTGGCATGTGCCTGGAGGATTGCTGAGCTTCTGCAATCTCGCTCCCGTCGCGCTGAGGCGCCAGATCGCGTGTATCCATGACATGCACACAAGGCTCATGCCGTCGAGCTACGCGCGAGGATTCCGCTGGGCGCACCGCTTGATCCTGCCGGCACTTGGCAGGCAGGCCGCCCGCATCACGACCGTCTCGCAACTCTCACGCAGCCATCTGATCAAGTTCGGAATCGCGCCAGAAGAAAACATCGTCGTCACCTACAACGGCAGCGACCATGCGAACCGGTGGGATGCGGCGAGATCAACTCTGGCCGTCGACCGGAGCAGGCCGTATGTCCTCTGCTTGGGGAGGCGGGACCAGGAATATAAGAACATGGGGCTTCTCGCCAGGCTGGCCCCACACCTCGACGCGATGGGTCTTGACCTGTGGATGCCAGGCGATGTCGACGAGGCCACGCTCCTGAGGTACATCCCGCAAATGCCCGGAAACATCGTCCTTCCTGGCCGCATAGGGGACGACGACTTCAAGAAGGCGCTCGAAGGCGCCCTGTGCTTCCTGTTCCCGTCACGGATCGAGGGCTTCGGGCTGCCGGCGGTCGAGGCGATGGCTTCGGGCTGCCCGGTCGTGGCCTCGACCTCGCCATGTCTTCCCGAAATCTGCGGGGATTCGGCCCTTTATGCCGATCCCGACGACGTCCAGTCATGGGCCGAAGCCATCCGCCTGTTGATGCTAGCCCCAGACTTGCGGCAGCGTTTGGTTACCAAGGGGAACGCCAGGGCGAGCAGTTATTCCTGGCGGTGGATAGCGTGGAAATACCTCGAACTCATGATTCAGGTCGACGCCGATTTCGGGGAGTTCGGCGATTGACCGGCGGCCAGTCTTCGGATTGACCTCCAGGAGAGCACGATGGACGAGAACGACTTGCGAGCATTGGTGGCAGCCGCTCATCGCGCGCGCCGGCCTCGCCGTGTAACCACCGATCCTGGCCGCAGACCGAAACCCGTGCCGACCATTTCGATCTGCATCCCGACTTACAACCGCTCGTCCATGCTGGCGGAATTGTTAGACAGCATCATCGCCCAAGCTTTGGAGGACGCGATCGAGGTCGTGGTCAGCGATGATGCTTCACCGGACAATACGGTCGCCGTGGCCGAAGGCTATAAGGGTCGCATCAAGCACTACACCTTGCTTTCCCAGCCGAAGAACTTGGGAGTGGACGGCAATTTCCTGGCGGTCGTGGAGGCGGCGAAGGGCGATTACATCTGGCTGATGGGCGACGACGACCATCTGGAACCGGGCGGGCTAGCACGGGTGCTGGAAGCGATCCGGCGTTGGCCCGGCGTAACCGGTCTAACGCTAGGCGTGATCGACTATGACGTGACGATGACGCGCCGGACCGGCATCCGTCGGATCCCGCCTACACAACTGATCGCCGATGCCGGTACGCTGTTCGCGACGATGGGTGATCTGCTGGGCTTCATGTCCGCCCTGGTGATAGACCGTGCCAAATGGAATGAGATCGCATCCGAGCCTAATGTCTCGGAATTCAAGAATTACTACGTCCAAGTTTATATCATCGGCCGTGTTGTCGAACGGTTTGGAAAATGGGGCGTGGTCCAAGAACCTTGTGTCGGCTATCGGTCGGGCAACGACCAGTTCAATATCAAGTTCGGATGGCTGGATCGCCTGAAGATCGACGTTGCCGCCTATGATCAGATTGCTTTCGCGTTGTTCGCGGACACACCCGCTGTGTGCGAAGCGTTTCGCCGCCGGATATTTGATACGCACGTGATGGCGCGGTTGAACAACGCTAAAACTGCGGCGGGACGGACCATCGCGGTGAGCGCAGCGATCAGGTACCTGTACGGCCGTTACCATGGAATGCCGCACTATTGGACCCGCGCAGTGCCGACGCTCCTTGCGCCGCAATGGATCCTGCGGAACGCACGGTCCGCCTACAAGCGGCTGTCGCCCAACTCGGGCGCGTTCCGAGCGCGTGAAATGTCCAACTGATAGATAGCGGCAGCGGGGGGTGCTACCAGATTGAGGATCGCGTCAATGGGCGCAAACGATGAAGATCGTGCAGAAGAACGGACAGGCCACCGCGAGGCCGACCTCGTAACAGAACGGTTGAGGGCTGATCGCCGATGCATTGGACCATATGCCTCAAGGGGATGCTGGGGTCCCTGGGGTGGGGCGATCTTCTCAACAATAGGCACGGTCAGCTTCGGACTGATAACCCGGGTGAACGCGGAATACCATCCGGCCGCCCGGACTGCTGGGGCAAGGAGGTTCTGGCACAATCCTCAGCTTTTGAGGCTCATATCCGCCTACGCCATCGGCTACATCCACATGTCCGGAGTGGTGAGCGCCGCCCATATTGAGCCGGGTGTCTTGGACATTTTCCGTTTCGGGACGGATCTGTTCATGGTTCTGGCCGGTTTTCTTACCGCGCATGTGCTTGGGAACAATGGCAGGTCGGCCGGCGCCTATTTGCGAACGAGGCTCATTCGAATCGTGCCCTTGTATTGGGGCGTCACGATTCTCGCATTTCTTGTCGAGAACTACGCGATGAAAAGCCATCAGAGGACCTTGTCCGAGCTTTTCATGTCGCTCGCCTTCGTCCCCTTCGGACCCTACCCCATCTTGTATCCGACGTGGACCTTGCTGGTAATCGTCGAATTCAGCCTGATCATCGCAGCTTTCCAACTCGTCAGCGTGAAATATGGGATCCTCTATTCCGCCGCCTTCGCGGTTCTTCTTGCGGTCGCGGGCGAGACATCAAGCATTGAGAACCCCATTTTCGTATTTTACACCAATCCGATCCTGATCGATTTCGCTTTCGGCATCGTCATCTTCAAGCTTTCCAACTCCGGGCTGTTCCCTTTCAAACTGCCGTGGGGCGGGGCCGTTACCCTCGCGGCGGCGGCAGTCGCCTTCGGAGCCTTAGCAGCAGTCTTGCGTCCTTTCTGTTGGCCGGCGCTGCCCCGTCTCCTCGCGCTCGGCATGCCGATGTCGGTCCTGTTGCTGGGGGTTGTCGCTCTGGAGCAGCTCGGTGTCTTCAGCGACTCCAAGCTCTTGAACTTTCTCGCCAAATGCACTTATGCGATCTACTTGACCCACTGGTTCGTGGCTATCGTATCCGAGAAGCTCGTTGCCGAAAGCGGAGATTCGGCGCGGCTCGCCTCGGTGCTGTTGTTCGTGACGCCCATGGCCGTCACCTGCGTTTCGGTGCTGGTTTATCTTTTTGCTGAAGTGCCGCTGACCCGATATCTCTCCGGCCGCTTCACAGACAGCTGAATGAGACGGAGAGGCTGGCGATGAGGTTGCACCTGCCCCTACGCCTTTGGTCGATTGTCATCCCCTAGCCTTTTAGACGGCATGACCTTCCAGCCGATTTGTTGGAGGATGGGCCCGGAAACCAAGTCTTTGTCCTCGATCGTGGCGTGGTGCCTGTGCTGGCCCACATCAGGTCGCTCCGATAACCAAGGCGACCAATCAGGTAAGGGGAGCCTGTGCTGATGCCCAGCATCAATGTAGTCATACCCTGCTACAACGCTGATCGGTTCCTCGCGCAATGTATACGCAGTGTGCTTTCGCAAGGCATCGACGATCTCCGGATTGTTGTTATCGATAACGCGTCAACAGACGACAGCGTGGAAGTGGCACGCCGACTTGCCGCCCAAGACAGCCGGGTTGAAGTCGTGTGCCACGCCAGGAATGTAGGGCCAATTGCGTCCTTCAACGAAGGCGTCGAGCTTGCGCGAGGAGACTACTTCATCCTTTTGTGCGCCGACGATCTCCTGACAGACGGCTCGCTCCAACGCGCCGTTGATGTCCTCGAAAGCAATCCTGGGGCTGCTTTCGCCATAGGGTCTGATCTCAGCATGATCGAGGGGAAGGATTTTGCCGAACCAAGTCAACCAGATGGATGGCGCGTAACGGCGGGTGCCCGGTTCATTGAAGACTGTTGTCGTCATCTGGGCCATCTGGGAGTGTCCCTGGCCTTGGGAGCGGTGCTGGTCAGGATGACTGCGCAAAAGGCGGTGGGTCACTACCGTGCGTCACTCGCTCACGCGCCCGATTTGGAGATGGTGCTTCGCCTCGCGCGGTTGGGTTCAATCGTGGAATTCGAGGGCGCGCTCGGTATCCGACGCGTGCATGCAGCACAAATAACGGTGGTCCACTTTTCGGACAAATTAACGCAATTGAAAGAACGAGAGGCGGTATTCGCCAGCTTCTTCTCGTGCGAAGGCGCTGCCATGCCGGCGGCATCGGGGCTTCGTCGCATGGCAATGCGCCGGGTTGCCGATGCCGCTTATTGGTCGGCAGTCTCTCATATTGTCCGAGGAAGGACCGCTTGTGGCCTCGAATTGCTTAGATATAGCTTTTCGCTGTCTCCGATATTGAGGGTATTTCCGCCGCTGGGCCATCTTTATCGAACGAAGGGAGCCGTCAGACGGGCCTTGGCAGTGATTTCCGGTCGGTCGGGCTCGTCCACCCGCCAAGTGGAGCATGCGGATACAGCATAGTGCTGATCAAATCCTGTCGAGTGCCACTTTAGAGAGGCGCCCGCCTCCCTACACCATTTGTGATGACAAGCTGCTATCAGCCACCTGGCCTGCCTTGCGGAGCCAAGACAGGAACGGGCCATAGCACACATCGCAGGAAAAGAGGCTGGCGAATACATGCGCGGTACCCTCGGATTTCTGACGCCGAAGTTCCGCATTGCTTAACAGCGCGATGACCGCCTGTGCAAAGTCTGCACCACCATTGGCCACGATCGCTCCCTCATCAAGTTGGTGGGGGTCACCTGCGTCCACACCTATCGAGGTCGTCACGAGGGGGCGGCCGTAAGACATGGCCTCGGCCACCTTTATCTTGACGCCGGCGCTGCCGGAAACGAGCGGGGCCACGACAAGCTGGGCGCGCCTATATTCGGGAGCGAGGTCCGGGAGCGCTCCCACACACTCCAGGCCGGCCGCCGGCGTAACCTCACATGTGAAGGCGGCGGTTCCGACGATGCGAACCCTTGCCGTGGGGCATGAGGTTCGAACAGTTGGCCAGACCTCCTTCAGGAACCACGACAGTGCGGCACGATTTGGCTCTGTGGCATTCCCGACGAAGAGAACGATGGGCTCATTGCTGTCGGGTTGCTTTTCGTGATTGTCGAAGCCCATGCCAAGAGAGATCACGCGTGTCACCCCGAGATGGTTGCGGGCGTAGGAGGCGTCATCCTTGCTGTTGAAACCGACACACTCTGCCGCCTTCAGCGAGTTTGACAATCTCTTTTCCTCAGTCCAATTCTTGTCCGGGCCGGGGGTTGCGCCGGCCTCCCAGCGCGCTGCCCCGTTGCGGTGCTGAAGATGGCCAACAAGTGAGAAAACCCTGTGACCGTTGCGGGAGAGGCAAGGAGCGAAATGCACGGCATCGTGGAACAGTATGACGGCGTCCGGCCGTCCAGCCTCGATACGGTCAAGCACCCACTGAGTCTCTCCCTTGGAAAAGTTCTGGTCCGTCGTTGGGGAAACAGGTGCGGTCTTCCGTCCAAGGAACGATCCGGCCAGATGCCCGGACCGAAGCAACTCCGTGGATAGAAATGTTCTCTGGCCCAA
Source organism: Mesorhizobium sp. ISC11 (assembly GCF_037162595.1). NCBI lineage: Bacteria > Pseudomonadati > Pseudomonadota > Alphaproteobacteria > Hyphomicrobiales > Phyllobacteriaceae > Mesorhizobium > Mesorhizobium sp. ISC11. Next base: position 457,234 of record NZ_JAVSPW010000002.1, read on the forward strand.
TCTGATACTTCGACGAACCTGCCACGAAGAAAACTGCTCTATTTCATATACGCTCCTACAGACTGGACTCCTTCGGCCGCGCGCTATGTTGGATACATACCCGTGTACCTCGTGGCCGGACTTCAGGAGATATCGCCCGAACGCCTGGATATAGGCGCCGTCTCCGCCGAAGAACGCGTCGTACGGATAGCTATGGACGATTGCTATACTGGCCATTTGCCCTCCAAATAGCTTCTCTCTCGGGCCTTCGCCGGTCGAAGTCGCGGGCTGCGTCAAGCGCCGGCCCGCGCCTCGCCTCGAAAGCCCAGCAGCACATCCTGAAACAGCTTGAGCTGCCCCAAGACGAACAGCAAGACGAATGCATAGATACTGATCAGAACCAGCCCGCCAGCCGCGAGCCGCAGAAGCGAAGGAACCTCCGGGCCGAGATAGCGCTGCACTGCCAGCGCGCCCACCGAGGCGACGATGCCGGCCATCCATGGCCTCATGATCGTCCGCAACAGATCCCCGACTGAAACCGGCGTTCCGTGCAGGCTCCACACCAGGTGTGGATAGAGCCAGAGCACCAGCGCCGTCGAGTAGCTCAGTGCAACGCCCTCGGGGCCGAAGGAGATCCCTGCGCAGTAGGAAGTGATGACGAGAGGGGCGATGGCGAAAGCCAGATACAGGCTGCGCTTCTGCTTGCCGGTCGAGATGAGCAGCCAATATGTAGGGTTGATGATCCCGAACACCAAGATGGTAGGCGTGAGCAGCCGGAAGATGGTCGCCGCCCCCGTCCATTGCGAGCCCAGCACCACGGTAATGATCTCATGTGCGAACAGGAACGAGAACATTGTGATGGGAACCGTCACCGCGATGACGATCGAATATCCCTTGAGGTAGAAGTTCCGCAACCGCGCGGGATCATGCTGCATTCGTGACAACGCCGAGAACAGTACCGCACCGACGGCGCTGTTGATGGTCGCCGTAGGGATGCCAATCAGCTGGAAGGCCCGGGTATACAATCCGAGCGACGCAGCGCCCCAGAGCCGCCCGAGAAGGACTTTCTCCACATTGTAGCCAATATAGACAACGAGGTTGTTCAGCGTGACGATTCCACCGAAATGCAAGAGCGAGCGAATATTGGCGCCGCGTCGAGGCCATCCAGGAATCCACCCGGTGGCGATCCAGCAGCCCAGGCTGTTGATTGCCGGCGAGATAAGTGTCGGGGCGATCAGTGCCCAGTAGCCGTAGCCACGCAACGCGAGCAGCACACCGGACAGGATGCCCACGCACAGGGCACCCGTTTCGATCGCGCTGAGTGTGACATAACGCAAGTCGCGCTCGATCAGAGCGGCATGTTGCACGCCGGCCGCGTTAAGCAGGAAAGCTGGAGCGACCGCGATGGCGATCCTGAGTAGACGCGGCTCATGGTAGAAGGCTGATATCGTGTAGGCACTCGCGGCGCAGAGCAGCGCGAGAAAGACCCCTACCAGTATGTTGATCCAGAACAGTGCCGAAACCTGGTCAAACGAAATCTCATGCTTTTGGATGGTAGCGGAGGAAAGCCCGGCGGTGGTGAAGACGTCGAAAATGCCTGTGAGTGCCACCACCATCGCGACCAGGCCGAAATCGTCAGGGCTGAGCAGGCGTGCCAGGATGGCAATATAGCCCACCCTGAGAATCAGGTTCACCCCCTGGCTCACCATCCTGGCGACGCCACTTTGAATGGCTTCCCTTTTAAGGTTGCGGGGTTCGCCTTTGGCACTGAGGGCCTTGTGGGTCATGTATCACTGGCTGCATACGCGCTTGTTTCCGTTTGAGCTGCCGTAGCATGCCCCATGTGAGCGATTGCCTCGCCAGGCACCCGTTCCAGCCAAATTTCTCGCCACCAGGGATAGACGGCTCTTGGGCACTGCATCCGGCAATCGCTATATCTCGAATTGCACCAGACTTTTTCCAGGATGACCGCCGGTCCCCTGAGCCGGTTGACAAGTCCGGTCTTTTCATTGACAAACGCTGTTACTCGCGACCGGACCCTGAAAGTATGGTCGCAATAGGGGACCATCTCAGCGTCGAAATACAGGCCACGGTTCTTATTATCCGTGTCTAGGGTCTTGAGGATTTCTTCATAGGACTTAACCCTGATCAGCTCCCCCGGTTGGAGATCAAGCTTGATGGTTGGAACCGGCTGGCCGGCAGGTATCGATCCCCGATATCGTGGGAATGAAACGCCACCGTAAATGTGCTGCACCTTGTCATACAGCCAGCTGACAATCACGGAGAGCCTCCCGAGATGCAGACGGCCCATGTAGTGATAGATACTGAATACTGCTGCATAGATGAATCCGACCAGGAGACGCTTTTTGCTGGCATTTCCCGATGCATAGTCTTCCACATACTGCCGGGCATCCCACCAAGAAAGTGGGGTGGTCGCATCCAGAAGTTCTGTGGCTTGGCATGAGTATCTCGGACCACCTGAAAGTGGCTGGCTCTTGGCGCGCGTACCAGCCAGCACGTCGCTTTCCGTGCAACCTTTTCCATTCGCCGCGTTGGTTCGCGGCGCGATTGCCTCGTCCGAGGACGCCACAGGCCTGAGCCATGCCTCTTTCCAGAAGACCAGGCACGCTGCCTGACAACCTCCAAACGCGTTGCCGTCGCACCTCAGGTTTTCAAGATGGATGCCTCCGGATAACTTGCGTCCGCCAGCAAAATTGATCGTGTCACATGTCTTGTGCGCGCGCTTGTAAACACGAAAGCGGTGACCACAATATTGAAACATCTGTGGCATGAAAGGAAGCTCCTCAAGTCGACCATTTCTGTCGAGCGTAAGAAGGATTTCTTCCTTGGACCGAATCTCTACCCAGTCGCCGACCCTCAGTGACATGCAGCACTCCCGTCCACAGCGCGCTCCGCAACCAATGTCATTTGCCTAGTGCCGTACCATAGCATCCCTGGAATCCGACAGCCGTCCCCGAATTAGCGGTAGCTACCTTCCACTTTTGACGGAGTGGAGCCATCGCTGTCACATCACTACGATCCTTCTCTCGGACCCGAACGGTCTCAAAGGCATTTGGGCGGGCTGGTAAGGGTTAGGTGCGGTCGGGTGGAGGCCAGTCCAAATAGGCTGTGCCATGACCACCGTCTAAAGGGGTAACGAGAGCCCGCGCTCAACCGTATGGGCAAATTGCGCGAAGTGTGTGCAGTCCCCACTATCCCGGATCTCGAAATCGGGCAGGGAGGCTTGTTGCCGTGTCGTTTCGTCTCGCAATCGTTGCAGCCTGCCTGCTGGCAACAGCCGCGCCTGCATCAGCCGATTTCCTCTGGGGCATCAATGGCCATCCAATAGTCTCCTATCCGGGCATTCCGGTGGAAAGGCAACTCGACTTCATCAAGGATCTCGGCCTGAAATCGTACCGCGTCAACGTTTCAGGCCTGGACAACGCGGATATGCTCTCCAACCTCGTCGACGCCGGGAAGGCGAGAGGGATCGAGATCCTGCCCGTCATCACGCCTGCGGTCGCCGATCTGGACAAGGATAGTCCGGAAGAGCTCTACGTGAGCACCCGGAAACTGGCGGTCACCCTTGCTACCAGGTTCAAGAACGACATCCGTGTTTGGGAACTCGGCAACGAGATGGAAAACTATGCCATCATCAAGCTCTGTGAGAAACGCGACGATGGTTCGCAATATCCATGTGCATGGGGACCTGCGGGCGGAACAGGACCGCTCGATTACTACGGCCCGCGATGGGTAAAGGTGAGCGCTGTCTTGAAGGGCCTGTCCGACGGCATGACAGAGGTCGATCCGAGCATAAGGAAGGCGATGGGCACCGCCGGTTGGGGCCACACCGGAGCGTTCGTGCGGATGAAGCAGGACGGGATCGCCTGGGATATTTCTGTGTGGCACATGTACGGCGATGACCCGGAATGGGCGTTCCGTGAAATCTCGAGATACGGCAAGCCGATCTGGGTCACCGAATTCAACAATCCTTATGGAAGTCAGCGCAGCGAGCGCCAGCAGGCTGACGGCATCAAGCAGACGATGACGCGGCTTAGCGAACTCAAGGACAAATATAAGGTGGAGGCCGCGCACATCTACGAACTGCTCGATGAGGCCTACTGGGCCCCCGGCTTCGAAGCCAATATGGGATTGGTGAGGCTCGTGGCTCTCTCAGATGGCAAATGGCGGACCGGCGAGCCTAAGCCTGCCTACAAAACGGTACGGGACTTCACCCGCGGCCCCCTGCCGATACCCAAGCCCCATCGGGACTGCGACCCCGAGGCCGCGGCTGCGGACCAGTCCCTACCGGCGCGGCAGGCAAGTTTCGTCTACTGCCTCATTCTTGGCCGCAAGGGCGACACGGCCAGCGTCAATCAGTGGTCGGCGGCACTTGAAGACGGAGCGACCAAACTCCCCGACATGATCATGGAAATGATGCGCTCGCACGAATTCGAAACCAGATATGCCACGATCGGCCTGACAGACCGCGCCTATGTCGGGTTTCTATATCTGTTGCTTCTGAACCGGTCCGCGGACGGCAACGGGCTTGAAACCTATACCTATCAACTGCGTCAAGGCTCAATGACGCGTGAGGCCGTGGCCTTCGGAATCGCCACGTCGGCGGAGTTCAACACCGGACACGCCGCGATGCGCGAAACATCCGCGGTCGCGGGGCCTGGGTGAAATCGAACCAACAAGCGCTAATTGAGTCTCGGATCGGGAATGCTGATGACGAGGCCGATGGAAGCATCAGCGACGGTGATCAGAAGAAAATCCTCCGAAAGGATTAGGCTCGGACCACCCGAAAGGTGCACTGGCGGCAAAGGCTTCGTCCAACAGGGCATCCTGATCGCCTATTGGCGTTCTCCCTCACTGTTTTCAGCCCAAGTAGCCTTCTGGCGATCACTATCGGCTTGAGAGGTGCGCGATGAAAGTCATGGTAACCGGCCATCAAGGCTATATCGGCTCGGTGATGGTGCCGATGCTGTTGCGTGCAGGGCACTCAGTGACGGGCTATGACAGCGATCTCTACCGGCGCTGCACCTTTACAGCAGGGGGCCAGCGGGCTTCAATTGCTTCAATCCAAAAAGACGTCAGGGACGTAGATGCGCGCGACCTCGAAGGGGTCGATGCCGTCATCCACCTGGCGGCTCTTTCCAATGATCCGCTGTCCGACCTTGATCCGGACATCACTTACGAAATCAACCACAAGGGCAGCGTCCGCTTCGCGAAGGCGGCCAAGGACGCCGGCGTGTCGCGCTTCCTGTTCGCCTCATCATGCAGCAATTACGGACAGGCCGGCGACGGGATGGTGGACGAAACGGGCGAACTGAAGCCGGTCACGCCCTACGGCTGGTCCAAGGTGCTTTCCGAACGGGACATTTCTGAACTGGCCGACAGCAGCTTCTCTCCCACCTATTTCCGTCCCGCCACGGCCTATGGCCTCTCTCCCCGGCTCCGCTTCGACATCGTGCTGAACAATCTCGTGGCCTGGGCGGTCACCAAGGGCGTCATCCTGCTGAAATCCGATGGAACGCCGTGGCGGCCGATCGTCCATATCGAGGACATTTCCAGGGCGTTCATTGCCGGGCTGGAAGCGCCCCGCGAGACCATTCACAACGAGGCCTTCAATGTGGGGCAGACGGGCCACAACTACAGGATCCGCGACATCGCCGAGATTGTCGCCGAGGTCGTGCCGGGCTGCCGGCTTGAGTTCGCGTCCGATGCCGGACCCGACAAGCGCTCCTATCGCGTTAACTTCGACAAGATCGCGCTTGCCCTTCCTGCCTTCAAGCCGCAATGGGATGCGCGCAAAGGGGCCGAGCAGCTCTATCATGCCTACCGAAAGTCGAATGTCACTCTCGACGAATTCGAGGGGCCGCGCTTCCAGCGTATCGGCCACATCCGGTATCTTTTGGCCAACGGACTTCTGGACGGTCGGATGCGGGTCGCCGAAGCCTCGAAAAGACTGGAGGTAGCGGCGGGATAAGCGGTGTGGAACAGGTGAATCCCGGCGGACTCGGCTCGCCGCCAGCGTCCGTCAGCCTCGGCCATGAAATCTATGCCTTGGCCGAACGTCTGTTTCCGATCTGCAGGAGCATCACCGGAGATGGTGTGCGACAAACGCTGGACGTCTTGTCGGGGCACATCGATTTGGAACTGCATGAAGTGCCGACCGGGACGCAGGTTTTCGATTGGACCATTCCCAAGGAATGGAACATCCGCTCGGCAAGCATCACAGGCCCGGACGGACAAACGGTCGTGGATTTCGCTGACTCCAACCTGCACATCGTCAACTACAGCTTACCCTTCAAGGGGATACTGCCGCTCGAAGAATTGAGGCCGCATATCCATACGCTGCCGGAACAACCGAAGGTGATTCCCTACCGCACTTCCTATTACACCCCGACATGGGGCTTCTGCGCAGCCCATGACCGTGTGGCCAACATGCCCGACGGTCTCTATCGGGTGGAGATCGATGCCGAATTCAAAGACGGCAGCCTCGCCTACGGAGAATACCTGCACCGCGGGCAAACAGAACGGGAATTCCTGCTTTCGGCGCACATTTGCCATCCCTCACTCGCCAACGACAACTGTTCGGGCCTGGCCCTGCTGGCAGCGCTCGCAAGAAGCCTGAAGGCAAGGGAAACACGATACAGCTATCGCTTCCTGTTCGCCCCGGGCACCATCGGCGCGCTCGCGTGGCTGTCGCGCAACGAGGACCGGACATGTCTCATCGACCATGGTCTGGTGCTGTCATGCGTTGGTGACGCAGGAAGCCCGGCATACAAGCGCAGCCGCCGCGGTGACGCGCTCGTCGATCGCGCCATGGCACACGTGCTCGGGCGTCTAGCTGGGGCAAAGATGCTGGATTTCTCCCCTTACGGTTATGACGAGAGGCAATATTGCTCGCCGGGCTTCGATCTTCCGGTCGGCATGTTCCAGCGGAGCGTCCACGGCACATTCCCCGAATACCACACGTCGGCCGACAATCTTGACTTCATCAGGCCGGAGCATCTCGAGGATTCCTTCCGCATCCTGACGGACGTAATCGACATCATCGAAGAGGACTGGACGCCGTTGAACCTCTTGCCTAAAGGCGAACCGCAACTCGGCAAGCGCGGCCTCTATGCAGCCCTGGGAGGGCAGAAGTCGTCGGGCGCAACGTCGATGTCGCTGCTTTGGGTGCTAAACCTTGCCGACGGGCAGCATTCGCTTCTGAGCATGGCGGAGCGTTCGAACCTGCCGTTCAAGGAACTCGCCGCCGCCGCCAGACTGTTATCGGAACATGGTCTTTTGGCAGCAGCCTCATGAGGCCGACGCGCCGGTTCGCCGTCTGACAAGGGGCCAGGACTTGTCCCTTTCCGACATTGCTGTCGGCATCAATGGCCAGCGGATCGAAAAGGCCGGGTCATTGTAGAGGACGCCCGTCGACGCGTGGGGCGCATAGAACTGCGATATGAGATAAGAGACCTCGGTGCCGTCCGTAAGGGTCTGCAGGCCGTGCGCGAATCCGGCGGGGATATAGACCTGCTTCATGTTCTCGGATGTCAGCTCGAAGCCAAGCCACTTGTAGCGTGTCGGTGAATTCGGGCGCAGGTCCACGACGACATCAAAAATAGCGCCGCGGACACAGGAGACCAGCTTGACCTCGGCGTAAGGCTCCTCTTGGTAGTGTAGCCCCCTGAGAGTTCCCTTTTGGACCGAACAGGACCGGCTGTGCTGGACAAATCGGGTCGCCAGACCGCAATCCGCCATCTCCTTTTCGCAGAAAAGACGGGTGAAAAAACCACGGTCGTCAACCATCAGTGTAGGCTCGATCAGCCAGACACCTTGAAGCTCCGTTTCGGTAAACAGCATGCACTTGGATCCCCCGTGCCGAGCAAGACCGGCGCGGCAATTGTCAGCGTCGCCAGCCGACGCTGGAAGGGCTACCTAAGCCTTAGGTGGCCTCTTCGATAGGGGTATATCCGGATGACGGCTTTACCCGTTCGGCGGGCCTCGCGCCGGCATTGCCGCCGCCCGCTCGCTATTAGGATTAAGGCACCCGACGGATTGGCAAATCGAACCAGGGGGGGCTGTATCCTAACCTGTGGCCATCTGCCTGCGGAGGCGCGGCAGGCATCGGTTCTGCGTAGCGCGCCGCGTCTCCGTTTTCAAACCAGCAGACAGGAGCAGGGGGAATGAACATTCAGGCAGTCGAAATCGTCCGCGATCATAGTGCGGCAAGCCGGAATGTCGGCTGCAGGCTCTGCGGGTCGCGCCTGCGCCACACCCTGGTCGATCTTGGCATGTCGCCGCCGTGCGAGAGGTTCCTGCAGCCCGACCAGCTCGACCAGATGGAACCTTACTACCCGCTCAACGTGCTTGTCTGCGACACGTGCTATCTGGTGCAGCTCAAGGAGTATATGAGCCCAGAGACCATCTTCAGCGAATACGCCTACTTCTCTTCGTTCTCGACCAGCTGGGTGGCTCATTCGAAACTTTATTGCGAGACGATCACGGGACGCCTTGGGCTTGGCCCTGACAGCCTTGCGGTGGAACTCGCAAGTAATGACGGTTACTTGCTGCAGCATTTTCTGCCACTCGGCGTTCCTGTGTTGGGCGTCGAGCCGGCAGCCAATGTCGCGCGCGCCGCGATCGAGAAGGGGGTGGCCACCTGGGTCGACTTCTTCGGCGTCCGGCTGGCAAATCAAATGGTGGGCGAAGGACTTCGCGCGGACCTCATCATTGGCAACAACGTCCTGGCGCAGGTGCCAGACCTCAACGACTTCGTCGCCGGGGTGGCGATCCTGCTCAAACCGGAGGGCATGGTCACTCTCGAATTCCCACACATCGAGCGGCTGATGGCGGAGAACCAGTTCGACACCATCTACCACGAGCATTTTTCGTATTTCTCACTGTTGACGGTCGACCTGATGGCGGCCCGTCACGGGCTGCGGCTGATCGATGTCGAGGAACTTCCCACCCACGGTGGGTCGCTGCGGGTCTATCTCTGCCACGAAGGCAGTGCCTGGCCGAGGAAGGACAGCATCGCCCAATTGCTCGAGCGCGAAACCAGGCATGGGCTTGGAGAGATGTCGACCTACGCCTCTTTCGGCTACAAGGCGCAGCGCTCGAAGCGTGATCTCTTGGCATTCCTGATTTCGGCCAAGGAAGAGGGCAAGACGATTTGCGGTTACGGCGCGCCTGGCAAGGGAAACACGCTGCTGAACTACTGCGCCATCGGCACCGACTTCCTGGATTTCACAGTGGACCGCAACCCGTACAAGCACGGGCGTTATACACCTGGAATGCACATCCCGATCAAGCCCGTCGACGCAATCGACGAGGCTAAGCCAGACTACATCCTCATCCTTCCGTGGAATCTGAAGGACGAGATCATTCAGCAGATGCGCCATGTCGCCGCTTGGAACGCGAAATTCGTAGTGCCGATTCCTTTCGTGACCGTAATCGATCCGTCGGAGTACGAGAAATGAAAGTCATTCTTTTCTGTGGCGGTCGCGGGACCCGCATTCGCGACTATTCCGAAAGCATCCCAAAGCCGATGATACCGCTCGGCCACCAGCCGATCCTGCGCCATGTCATGCAATGGTATAGTGACTATGGGCATGACGAGTTCGTGTTGTGTCTGGGCTACAAGGCCAACGTGATCAAAGACTTTTTCTTGAACACCCGGCCGCAAACGTTTTCCGATTGCGTGGTTACGCGAGGAGGCCAGGACGTCAAGCTCCTCGGCGACACAATCAAGGACTGGAGCATCACTCTGCTCGATACCGGTATTTGGCGCAGCATTGGAGAGCGCCTGTGGGCTGCGCAGGATCACGTCAGGAACGAGAAGATGTTCCTGGCCAACTATTCCGACGGCCTGACCGATGTCGACTTGGACGACATGATCGGAAAATTCGAGGCCAGCGGCAAGATCGGCTGCTTTCTGGCAGTGCACGCGCCGCTGACTTACCATTTGGCCGACATCGCGGAAGATGGCCGCGTGCGCGAGTTTCGTGCGGCCGAGACATCGGAGATCTGGATCAATGGCGGCTACTTTATATTCCGTCCGGAAATTTTCAACTACATGCGCGACGGCGAGGAACTCGTTGTCGAGCCGTTCAAGCGTCTGATCGATGACAACATGCTGATGGCGTACAAGCACGAGGGTTTCTGGCGTTCAATGGACACGCTGCGCGATTGGCAATCACTCGAAGACATGGTCGAAAAGGGCGACATGCCCTGGAGTATGATAGCCACCGCCGAGAAGAATAGGCGTAGTATGGGGTTGGCCGCATCATGAAGGGGCTTGGTCTCGCGCGTGGCGGCGAGGAACTCTCGATTCTGTGCGTCGGGGCCCATTCCGACGACATTGAGATCGGCGCGGGAGGCACAATCCTCAGTCTGATCGCGTCGGAGGTCAAACTTCACGTCTACTGGTGCGTCTTAAGCGCCGGCGGCCAGCGGTCGGCCGAAGCCAGGGCTTCGGCCGAAGCCTTCCTCGAAGGATCCCATTCGTCCACGATCGACGTTGCGGATTTTGAAGACGGCTATTTCCCAGTTCACAGCCGATCGATAAAGCATTGGCTGATGGACGTAAGATCAAGGGTCCATCCCGACGTGATATTAACCCATGCCAGGTTCGACGCCCATCAGGACCATAGGGAGGTCAACCAACTGACCTGGAACGTTTTCCGCGATCACCTTGTGCTCGAATACGAGATTCCGAAATGGGACGGCGATCTTTGCCAACCCAATGCGTATGTGCCGATTGCAGCCCACGTGCTGGAACGCAAGATCCAACTCCTTCACGAGCACTTCGGGACACAGCGCTCAAAGGACTGGTTCGATCGGGAGACATTCGCCGGGCTTGCGCGGTTGCGTGGAATGGAATGCCGGGCACCCGAGCACTTTGCGGAGGCCTTCACGCTTAGGAAGGTCAAAATATTGTAGCGATAGCCCTCCGGGGTCGCTGTCGCAAGGATTGGTCCCCCAGGACGGCACGACCAGTTCCACGAGAGAGCAGCAACCTGGTCCTCGCCATTGACGAAGTGTCACTTCCGGCTGGTTGCTGGACAGTGAGGCAGGCGTGCTTTGGACGCCTCGCAATGGTTAGTCTTTAGGAACAGGACATATGGGAGCTGGCTATATGCGGGGCGTCCACCACGGGTGTCCAGCGGGACGGAGGTCCCTCAATTGTGCAGCAATCATCCCCCAGATCAGACGCTACGCGAGAGCAAAACGGTCCGCACGATTTAACCAAAGTTAGCGTCTCATTTGCTTCGTCACTCCACAGCCAGAGATCCTTCGGCGAAGAGATCGTTGACCTTGTAAGCGACTTCCGTCCGGTTGGTCGCCTTAAGCTTTTTCATGATGTTGCGGATGTGCACCTTCACGGTGCTTTCTCTCAGGTTCAGCTCATAGGCGATGATCTTGTTCGCCTTGCCGCGTCGGAGCGCCTGGGCGACCTCAGCCTGTCTGAGCGTGAACATGCCTGTCAAAGGTGTTTCAAGGCTGCCTGAATCTATCAGGTGCCGCATGGACAGGACACTACTTGCAGGAACGAAAATGCCTCCTGCCACCGCAAGATTGATCGCCTCGACACAGACGTCGATCCCGACAGAGGTCGGAATGTAGCCACGTGCGCCACATTCGAGAGCCGCCAGTATCTGTGCAAGGTCTTCTGTGTCGGCCAAGATCACCACAGGCACCGACCTGAACTCGGACGAAATGCGCCTGATCTGATCCGCTATGCCATGGTCGGTGACTTTCCGGCCGCCCAGGTTGAAAAGAATGGCTGCAAGGATCATCCCCTCTTTCACGCGCCATTCGTCTATCGAACCCTTGGCCTCGACGGCCATGCCGAGTTCGTGGTCTTCCAAGGCCGATGCCAGACATTCGCGATCTAGCGCCCTTCCGTCCAAGATGAGGAGGCATTCTCTGCCTACTTGTTCATGGACCGTTGCTTTTCCGCCGGACGGAATTCCTGCCGGCTCTACCGAAGTGTATTTATGCAGTTCTACTGTGGAACTCATACTCTTACCCACCCTTTTCCCAACAAAATCCGCCCTGAGGCGGCAATTAGCCCCTCACTCGCCAGTTTCTTCAGAAAGTATAGTAATGCCCACCCGTTCTGAGAGCCTGGCTGGAATTGTCCAACCTGGTGCACCCGCTGTTCCTCATTCCCAGCCAGAACAGCGTGAGTAGCTTATGGGCTATTCACAAGCGGGCGCTAACTTAAGTTAATTTTCGGTAAATTTTTGAGCCACGAAATCCCGACGCCTACCGGGAAACGCGAAGCCAGGGCGGCCGCGCCGCGCTTGTGCCGACACAGATACGCGTTGCGAAGGCTCGGGCTGAGGTGGCCACCTGAGGACCATCCTCCGTCAGCAAACACATATCCAGAACGGATCCGGCATTCTGGATCTCGGCTTCCAGCGCGTCGATCAGTCTTTCGACAGCTTTGCTGGCAATATGGCTGTCAGGGTACTTGGCTTTCACAGTGGCGCACTCGTAGATTTCCTTGAATTGCCTGACCCTGCTTGGGTCCGAACATGCGATATACATCC
>NZ_JAVSPW010000001.1:5857500-5860000 GCF_037162595.1 Mesorhizobium sp. ISC11
AGAACTATGCTGAAGGAACTCGGCAAATTGCACGCGTAACTTCGGAAGAAGCGTGACCCTTTTCTACGCAAGTAGAGGAGGGTGGCACAGACCAGGGGGTAGCGACTGTTTATCAAAAACACAGGGCTCTGCGAAGTCGCAAGACGACGTATAGGGTCTGACGCCTGCCCGGTGCTGGAAGGTTAAGAGGAGGGGTGCAAGCTCTGAATCGAAGCCCCAGTAAACGGCGGCCGTAACTATAACGGTCCTAAGGTAGCGAAATTCCTTGTCGGGTAAGTTCCGACCTGCACGAATGGCGTAACGACTTCCCCGCTGTCTCCAGCATAGACTCAGTGAAATTGAATTCCCCGTGAAGATGCGGGGTTCCTGCGGTTAGACGGAAAGACCCCGTGCACCTTTACTATAGCTTTACATTGGCATTCGTAGTGGCATGTGTAGGATAGGTGGTAGGCTTTGAAGCCTGGGCGCCAGCTCAGGTGGAGCCACCCTTGAAATACCACCCTTATTACTATGGATGTCTAACCGCGGCCCGTTATCCGGGTCCGGGACAATGTATGGTGGGTAGTTTGACTGGGGCGGTCGCCTCCTAAAGAGTAACGGAGGCGCGCGATGGTGGGCTCAGAACGGTCGGAAATCGTTCGCTGAGTGCAATGGCATAAGCCTGCCTGACTGCGAGACTGACAAGTCGAGCAGAGACGAAAGTCGGTCATAGTGATCCGGTGGTCCCGCGTGGAAGGGCCATCGCTCAACGGATAAAAGGTACGCCGGGGATAACAGGCTGATGACCCCCAAGAGTCCATATCGACGGGGTTGTTTGGCACCTCGATGTCGACTCATCGCATCCTGGGGCTGGAGCAGGTCCCAAGGGTATGGCTGTTCGCCATTTAAAGCGGTACGTGAGTTGGGTTCAGAACGTCGTGAGACAGTTCGGTCCCTATCTGCCGTGGGTGTAGGAATATTGAAAGGATCTGTCCCTAGTACGAGAGGACCGGGATGGACGGATCTCTGGTGGACCTGTTGTGGCGCCAGCCGCATAGCAGGGTAGCTATATCCGGACGGGATAACCGCTGAAGGCATCTAAGCGGGAAACCCACCTTAAAACGAGTATTCCCTGAGAACCGTGGAAGACGACCACGTTGATAGGCCGGGTGTGGAAGAGCGGCAACGCTTGAAGCTTACCGGTACTAATAGTTCGATCGGCTTGATCGTTCTCATTCCTTATGCCCATCTGACAAAGTCAGATGGTCTGTTCTCACTCACGCTTGTTCCGCCCTGCGGGCGGCGCTACGTGGGTGCGGCGCATCAGCGCCGACGGTCGGTCGACCTTGCGAAGCTTCGCTTCGAAAGGCGCCAGACCAAGAACCGTAAAGGCACACAAAGACCAGCGAACAGCCCCGAGAGGCACCCGACAGCTCCGCTGCCGATGTCTCTTTGTGCCCTTCGCTCAAAAGCTTCTCGAACAACGTGCGTTTTGCCGACCTGGTGGTTATGGCGGAGCGGCTGCACCCGATCCCATTCCGAACTCGGCCGTGAAACGCTCCAGCGCTGATGGTACTTCGTCTCAAGACGCGGGAGAGTAGGTCGCTGCCAGGTCTGCCAAACGCACGTTGATCTCACATCCAAATCGGATGGAGAAAAATCTTCTCTTTATGAAATGGCCCGCCAAGGGATCACGGGCCGCGTAAGCGGCCCTTTCATTTGGTCAGCCATATACCTATCTGTAGGCCTCGGCTTACACAAAAATTGACGCGGGGTGGAGCAGCCCGGTAGCTCGTCAGGCTCATAACCTGAAGGTCACAGGTTCAAATCCTGTCCCCGCAACCAAATTCAAAAAAGCCCGCCATCGTGCGGGCTCTTTTGTTTTATGCCGTGCTGTGCTGCCGGCCTGTCATCAGGCGCCCGCAACCAGCCAAGCCAAGCCGCCAGACAGAAAACAAATCCTCTCCCCAAAACCAAACTTCAAAAACAGCCCGCCAGCCACAAATGCCCGCGCGCCGTTTTGATATGCGGCTGGGGGACTGCCGAAGCTTCTCGGAATACGCCGGATGGTCCGAAAGCGAAGCCGAAGCTGCGGGACAAAAGAACCAAATCCCGTCCCGCAAACCAAACTTCACTAAGCAACAGCCCGCCTGGCATCAGCCGGCGGGCTGTTCGCGTTCAAGGGACAATGGTGCCCGCAAGCGGCAGTCCTCGGCGCACAAAGAGGACTCAGCCGACAAGGTACGACAACAAAACAAAGCCTCAACAAAACAGCCTGCGGGCCGTTTGCGTTTGGGGGACCGGCAAGTGAAGCGCCAGGCCGCCGCCATGGCCGGATCAACCGAATCGGAGGCGGAAAAGACAAAGCCATCCGATCCTCGTGCCAGGCATCGGTGATGCCGGTGATGATTTACAGTCAAATACGAAATGAATTTGGTCGGGGTGGTGTTCTATTCAGCCGGCTTTTGTGGCCACCCTCGACCATGACAATGACTGATGGCCGCGAATATCGACCTGCATG